>JADGNV010000119.1 GCA_017883285.1 Candidatus Aminicenantota bacterium | reverse complement strand
CTCGGCGGCGAGCTTCCGGAGCTCGCCGAACCGCACGATCCGCTCCTCGCCCGACCGGGCGTTGACGAGCTCGACTGTCCGCTCGGCGCAGCAGATGCAGGGGTCGATGGCGGCGAAGATCAGGGGGATGTCGGCGATGAACCCGTTCTTGAGCATCTCGATCGTCGCCGGGTAGTTGGCCAGCGTCGGGGCCCGGACCTTGAGCCGCTCGGGCTTGTCCGTGCCGTTGCTCTTGATGTAGTGGATGTTCTCGCCGCGGGGCGCTTCGTAGCGGCTGACGACCTCGTTCGGCTTGGCCTTCTTGGGGGCCTTGACCGCGATGTCGCCGGCCGGGAGGTTCTTGAGGAGGAACTCGCAGATCTTGTAGCTCTCGAAGAGCTCCTTGATCCGGACGACGGTCCGGCCGAGGACGTCGCAGGAGTCGGCCGAACAGACGTCGAACGGCACCTCGTCGTAGACGGCATGCGGGTCGTCCTTGCGGACGTCGGCCGTGATGCCCGAGGCGCGAGCCATCGGACCGACGGCGCTCAGGGCGATCGCTTTCTCCTTGGAGAGGTAGCCGACGCCGGCCAGCCGTCCGACGAACGTAGGCTCGGAGGCGCCGAGCTTGAAGTAGTATTCGGTCCGCTGCTTGAGGACGACGAGGCCGTCGAGGATCTTCCGGATCAAGGTCCCGTCGAGGTCGCGGCGGACGCCGCCGAGGGTGTTCATGGCGTAGTGGACCCGGTTGCCGGAGATCATCTCCAGGAGGTCCATGACGACCTCGCGGTCGCGCCAGGTGTACATGAAGAACGAGTCGAAGCCCGCCTCGTGGCCGGCGACCCCCAGCCAGAGGAGGTGGCTGTGGATGCGCTCGAGCTCGGAGACGAGGTAGCGGATGTAGGCCCCCCGCTTGGGCGGCTCGATCTCCATCAGCTTCTCGACGCCCTGGACGTAGCAGGTGGAATGGGAATGGGAGCAGATCCCGCAGATCCGCTCGACCAGGTAGATGTTCTGGGTCCAGTTCTTCTCTTCGGCGAGCTTTTCCAGGCCGCGGTGGTTGTAGCCGAGCCGGAGGTCGGCGTCGCGGATGACCTCGCCTTCGACCGTCATCCGCAGGCTGATCGGTTCCTTGAGGGCCGGATGCTGGGGTCCGATGGGGAGGTTGAACTTCATTTTTTCCCTCCGGGGATGATCTCCGCGGGCCGCTCGAACTTCCAGTCCTTGCGCAGCGGGTAGTTGCCGGCCGGCCAGTCGTCGGGCATGATCAGGGGCCGCGGATCGGGGAGGCCGTCGACGACGAGGCCGAACATGTCCTGGAGCTCGCGCTCGTAGAAGATCGCGCCCGGGATGATCGGGGTGATGCTGGTCACGTGGCCGTCGGCCTTCGGGACCCGGGTCCGGATGTTCACGTTGCCGTGGGCGTCGGCCATGTGGTACAGGATCTCATAGGCCTCGCCCGCGTCCACGCCGCTGATCGTGGCGATGTAAATGAAGCCCAAGCGGTCGCGGAGGGTCGTCATCACCGCGGCGAGGTTCGCCCGGTCGACGGCGACGAAGATCCGCCGCCGGGCCGGGTTCGTGATCTCGACGATCGAGCCGCCGAGGGCCGTTTTCAAACTTTCGAGTCTCTCAAGGTCGGTCATGGGGTCCTCGAATCCTAAAGCGTTCCCAACAGCTTCACCACGCCGTCCAGGATGGCGTCGGGCCGGGCGGGGCAGCCGGGGACGTAGGCCGTGACCGGGATGACCTGGTCCAGGCCGCCCAGGCTGTTGTAGGCGCCCCGGTAGACGCAGCCGGACATGGCGCAGGCGCCGACGGCCACGACGAACTTCGGCTCGGGGGTCTGCTCGTAGATGCGGATGATCCGGTCCTTGATCTGCCGGGTCACCGGTCCGGTGGCGACGATGACGTCCGCGTGGCGCGGGGTGGCTTTCAGGAGAACGCCGAACCGCTCTATGTCGAAGCGGGGGGTGAGCGCGGCCACGATCTCGATGTCGCAGGCGTTGCATGCGCCCGAGTTCAAATGCAGGATCCAGGGAGACTTGATCCGGGACCAGCGGACGAGACGATTCAACATGTCAACTCCTTGTCACGAGGGCCATGATGGAGAGAAAGATCACGGCCAGGTAGAGGACGGCGAACCAGACGATCTTCCCGGCCGGGACGGTCGCGATCATGAGGGCCGCGACGTGCATGATGGTGAAGAACAGGGCGATGAAGAAGAAGAGCCGGTAGCCGAACTGGATCTTGACCCCCGGGATGTCCTCGCCGCAGGCGTAGGTCGTGAGCTTGCCGCCCGCCTTGTTCAGCTTGGGGGCCATGCGCTTGCCCAGGAGGTAGATCAGGGCGGCGATCCCAGTGAAGAGGAGGAAGGCCACGGGCAGGGAGAGGAGATAATCGAACGCTTTCATGGGTTACCCTTTCAGTTTCGTCAGGTTGCGGATGTCCAGGCTCTGGGTGTGCCGGGTCACGTTGACGATGATCGCCAGGGCCGTGGCCACGAGGCTGACCTCGACCACGATGAAGGTGATGACCAGGCTCTGGGCCAGGAGGATGTTGCTCTTGGCGAAACCCGTGGCGAGGAGGGCCAAGCTCACGCCCTTGCTCATGACCTCGAAGCCGATGAAGAGCTTGATCATGTTCTTCATGGTCAGGAGAGCGTACAGGCCGATGAAGAGGAGGCCGGCCGCGAATCCGAGGAAGAGGAGCCAGGTGTCAATCATGTTTGTCCTTCTTTCGGAAGAGCGCCAGCACGGCGAAGACGCCGGCCAGGATGACGGCCAGCTGACCGATCAGGTCGAACGTCCGCTGCTTCCACAAAACGTCCCCGAACGACCCGCTCTCGGCCCCCGCCGCGACGATCTTGACCCACCGGCGCTCCCTGACCTCGTCTTCGGCCTTGGTCAGGGCGATGGTCAGCATGAACAGGACCGTGATCAGGCCCGCCACGACCGAGATCTCGAAGACGCCGGCATAGGGGGCGTTCATCGTGAAGAACAGGATACCGAGCAGGACGCTGGCCACGGCCAGGCTGATGGCGGCCTTGATGAGGTCCTTGGCCAGGATCGCCAGGGCGCAGAACAGGACGACCCCGCAGAGGAGAGGTATTTGTCCGTTCATGGTTAGAACCCCTTGGCCAGCGCGTCCGAGGCGGGCTGGATCCAGGTTTTGAAGATGGCGGAGAAGAAGATCCCCGTGCCGATGACGAGCAGGGCCAGGATGACCGTCGCGGCCGTCATCCAGAAGGGGGCCTCCTTGACGGCCTTCCACTTTTCGTCGAGCTTGCCGAAGAAGGCCTTGCGCTGGATGACCAGGTAGTACCAGAGCGTCACGACGCTGGCCAGCACGGCCGCCACGGCCAGGACGCCGTGGCCCGCCTGGACCAGGGCCATGATGATGATCAGCTTGCTCCAGAACCCCCCGAGGGGCGGGACACCGGCGATCGAAAGCGAGCCGACGAGGCTCGTGGCCGCGGTCACGGGCATCCGCTTGGCCAAGCCGCCCATCTCGTCCAGGTTGCGCGTCCCGGTAGCCTGCTGGACCGACCCCGAGTTCAAGAACAGGAGGCTCTTGGCCAGGGCGTGGTTGAAGAGGTGGAAGAGCCCGCCGGCGACGCCGAGCGGGGTGCCGATCCCGATCCCCAGGACGACGTAGCCGACCTGGCTGATCGAGGAGTAGGCCAGCATCCGCTTCAGGTCCTTCTGGCCGATGGCCAGGAAGGCCGCGATCACGGCCGAGACGATCCCGAGACCCATCAGGATCTGGGACAGCCAAGCGCCGGGCGCGAGGCCGAATACGTTGAAGAAAATCCGGGTCAGGGCGTACACGCCGGACACCTTGATGAGCAGGCCCGACAGCATGGCCGAGATGGGGGCCGGGGCCGAAGGGTGGGCGTCCGGGAGCCAGGCGTGGAACGGGATCAAGGCGGCCTTGAGGCCGAAGCCCATGAGAAACAGGGCGGCGCAGGCCCCGACGGCCAGCTTGGAATCCAGGCCGCGGAGGGCGTCGGCCACGCCGGCGAAGCCGAGGCTGCCCGTCATGCCGAACAGAATGGCGATCCCGATCAGGACGGCGGCGGAGGCGACGACGGATAACATCAGGTACTTGAACGAGGCTTCGAGCTCGTCGTGCTCCAATCCGTAGGCGACCAGGGCGTACGAGGCGATGGCGGCCACTTCGAGGAACAGATACACCTGGAACAGGTCCGTGACGAGCACGAGCCCGTTCATCCCGGTCACCATCATCAGCAGCAGGGCGTAATAATTGGCCTTCGAGCCGTAGGGAGTCATGTAGTTGATGGAGTACAGGCCGACGCACAGCGTGACGAGGGCGATGGCCATGAGCATGAGCAGGCTGAAGCCGTCCACCGCGATCTGGACCGCGACGGGCTCGCCCAGCCACGACAGGCTCTGCAGCACCGGCCCCGCGGCGATCAGCTGCCGGCCGCTCGTCGCGGCCAGGACGAGCAGAACGAGGAAGACGGCGTTCGCCAGGAGATCGGGCAGAAATTTCTTGGAGATCTTCCCGATCAAAGGCATGAAGGCGGCGACCACGAGAGGCAAACCGATAAACAGAAAAATCAAAGGTCCTCCTCTATTCTTGCGATGTCATTTGATCAGAGCGTTGATCAGGACGGCGATCACGATCAGCCCGCCCAGGCACCAGGCCAGGTAATTGGCATAGTGGCCGGTGTGGGCTTTGCGCAGGAGACCGGAGAAGGCCTCGCCCGTTTTCGTGACGACCTTCTCGTAGACGAAGTCGATCGGCCGGTCGATCCCCCGGTACAGGACGACGGCCAGCCCGTTGAGGACGATGACCCCCTGCTCGTAGAGGTCGAAGACCCGGTTCTCGGCCCAGTCGTAGATCGTATGGATCACCGGGAACTTGTGGACGGGTTCGGAGGCCAGGTAGGCCTTCTTGCCGCCGCGCTTCCAGCCGAAGAAATGCAGGCCGAGCGCCAGGAGCAGGCAGAGGATCGAGATCCCGGCCACGGGATTGAAGACGGACAGGGCGTGGCCCGTGAAGTCGATGGACTCGCCCGCCTCGACGTGGCCCTCGAGGATGGGCTGGATGAAGGTCGTGAGCGGCAGCTTGTTCGCCACGCCGAAGGTGATGCAGAGGAGCGCCAGGATCAGGATCGGGATGACGATCGGGGCCGGGCTTTCCTTGATCGGCGCGGCCACGGGGTTTTCCTCGGAGCGCGGGCCGAAGAACACGGAGTGGCCGGCCTTGAGGAAGGAGGCGAAGGTGAAGATCGCGCCGACCCAGGCGGCGATGGCGAAGATCGTGTAGCCGCTTTCGAGAGCGCCGTGGAAGATCATCTCCTTGGAGACGAAGCCGTTGAGCGGCCAGACGCCCGAAATCGCCAGGGCGCAGACCGTGAAGCCGGCCGCGGTCAGGGGCATGACCTTGCTCAGGCCGCCGAGCTTCTTGAGCTCGGTCGTCCCGGTCCGGTATTCGACCGAGCCGGCGCTCAGGAAGAGCCCGGACTTGTACATGGCGTGGTTGATCATGTGGAAGATCCCGCCGGCGATGCCGATCGGAATGGCCGTGCCGATGCCCAGGATCATGTATCCGACCTGGCTCACGGCGTGGTAGGAGAGCAGGCGCTTGAGGTCCTTCTGGATGAGGGCCATCATGACCGCGAAAACGATGGTCACGGCGCCGATGATCATCATGACGAGGGACAGGCCCGACCCTTTTTCGAGCTTGAACAGGTCGAGGGTGATCCGGGCCAGGAGGTAGATCCCGAGGAGCTTTTCGAAGGCCGCCGGCATGAAGGCCATGAAGGTCACCGGGGCGTCGATCGCCGCGTCCGGGATCCAGGTGTGGAAGGGCATGGCCCCCGCCTTGCCGATGGCCCCGATCATCATCAGGATGAAGGCCGCCACGGCCAGGCCCTCGGGCTTGACCGAGATTTGGGACAGGGTCAGGGTGCCGGTCTGGGCCCACAGGATGCCGATGCCCAGGATCATACAGAAGTCGCACAGGCCGCTGATGATGAAGGCCTTGACCGCCGTCCGGTTGGCCTCTTTCCGGCCGAGGGTGATCAGGCCGTACAAGGTCACGAGGAGGCCTTCCCAGAAAAAGACCAGGGGCACGAAGTTGTCGGCGAGCACCGCCCCGTTGGCCAGGGCGGCCGACAGGAGGACGTAGGCGTAATATTCCCGGATGCGGGGGTGGCCTTTCATCTTGACGGTCGAATAGAGCGTGATCAGGAACAGGAACCCGGAGAGGCCGAGGAGGATGAAGGCCGAGAAGTGGAACAGGCGTAGGTCGAAATTGATGCCTTGCCCCATCCAGGGGATGCGGAGCTCAAGGTTCTTGACCGCGAACAGGGCGAACCCGAGATAGAGCATCACGGCCGAGGCGAGGAGGGAGATCCCTTCCCGGATCCATTTGACCCGGGAGGGGATGACCAGCGAGACTACGGCCGCAAGGGCGGGCAGGAGGATGGGCCATAAAAGGGTATTGGGCGTCATTTGAGCATCCCCAGGATATGGGTCGTCGCGGCTTGGACGATCTTCGTCGGGTAGGCGACGAGGATGCCCGCCGCGAGCGAGAGGACGGCCAGCAGGCTGACGACGAAGACCATGGATTTCGTTTTTTCGGGGGCGGGGGACTTGGCCTCACCCAGGAAGACCAGGCTGAAGACCTTCAGCAGGTAGAGCATCGTCAGGAGCGCCGTGAAGAGGGCCACGGCCGCGAGGCCGACCTGGCCGGCCTTGACCGTGCCCATGATAACCAGGAACTTGGAGAAGAACCCGCCGAAGGGCGGGATGCCGATGACCGAGAGGGCGCAGACGAGGAAGGCCACCCCGGTGAAGGGCATGGTCTTGATCAGGCCGCCCATCTCCCGGATGTCCCGCTTGTGCGTCGCGTGGATGACGATCCCGGCGCAGAGGAAGAGGCCGGCCTTGGCCAGCCCGTGCATCAGGATGAAGAGGAGCGAGCCCGAGACCCCCGCCTCGTTGGCCATGCTGAAGCCGAGGAAGATGTAGCCGATCTGGGAAACCGTCGAGTAGGCCAGGATGCGCTTGAAGTCGGTTTCGACCAAGGCCGCGGCGGCCGCGACCAGGCTCGAGACGACGGCCACGACCGGGATGACTTTCGGCCAGGCGCCGGGAAGGGGGAAGGCGTAGAGGAAGATGCGGGCGTAGGCGTAAACGCCGATCTTGACCAGCACGGCCGCGTGGAGCAGGGCCGTGACCGTGCTCGGCGCGACGCCGGCGTCCGGCAGCCAGGTGTGCAGCGGCACCGTGGCCGACTTGCTGAACAGGCCGACGAGAATGAGCAGCACGGCGCTCCCCGGGATCACCGCCCCGCGCATCGCGGTCAGGTCGAAGGTGCCCGTCTTACCGAAGATCTGGACGAACCCCAGGAGCATGACCACGGCCCCGAAGAAGGTGACCAGGAAGGCCTTGTCGGCCTTGCGGACGAACTCCTTCACCCGGTAGAAGCCGATGAGCCGCCAGCAGCAGATGGCGATGATCTCCCAGAAGACGTACAGGAATATCAGGTTCCCCGAAAAAACCAGCCCCATCATCGATCCTATGAAGAGGACCACCAGAAGGTAATATTCGTTCTGATTCTCTTCGTGGCGGATGTACCCGAGCGAATAGACGATGATCAGGAATCCGACGAACGAGGAGACGATGGCCATGAAGATCGACAGGGGGTCGATGATCAGGACAAAGTCCAGTCCCAGAACGAACGCTTTCCGGAGGATGGTCTCGCCGCCCGCCAGGGCCGTGGGGATGAGGAGCATGGGCAGGAACGCGGTGACGGCGCCCAGGACGACGGCCCAGGCCGACCGCGCGGACTTGGAGAGGAGCCCTACGAGCGGGATGGTCAAGGAGCCGACGATTGGGACAAAAACCGTGAGCAGGGTTATTGTCTCAATGTTCATTGCAGGCTTTCAGCGCATCCGGTGGCGCAGGGAAGGGCTTGGGTTTGCCCCGCGATATGCCGTTTCCCGCGCTTGGAGCGGTGCTAGGCGGAGGCGGAAAATGCGTCGGCTACGTTGAGGGCGACCCTTCTCTTAACTCTACTAAAATTATAGGGTTACTAGCCTAATCCCCATAATTAAAACTCATTCTAATAAGCAAAAAAAAGTTTGTCAACTGATTTTCACACTCCGTCCTCAGGCGATCCACAGATTTTTCCAGAACCGGACAACGGCCCTGTTTTCGGGCGGCCCGGGGAGACGATCGGGGCGGCGAACGCCGCTATTTTTTGACGATTTCGACGCGGCGGTTCTTGGCCCGGCCGTCCTCGCTCCGGTTGTCGGCGAGCGGCTTTTCCTGGCCCCAGCCGACGGCCGCGAGGCGCGCGGCGCCGACCCCGGCCTTGACCACGGCGGCCATGACCGCCCGGGCCCGGGCCTCGGACAGGGTCTTGTTGGCGGCGGGCGTTCCGGCGTTGTCGGTATGGCCTTCGATGCTCAGCTTCAGCTCGGGATGGGCCACCATCAGGGCCGCGATCTGCCCGACCGTTCCCTGGGACTCGGGCTTGATGTCGGATTTCCCCGTGTCGAAATTGATGTAGAGCGCCAGGAACCCGTCCTTGGAGAGGGCGTCGTACATGGCGTCGGCCGTGACTTCCTGCGACATGGCCTCGATCTCGAGGATGGTCAAGTCGTAATTCTGGCCGTCGTTCCAGACCTCGACCTTGACCCAGATGTCCTTCCCGTTCTTGGCCACCCGGAACGTTGCTTCGTTGTCCCCGTCGTAGAGGACCGCGCCGCCGATCGCTTTCACCGCGTTGCCGTAATTCCTCCGGATCTGGAGAAGGCTCGGCCTCGCGATGTTCTCCTGGAGGCCGTAACGGACCTTCGTTTTCTGGCCCTCCAAGCTTTTCGTGGCACCGTCCGCGAGATTGAATTCGACGGCATCGAACCGCTTTTCGCATTCGGTGATGTAGAAATTCTTCATCCGCGAGAGCAGCGGATGGTCTTTGCAGTTTTCGGCGTCGGCCTCCTGGGCGCGGGCGAAGGGGGCCAGGGCCAGGGTAAGCAGGGCGGCCGCGGCGAGAAAGGCGCTCTTTGTGCGTGTCATGGTCGTCTCCTCGTGAAGGACTTTTTCCTTCCTATTATACATGAAACGGGCCCCGGGCGCCCCCCGCCGGCGCCCGGAAAAAGTTGATTTTTACCCCTGTTTGTAGGATAACAGATCTATTCGGAAACACCGGAAGGAAGGAAGGGCCGCATGAGCATCGACATCCGGGAGGTCAAAACCCCCGCCGAACTCAAGACGTTCATCTATCTCCCCGAGAAAATCCATGCCGGGCACAAGAACTGGGTCCACCCCCTCTATATGGACGACAAGAAATATTTCACCCGGAAGCGGAACAAGGCCTTCGACTATTGCGATGTCGTCCTCTTCCTCGCGCGCCGCGGCGGCGAAGTCGTTGGCCGGGTGATGGGCATCATCAACAAGCGATTCAACGCCTACCGGAAGGAGGACATCGCCCGGTTCGCCTATCTCGAGTGCGGCGAGGACATGGCGCTCTTCCAGGCCCTGGTCCGGGCGGTCGAGGACTGGGCCCGGCCGAAGGGCGCGACGCGGATCATCGGGCCCTACGGCTTTTCCGACCAGGACCCGGAGGGCTGGATCATCGAGGGCTTCGACAACCGGGCGACGATCGCCACCTACTACAATTTCGAGTGGATGCCCCGCTACATCGAGGAGATGGGCTACGCGAAGGACATCGACTACTACGTCTATAAAATCCCGGTGCCGAAGGAGCTCCCGGAGTTCTACGTCAAGATCCACGACCGCATCCGGCGCAAGGGCAACTACACGCTCCTCGAGTTCAAGAAGCGCAAGGATCTCAAGCCCTGGATCCACCCGATCTTCGAGCTCATGAACGAGGCCTACGTCAACAGCAACATCTACGGCTACGCGCCGCTCGACCACAAGGAGATGGACGACCTGGCCAAGCGCTACCTGCCCATCGTCGACCCCCGGTTCGTCAAGATCGTGAAGAAGGGGGACCAGGTTGTGTCATTCATCATCGCCATGCCCGACATGACCGAGGGGATCCAGAAGGCGCGCGGCCGGCTCGTTCCGTTCGGGTTCATCAAGGTCCTCCGGGCGGCGAAGAAGACGAAGCAGCTCGACCTCCTCCTCGCGGCGGTCAAGAAGGAGTACCGCGGCCTCGGCCTGGACGTCATGATGGGCGTGGCCATGCTCCGGTCCGCCTCGGCCGCCGGCATGGACATCCTCGACACCCACCACGAGATGGAGAGCAACGTCAAGGTCCGGGCCGAAATGGAGAAGATGGGCGGCGTCCTCTACAAGAAATTCCGCGTTTGGACGAAAAAGCTTTAAGCCCCGGCGGCGGGGCGTTTAGATCCCCAGCAAGCTCCCGAGATAGACTACGCTCAGGACGACGAGGACCCCCACGGTCGTCCAGGAAATGACGTTGTACGCCCGCTTGCCCGTGTACGCCCCCATGAGTTTTTTGTTGTTGATGAGAAGCAGCATGAACACCAGGATGACGGGCAGAAGGAGCCCGTTGAGGACCTGGGAGATGTACATCACCGGAAACAGGGGGATGCCGGGGATGAGGATGATCGCCGCCCCGAAGAAGATCAGGACGGAATACAACCCGTAGAACTGGGGCGCCTCCGAGAACTTCTTGTTGACTCCGGCCTCCCAGCCCATGCCCTCGCAGACGACGAAGGCCGTGGACAGGGGAAGGATCGAGGCGGCGAAGAGCGAGGCGTTGAGCAAGCCGAAGGCGAACAGGGCCGCGCAGTACTTTCCGGCGAGGGGGGCGAGGGCCAGGGCGGCGTCGGCCGCGGTCTCGACCCGGATGCCGGCCTTGAAGAGCGTGGCGGCGCAGGTCAAGACGATGAACCCGGCGACGATCGTCACGACGAAGCTGCCCACGATCACGTCCAGCCGGCAGTGCTTGTAGTCCTTGAGGGCGATGTTCTTCTCGACGACGGCCGCCTGCAGGTAGAACTGCATCCAGGGGGCGATCGTCGTGCCTACGAGGCCGATGATCATTCCCAGGCTCTCCGACGACATCTTGAAGCTCGGCGCGATCAGGGTATGGCCGACGGCCGTCCAATTGGGCTTGGCCAGGAAGCCGGCGACGATGTACGTGACGTAGAACACGCAGGCCCAGAGGAAGATCTTCTCGACCGATCTATAATTGCCCTTGACGACGATCAGCCAGACCACGGCGGCCGCGAGAGGCACCGACACGTATTTGGGCACGTGGAAAATCTCCAGGCTCGAGGCCACGCCCGCGAACTCGGCGATCACGTTGCCGAAGTTGGTCAGGACCAGGACGAGGAGCAGGGAGACGGTGATCTTCACCCCGAACCGCTCCCGGATCAGGTCGGAAAGCCCTTTGCCCGTCACGACGCCCATCCGGGCGCTCATTTCCTGGATGATGATCAGGGCGACCATGATCGGGATGAGCGACCAGAGCAGGTTGGTGCCGAAATGGGCCCCAGCCATGGAGTACGTGGCGATGCCGCCGGCGTCGTTGTCCACGTTCGAGGTGATGATCCCGGGGCCGGCCACCGCGAGGAAGAGGAGGAGGCCCTTCCAGCGGCTCCGCTTCCGCACCGGTTCGGCGTTCAGAGAGTCGTCGGCCATATTATTCCTCGAACCGCTCCTGCATGATGTCCTTGAGGGTGATGATCCCCGTCAGGCGGCGCTCCTCGTCCACCACCGGGAGGGCCAGGAACTTGTATTTCTTGAAAAGGTCCTTGACGATGTCCGCGTCCTCCTCGGGCGTCACGGAGACGAGGTGGGGGTTCATCAGCTTCCGCAGGGGGATGTCCCGCTCGCAGATGACCAAGTGCCGGAGCGTGGACACGCCGACCAGCCGGCCGTCCTTGTCCGTGACGTAGATGTAGGCGACCGATTCCAGGGGATAGGTCGTCTTGCGGAACTCCTCGATCGCCTCGCCGATCGTCCGGTCTTTCCCCACCGCGAAGAAGTCCGTGGTCATCAGGCTGCCCGCCGTGCCTTCCTTGAACTGGAGGAGCCCCTCGATGACCTCCCGGGACGGCTTCTCCATCGTCCGCATGAGACGCTGCGCCTTCTCCTCGGGCAGGTCGGCCAAGAGGTCGGTGGCCTCGTCCGGGGCCATCTCCTCGAGGATGTCCGAGGCCCGGTCCGCGGGCGCCGATTCGATCAGGGCGACCTGGAGCTTGGGGTCCTCGACCTCCTCCAGCGTCTGGGCGGCGGTCTGGAGGTCCAGGGCGCGGAAGACGGAGGACCGGTTCAGCGTGTCGAGCTCTTCGATGATATCGGCCAGGTCCGAAGGATGGATCTCATGGATCTTGCGGGAGGTCACATTGAGCTTCAGGCTCCCCCGGACGAGGCCGGAGAGCAGCGGCTGGATGAATTTCCAGGAGATCATCTTCTCCCCGATCTGGTAGGCGAACAGCCAGTTGGTCGCGGCGTCGAGGGTCCGGAGCCAGCCCAGCCGCCGGATGATGCCCCGGATCCCGTAATCGATGTGGACCAGCCGCAGGTCCTGCTTGACGATGAGGAGATGGACGTCGTTCACCCGTTCGATCTTGGCTCCGAAGGTGTCCACGACCTGCTTATCCAGGAGCTCGTCCCGGAGGAGGATCTCGTCGTTCTTGACCTCCAGGGGCCGGAACCCCTGCTCCGCCCCCGCCCTGAGGCTGACGGCGTTCGAGTTCAGGTCCTGGACCTGCTGCCAGTCGAGCTCCCAGAGGCCCTTCTGCCTGCGCTTCCGGACGGCGAGGCTCGAAACCCGGGGGAAAAGCTCGCCCAGCTTGACCTTGAGGTCGGCGATCTTGCCGATGGGCGCGCCGTCGGCGCCGACGACCGGACGTCCGAGGATGTCGGAGAAGAACAAGAACAGGTTGACGTTCGCGTCCAGGATTTCGACGATGGAATTTTCGGACGTCGCCATCTTGGTTCTTCCCCAGATCGCTTATAGCACACCCCCCATGGCCAGACAAGGCGCGGCGGGAAATTTTCCGAAAAAAATCCAAAAAAAACGGAGGTTCCGGCCGCTAGGCCGATACCCGGACGGCCATGCCCTCGTAAACCGTCCGGTTGAGAGCGAAAACGGTCGTCGAAAACAGGGCGACCTTGTAGCCTTCGACGTCCGCTCCCTCCCCGGCGGCGAGCAACCGCTCGATCTCGCCCGGCCGCTCCAGGGCGGCGATGAGCTTCGCGTCCTGGGAGAGCACCAGGAACCGCCGGGATTCGTCGGCCAGGATGCGGAACGGGACGATCGCGGCTGCGGGGCGGGCCTTCTCCGCCTCGGCGCCGGCCGGGACGGCCGCGGCCTGCCGGACCTCGAGCTTGATCATCCGGGCCTTGGCGTCCGGGACCGCCTCGTCGATCGCCAGGGCCACCCAGTCGAGGAGCTTGTGGCGGACGGTCTGGATGTCCTCGATTCCGGCGAAGGCCTCGATGGACTCCGTCCTTTTCATGGCCTTGGCCAGCCCCGAAACTTCCCGGAAATAAAGCGGCCGCCGGGAATCGGGAACATAGTACATGATGAGGAGGTGGACTTTCTTCCCGTCCGGAGCGCCGTAGTCGATCCCCTGGGGCGACCAGCCGACGGCGCACAGGAGCTCGCCCTCGCGCGCGGTCCGGACGTGGGGGATGGCCACCCCGCCGCCGATGCCGGTGTTGGCCTGGGCCTCCCGCTCCTTGACGTCCCGGACGATGTCCATCTGCGTCCCGATGTCGGGGATCGCCTCGACAAGGAGAGCGAGGTTTTCAAGGGCCTTGTCCTTGTCCGTGACGGACAGCTCGACCAGGCGGCCGTCCTGCAGGGCATCCAACAGGCTCTTCATGTTCAGCCTCCGAATTTCTTGGTGAACCAGCGCTTGACGCGGTGGGTCAGGACGCCGTAGGCCAGGAGGAAGCCGGCGATCCAGGCCCAGTAGATCGGGGGAAGCGGGACGAATCCCAGAAACGGGGCGAGGGGGGAATAGGGGAGAAAGACGGCCGCGGCCATGATCGACAGGGTGGAGAGGGTCATGAGTCCGCTCGCCCGGCTCTGGAAGAACGGGACCTTGTTCGTCCGGATGATGTGGACGATGAGCGTCTGGGTCAGGAGGGACTCGACGAACCAGCCGGTGTGGAACAAGCTCTCATAATAGAGGTTCATGGCCGCCGAAGTTCCGGGTTTCCCGAACAGGGCACACTTGAAAAAATATAGCATCAGGAAGAAGGTCGCGTAGTCGAAGATCGAGCTCATCGGACCAATAAAGAGCATGAACTTCTTGATGTACCCCACGTCCCACCGGCGCGGCTTTTCGAGAAACTCGGCGTCGACGTTGTCGGTCGGGATGCCGGTCTGGGAGATGTCGTAGAGGAGGTTGTTCGTCAGGACCTGGATAGGGGCCATGGGGAGGAAGGGGAGGAAATAGCTGCCCCCGACGACGCTGAACATGTTGCCGAAGTTCGAGCTGGCGCCCATCTTGACGTACTTGACGATGTTGGCGAAGACCTTCCGTCCCTCGATGATCCCGTCCTCGAGGACGAGGAGGCTCTTTTCGAGGAGGATGATGTCGGCCGATTCCTTGGCCACGTCCATGGCCGTGGCGACCGAGATCGCGACGTCGGCGGCCTTGAGGGCCGGAGCGTCGTTGATGCCGTCGCCCAGGAATCCGACCACGTGGCCGAGCTCGCGCAGGCGGCGAATGATCTTCTCCTTCTGCATGGGACTGAGGTGGGCGAAGACTTCCGCTTCGGCGAGGGCCCGGTCGAATCCCGCGGCGTCGAGGCCGGCGAGCTCCCGGCCCGTCACCAGGCGGTTGACCTCGAGGCCCACGTCCCGGCAGATCTTGCGGGTCACGAGGTCGTTGTCGCCGGTCAGGATCATGGCCCGGACCCCCGAAGCCCGGAGGGCGGCGATCGCCTTGGCCGCAGAGTCCTTTGGCGGGTCGAGGAAAGCGAGATAGCCGAGGAGGACGAGGCCCGTCTCGTCCGCGGCCGCGAAGACCTCCTTGTCGTTCGGATATTCCCGGTAGGCGACGGCGATCACCCGGTAGCCCTGGCCGCTGAGGTCCCGGTATTCCTCCATCAGGTCGGCCTTGATCATGTCGATCAGGGGGAAGATTTCGTCGTCGATCTGGTAGCGGTCGCACACGGCGTAGATCTCTTCGACCGCGCCCTTGCAGATGAGGACGTGGGTGTCCTCGAAGTCGATGGCCACCGACATCCGCTTCCGGTTGAAATCGAAGGGGATCTCGTCCACCTTGCGGGCCGTCTTCTCGACGTCGAGCTCCTCGTGGGCTAGAATGGCGTTGTCGAGGAGGTTCCGCAGCCCCGTCTGGTAATAGCTGTTCATGTAGGCGTAGCGCAGGACGTCCTCGCTGTCGCGGCTCGTGACGTCGACGTAGCGCTCGAGGATCACGCGGTCTTGGGTCAGGGTCCCGGTCTTGTCGGTGCAGAGGATGTCGATCGCCCCGAAGTTCTGGATCGACTTCAGCTTCTTGACGATGACCTTCTTCCGGGACATGGCCATCGCCCCCTTGGAGAGGCAGACGGTGATAATCATCGGCAGCATCTCGGGCGTCAGCCCGACCGCGACCGCCAGGCCGAAGAGCAAAGCCGAGATCCAGTCGTGCTTGGTCAGGCCGACGATCAGGAAGACGGCCGCGACCAGGACGACCATGAAGCGGATCATGAGCCAGACGAAGGACCGGACGCCCCGGTCGAAGCTCGTGTCCTCCTTGCGGGCGGAGAGGTGGACCGAGATCTCGCCCAGGAACGTATCCAACCCGGTGTTGATCGCGAGCGCCCGGCCCGAGCCGCTGACCACGGTGCTGCCCTGGAAGACGGCGTTCGGGAGATCCAGCGGGTCGACGGCCAAGGGTCCGGCCGCGGCCGAGCCCTTCTCGGTCGGCAGGGATTCGCCGGTGAGGGCGGACTGGCTGACGAACAGGTCCTTCGCCTGGACGATTCTGGCGTCGGCCGGGATGATCGAGCCGGCGGCGAGGACGATGATATCGCCCGGGACGATCTCGGCCAGCGGGATCTCGATCTCCCGGCCGGTCCGGACGACGACGGCCGATGCCCGGATCAGACTCTGGAGCTCCTCGGCCGCCCGTCCGGAGCGCCGCTCCTGGACATAGGCCAGCATGACGCTGAGCAGGATCATGCTGCCCACCACCGCGGTCGATTTCAGGTCGCCCATGAGGAATGAGATCGTGCAGATGACGAGGAGCTGGATGACCAGCGGGTTGACTAGGCGCTCGAAAAGGTCGGCCAGGACACGATGTTTTTTCGGGCCGGCCAGCGTGTTGGGGCCGTATTCTTTCAGGCGTTCGCCGACTTCGTCGGCACTGAGGCCGGCCGCCCGGCTTCCCAACCGGGCGATCGCCTCGGACTCGGCGGCGGCGCAAATTTCGCGGAGGCGGCCGGCCGCCGCTTCGTTCTTGAGCGGAGCGGAACGCGCTTTCCGGCGGGCCGGGGGCGTCAGCTTTTCGGCGAGCTTCGCGAAAAACGGCATGGCGATCTCCGGAGGAGGCTATTTCGTGTCCGCCCAGGTCGGCCCGCGGCCGATCGTGACATGAAGGGGGACCTTGAAGGGGCAGACCTGTTCCATCTTCTCCCGGACCAGACGCTCGACGGCCGGCCGCTCCTTCTCGGGGACTTCGAAGACGAGCTCGTCGTGGACCTGGAGGATCATCCGGGTCCCGAGCTTTCGTTTCCTGAGCTCGCGCCAGATGTCGATCATTGCCTTCTTCATCAGGTCCGCGGCCGTGCCCTGGATCGGGGTGTTGAGCGCGATCCGGCGGCCCGCCTGCTGGGCGATCTTGTCGGGCTGCCGGAGCTCCGGGACCTGGCGCTTCCGGCCGAAGATCGTCTCGGAATAGCCCGTCCGTTTGGCGTCCTCGACGATCCGGTCCAGGAACTCCTTGACCTTCGGATACTTGGCGTAGTACCGGTCGATGAACTCCTGGGCCTCGGCGTTGGACGTCTGGAGCTCCTTCGCCAGCGAGAAGGCCGAGGCGCCGTAGATGATGCTGAAATTGATGACCTTGGCCCGCCGCCGCGGCTCGTCCTTAAAGAGCGAGGAGGCCCCGCCGAAGACGCGCTCGGCGGTCTCCTGGTGGACATCGCGGCCGGCGGTGAACGTCTCGATGAGAGCCGGGTCCCCGGACATATGGGCCAGGACGCGGAGCTCGATCTGGGAGTAGTCCGCCGCGAGGAAAAGG
>JADGNV010000118.1 GCA_017883285.1 Candidatus Aminicenantota bacterium | reverse complement strand
GAGGCGCAAGCACGTCCCAGAGCGATTTCCCGACGAACCCGATCATGATCATCAGGCCCAGGAAAAGCCGGTAGCCGTTGATCCGGCCTTTGGCTTCGGTCGCGCCGGTGAGGTGGAAGAAGGGCGAAACGAGCCAGAGGGCGAATAAAAGAACGAGCACCGTCAACACGATGACCGGCGTCTTCTTCGGGTCGAGCTTGAGCTTCATCGCCCCCATTATATCAAAAGGGGGACACAATACCATTTCCCCAACTAGAGCCCGCCGTACTCGCCCAAGTACCGGACGTACGTCTGCTCTTGGCGCCTCAGGATCTCGATGAAGCGGGGGTCGCCCCTGAGCTGGTCGTAAGAATGATCCCGAATGTTGTTGAGGAAGGGGAAGCAATAGAGGTATTCGTAGACATCGTCGAAGCCCCGTTCGATGGCCAGCTCGATGTCCCCGAGAGCTTGGTCCTTCATGCCCAGCAGCGCGTAGATCCGCGACCGGTAGTAAGTGTATCTCACCGGACGGTCCAAGTCCCGGGCCGCGGCGACGGCCTCGAGCGCGGCCTTCCGGTCGCCTTGGGCCGCCGCAAGGAGCCCCCGGACCGCGACGATGTAGCCCGCTCCCGGAGCCAGGGTTTCGGCCATGGCCAACTCGGCGGCCGCGGCATCGTAGCGCTTCGTCAGGACGAGCACCCGCGCACGGATGCAGTGCGTCATGAAGTCGTCCGGATCGAGCTCGACCATCTTGTCGAGGTCCGCCGGCGCGGATTCGTAGAGACCCATATGTTCATAAGACCAGGCCCGAAGCATCAGGATGTCCGCGGTCGGCCCGCCCGCCTGGATGACCCTGGAATAATACTCCGCGCTCCGCTCCAAGATCCCGATGCTCCTCAGGAACGAACCGACGTCCATTAGGACTTGGAGGCTCGTCTGATCGAGCTCCAGGGCCTTCTTGAAATAGGCATAGGCCTGGTCATTGTCCCGCCTGAAAAAATGGATCCAGCCGATGCCGATATTGGTCTCGGCCCGTTCAGGAGCCATCTCGTAGGCCCGGCGGTAGTTTTCGGTCATCAGCCGCAGGGTCTCGGGATCCCGGCCATCATAGGCGAACCGGTGTTGAAAGGCGTCGCCCAGGCCGAGATAGGCCATCGGGCACGCGGGATCGACCTCGCGGGCCTGGCTGAGAAGGCTGATCATCTTCTCGAGGTCGGTCGGAGAAAGCGACAGCGTGTATTTACGCTCCACCGCCCGAGCCGTTTCGTAGTAGCGCGTCGCCTCGACCGAGCAGCCCTGGAGAGCCTCTGGCCGGGCAAAGGTCGGGACGCCGAAAGCCCGGCGGACGCCGTTGGCGATGCGGGCCTCCAAACCCGCGATGTCGGCTTCCGTCCCGGGCAAGTGGTCCCCTTTAATCGCTTGGTCCGCCCCGGCCTCGCGGACCTCGTAATCGATCCGGACTCCAGCGCCGGCGCGGGCAAAGCGGCCGATGAGGAGCCAGCCCGCCCCCATCCTGGCCGCAATGGCGGCAAGGTCGTCCGGTGTGAGCGATTCCCCCGGCTCGAGGCCGATCGTGCGCATGGCCTCGGCGACGACCTCGAGACTGTATACGGTCAGGTGTTCGGCGCTCCGCTGAAGATTGCGGATGAGATGGTCGGGGACGGACTCCTGAAGATAATCGAGGCCCTGGTCGTCCGTGCCGTTGACGAAGGGCAGGACGGCGAGCGCGGGCCGGTCGCCGGTCGGCACGAAGCGGGGATGGTCGCTGCTGATCGCGCGCCAACCGAGGAGGCCGATGACGAGGACCGTCGTGAAGGCGGCCAGGATATACCAGCGGCGGAGAAAGAGCATGGGGGACCTTGTCTTGGCGCTCGCAGAGGGGACTGCGGCGGGCGCCGGCGCGATTTCGCGCTCGTGGAGCCGCCAATTCAGCCAATTGTCGATCTCGTCCTTGTAGGCGAGGACGCGGGCTTTGACCGATCCGTCGAGGCGGTGGATGGGCAGGCCGAGGGGCTCTTCCCAGCGGCGGCAGGTGCGGATGTCGCGGCCGAGGTAGGCCGAGATCTCCTTCCAGGATTGAAGGACTTCGCGCGAGCTCATCGCCCTGTTCCCGAGGGGGAGAGATTGCTTGTGACCTGCTTAAATTATTCATAAGAAACGGGGTTTGTCAAGGGGCGCGGGCGGGCAAAAATGCTTGCGAGACAAGGACGGAACTTGATATTGTTAAGGGAGGAAGACCGAGAAGGAGGCCCGATTGAAACAGATCTTCAGAAACGGCATTCGGCCGATCGCCGGCGCGGTCCTAATATCTTCGTTAGTACTTGCGGTCGGGGCCTTCGCCCTCGGTGCGTCGGATGAAACGATCGACAAGGTCGACAAGCTCTTCGCCGCCTGGGACAAGACGACGAGTCCCGGAGCAACCCTGGCCGTCGTCAAAGACGGCAAGATCATTTACGAGCGCGGCTACGGCATGGCCAAGCTCGAGGACGGGATCGTCAACACCCCCGACAAGGTCTTCGACATCGGCTCGGTCTCGAAGCAATTCACGGCGGCATGCGTGGCCATGCTCGTCCGCGAGGGCAAGATCGGGCTTGAGGACGACATCCGCAAGTACGTCCCGGAGATGCCGGCCTCCGAGAGGCCCGTGACGGTAAACCACCTTCTCCACCACACGAGCGGACTCCGCGACTACAACGCGCTGCTCGAGCTGGCAGGGTTCCGAGCGGACGCGGATTCGCCGACCGTCGAAGAGGCGCTGGATATCGTGCGGCGGCAAAAGAAGCTTAACTACACGCCGGGTGAGGAATACTCCTACACGAACACGGGCTTCTTCTTGCTGAGCCAGATCGTCGAGAGGGTCAGCGGCAAGTCCCTTAACGCGTTCGCGCAGGAGCGGATCTTCAAGCCTTTGGGCATGACCAAAACGCTCTTCCAGGACGATCATACCCAGATCATCAAGGACCGGGCCACGGGCTACACGGAGGGCGAAGACGGCGCCTTCAAGATCAACATGAGCAACTGGGACGAGACGGGCGACGGCAACGTTTACACGACCGTGCGCGATCTCTACCTTTGGGACCAAGCGTTCTACACCGGCGCCTTGGGGAAAGATCTCATGGCCATGCTCCAGACGACGGGCGTTCTCAACTCGGGCAAAGCCATCGATTACGCCTGGGGGCTTGTCGTCAGCGAGTACAAGGGCCTCAAGGTCGTCGAGCACGGCGGCGCCTGGGTGGGATTCCGGGCGGCGCTGGTGCGCTTCCCCGAGCAGAAGTTCTCGGTCATCATCCTGGCCAACCTCGACTCGATCGACCCGTCCGGGCTCGCATTCAAGGTCGCCGATATCTATCTGGCTGGGCAATTAAAGGAGTCGGCGAAGGACGAGGCGAAGAAGGAGGGACAGGCGGAGGCGGCAGAGGGAAAGGCGGCGAACAGCGTCCCGAAAGCGGAGCTCGAGGCTCTGACGGGGAATTGGCAGGACGAGAGGTTCGGCCTGTGGCTCACGCTGGCGCTGAAGGAAGACCAATTCCTG
>JADGNV010000117.1 GCA_017883285.1 Candidatus Aminicenantota bacterium | reverse complement strand
TCTATTCGCGACGATGACGATGTTTTTCCGATGTTCTTCCAAGGCCCGGAGCGTTTCAAGGTCACTGTCCGTTGGACCGACCTCCGCGTCGATGATGAAGACGACGCTTTTCTGTTCATAAGGCGATTGGAACAGGTACCAATCGATCAATCCGTGAAGCAGCTCCTTTTTTCCCCGCGAACCCTTGATGAACCCGTACCCGGGCAGATCGATCAAATAAAAAGCGCCGTTGATCGAGAAAATATTGATCTCCTGGGTCCGCCCCGGAAAAGAACTGGTTCTGGCCAGGTCTTTTCGGTTGGTCAACGAATTGATGACGCTGGACTTCCCCACATTGGACCGCCCGATGAAGGCGATTTGGGGCGTTCCGTCGTCCAAAACCTTGTCGGCCTTTACGACCCCCTTGACGAACTTCGCAGATGTTCTTTTCAAATCCGCGGACGAAGTTCGGACGGCCATGGGAATCTCCTTTTTCAACTATTTCAGCAGCTCGGCGGGGTCTTCGACCTTGGCGTAGAAATATTTCTTGAACAACGGCCCCGGGTCGTAGCCCGTCAGGGACTTGATCAAGGCCGGAAGATCGAATTTTTGGAGCCGCTCCGAGGCCACTACGGCGAAGACCTGCTCCAGGCCGGCGCTCGGATTCGCCGCCCGGATTTCGCGGTCGAGCTTCGCGGCCAGGAGGGGCATCAGGCCGTACATGTCGCCGCCGCCGGTCTGGCGGTCGTAGGCGACCGACGATTCGGCGAGGGTCGAGAGCCGGCCTTCGCGCTTGACGACCTGCTCGTGCTCCCGGAGGAACCCCTCCAGGGCCGACCGCAGGTCCTCGGCGGTGATGATCCCCAGCTTTTCCAGGAGCCGCGTGGCCATGTACGTGTGAGCGCCCTCCCGGAACCAGGCCGGGGTCGTGAAGTTCGTCCACCAGTGGAGCATCTCGTGGACGGCGATGCTCGGGCTTTCCTCGGCGGCCAGGGTGTGAAAGAACGCGGTGCCGCCGCCCAGGGCGCCCCGGCGGAAGATGCCCACGCCGAACGTCCGGCCCTCGAGGGGGCCGAAGGTCACCCAGGCATACCCGAAGGCGGCCTTGAGCGCTTCCACGGAAGGCAGGGCGCTGAGGGGAGACGTGTCGTCCAACACGGCGATCGTGAACGTGCTCCCGCCGAAAGCCTCCTCCACGCGCGAGCTCAGTCTTCCGGCGGCCCAGATCGTCCGCTGCGTCTCGATGTAGGGCAGCGTCCCGGGCGTTCCCAAAGCCGGCTTCCAGCCCTCCGGCAGGTCCCACCGGACTTCCACGAGGTCGCGCTCCAGGCCGGCGGGAACTAGGAAAAGGCCTTCCCGGGCCAGCACGAAATTCCGTCCGCCCATCAGCCGCTTCCGGTATTCGGGACCGGGTTCGGTGACGCAGGCGAGCTCGTAGACGATCCGGGCCTCTCCGGTCGCGGGCCAGGGGCCGAAGACGATGGCGTCCTGCCGGCGCTCGGCGGGGACGTCCACGTTTTTTCCGCCGATGGTCCATCGGATCGATTTCAATTGCCCGAAATCTTTCAGGACGACCGTCCCCTCCTTGAGCGTCATCCGGGCTTCGACCTTCACGCTGCGGCCCTCGGGATCGGGGGCGATCACATAGCGGGCAGCGACGGTCCGGTCCGAGCGGACTTGGGGGGACGCCGCTGCGGCGGGGACGATCACAAGAGCGATCGCAAGAGCGGAGGGGAGGAGCAAGGGGAAGAGCAGGGCGGTCCGGGGCCGCTTGGGAGGACGGATCATGGCCGCGATCGGGGCATTGGGGCCGATGTCGCCTAGTTGAAGGCGAAGCCGAGCATGACCGTGAGGACCTTGTTCTTCTTCTCGGGCGGGTCCGTGGAGATGGTGCCCAGGCTCCAGCCGTAGCGGACGTCGGCCCTGAAGACGCCGCCCTTGACGTCGAATTCCGATCCGACCCCGAGAACGATTCCGGTCTCCCACTTCTTGATGTCGGCGAGGGTCGAGGTCTGGTCCGAGCTTCCGCCGAAATCCTCATAGCGGTTCATGAATATCGCGCTCAGCTTGTAGGCCACGGTCGGCCCTCCGAAGATCCGGGGGCGGATGAGGCCGTCCTCGCCCAGGGGGACGGCGATCTTGAGGAGAAACGGCATTTCGATATAGGACATATTGATCGAGCTCGTGATCATCCCCCCCGGGATTTCTTCCGAGTGCTGGGCCCCCTTCTGGGTGAAATAGAGCTGCGGCTCGAAGGACAGGACCTTGTTCAAGGCGAAATTGCAAAACCCCCCGAACGACAGGCCCGGCCGGAAACCCCAGTCGATGCTCGTCAGGCCGCTGACCTTACCGAGGTTGAGGCCCAGGAGGAAGCCGGCGGAGACGTCGATCGCCGGGGCGGCCGAAGCCAGGGAGGCGGCTCCGAGAAGGAGAAGGGCGGTTGCGAGTTTTGCTTTCATGGTGCCGCCGAAGGTCAATTGAACGAAATGCCGAGGAGGAAGGTCCAGGCCTTGTGCTTAGTGTCCTCCGTTTTGGAGATTGTCGATAGGCTCGTCCCCCAGCGGACATCGAGCGTGAGTTTCATGGTGTCCAGGGGGAATTCGGCGCCGGCGCCAAGAACGACCCCGAAATCCAAGTTTTTTACAGCATCCCAGCTATCTTCCGATGTTTGGTGCTGGCCGCTGTATACGGAATCATATTTAATTTTGCCCTTCCCCACCTTGAAGCCGACATAAGGCCCGGCGAATATGGTCGGCTTAACTCCTTCGGATGTTCCCGTAGGAAGAAAGAATTTGAGAAGAAAGGGGACGTCGATATACGACGCAACGGCGATCAATGAAAAAGTTGAAGTCCCGTCGGATACTGTATACTGGGCCCCTTTCGGCGAATAAAGGACTTCCGGCTGGATGGCGAACATATCGCTCAGGGAGAAGCAGACGAACGTTCCGCCCGTGATGCCCCACTTGGCGGACCACTGGACCTCGGTGTCCGCCGTGAGCATGTTGGCGCCGATCATGCCCGCCTTGACGCCGAACGTGAGCCTGCCCGCGGCCGGGGACAGGGACGCGGCGCAAAGCACTGCGAGAAGGGTGAGGGGGAGTTTTTTCATGATATCGACCTTGCGGACTCCTTTTCTTCGGTTCCCGTAAACTACTTTTTTATCATGGGCTTGGCGAAAATGCAAGGAACAACGGACGGGCGGTCCGCCCGCCGCAAATTGACCCGCTCCCGCCGGTATGGTATGTCTGATTCCGTGATCGCCTATCCGCCCGAACTCCCCATCACCGCCCGGCGGGCCGACATCGTCGAGGCCGTCCGGCGGAACCCGGTCATCATCATTTCGGGCGAGACGGGCTGCGGCAAGAGCACCCAGATTCCCAAGATGTGCCTCGAGGCCGGCCGCGGCCGGCGCGGCCGAATCGGCTGCACCCAGCCCCGGCGGATCGCGGCGATCACGATCGCGGCCCGCATCGCCGAGGAGCAAGGCGAGACGATCGGCCGCTCGGTCGGCTACAAGATCCGGTTCGACGACCGGACGTCCCGGGACACGCGCATTAAAATTCTGACCGACGGCATGCTCCTCGCCGAGACGCAGTCCGACCCGCACCTGCTGGAATACGACACCCTCATCATCGACGAGGCCCACGAGCGGAGCCTGAACATCGATTTCCTGCTGGGGATCATCAAGACGCTGTTGCCCGTCCGGCCCGATCTGAAGCTCATCGTCACCTCGGCGACGCTCGATATCGAAAAGTTCCGCCGGGCCTTCGACGGGGCGCCGGTCCTCGAGGTGAGCGGCCGCGTGTATCCAGTAGAGGTCGAGTACCGGCCGCCCGGCCCGGACGACGCGGACGGCGAGGACGCCGACTACGTCGACCTGGCGGCCGAGGTGGTGGACGATCTGAGACGGGAGCGGCCCGAGGGCGACGTCCTCGTCTTCATGCCCACCGAGCAGGACATCCTGGAAACGTGCGAGATCCTTGAGGGCCGCCGCTATCCCGGCGTCACCGTCCTGCCTCTCTACGCCCGGCTCCCCGGCGCCCAGCAGGGCCGGGTCTATTCGGTCAAGGGCCCGAAGATCGTGGTCGCGACGAACGTCGCCGAGACCTCGCTCACGATCCCCGGGATCAAATATGTGGTCGATTCCGGCCTGGCCCGCATCTCTCATTACCTTCCCGGCGCCCGGATCCAGAGCCTTCCCATCCGGCCGATCTCGCAAAGCAGCGCCGACCAGCGGAAGGGCCGCTGCGGCCGCGTCCAGAAGGGGCTCTGCGTCCGGCTGTACTCCGAGGAGGACTACGCCTCCCGTCCGCCGTTCACCGCGCCCGAGATCCTGCGGTCGAACCTGGCCGAGGTCATCCTCCGGATGATCGACCTGCGGCTCGGCCATCCCTTGAAATTCCCGTTCGTCGACCGGCCGAACCCGAAGAACGTCGAGGACGGCTATGAGACGCTCGTCGAGCTCGGCGCCATCCGCCGCGACGGGGGCGGGGAGCCCTGGTTAACCGAGAAAGGCCGGCTGATGGCCCGCATGCCCCTCGACCCGCGGATCTCGCGCATGCTTCTCGAGGCCCGGCCCGAGGCCTGCCTCCGCGAAACCGCGGTCATCGCCTCCGCCCTCAGCATTCGAGACCCGCGGGAGCGCCCGCCGGAGAAGGCCGCCCAGGCCGACGCCATGCATGCCCCGTTCCGGGACCCCGACTCCGACTTCCTGACCCTGCTCAACATCTGGGACCGCTACCACGGCGATTTCGAGGGGCTCAAGGGCCTGAACCGGAAACGGAAGTTCTGCCACGAACATTTCCTGTCGTTCCCGCGGATGCGCGAGTGGACGTTCGTCCACGCCGAGGTCCTCGACATCCTGAGGGAACTCAAGATTCCGGCCGGGCGGTCCGCCCCCGCCGAGCGGACCAAGGAGCTCTACGCCGCCGTCCACCGCTCGATCGCGAGCGGCTACCTGTCCAACATCGCCGTCCACAAGGACCGAAACATGTTCACCGCGGCCAAGGGGCGCGAGGCGATGATCTTCCCCGGCTCGACCCTGTTCGGCAAGAACGCCACCTGGATCGTGGCCGCGGAGATGGTCCGGACGAGCCGCCTGTTCGCCCGCGTCGCCGCCCGGATCGACGGCGGCTGGCTCGAGGAGCTCGGCGGCGAGCAGTGCCGCTACGCCTACGCGGACCCTCGCTGGGACAAGGGCCGGGGCCAGGTCGTGGCCGACGAGAGCGTAACGCTCTTCGGCCTGGAGATCGTCTCCGGGCGGATCGTCCCCTATGGGCGAATCGATCCCGAGGCGGCCGCCCGGATCTTCGTCCGGTCGGCGCTCGTCGAAGGGCAGGTCAAGGAGCCGTTCGAATTTCTGCGGCGAAACCTCGCTCTTCAGGCCCGGCTGCGGACCATGGAGGAGAAGCTGCGGCGGCGCGACGTCCTGGCCGAAGCGAAAACCCTGGACGCGTTCTACGCTGAGCGACTAGCGGGGATTTTCGATCTCCGCGGGCTGAAGGAACGCCTGAAGCGGCGGGGCGGAGACGAATTCCTGCGGATGTCCGAGGCCGACGCGGTCCGCGTCTTTCCCGATCCGGCCGAGTTGGCCCTCTATCCGGACGAAATCGCGGCCGGCGGACGGGCCTATCCGGCCGCCTACAAGTTCGCGCCGGGCGAGGACGACGATGGCCTGACGCTCGTCGTTCCCCTGGACGAGGTCCCGCGCCTCTCGGCCGACGCCCTCGAATGGGGCGTTCCGGGCCACCTGCGGGAGAAGGTCGCCGAGCTCGTCAAGGGCCTGCCGAAGCGCTACCGGAAGCTGTTCGTGCCGGTGGCCGATTCCGTGGCGACCATCCTCGCGGACATCCGGCCGTCGGATGGTCCGCTGTTCGAAGTGTTGTCCCGGGTCGCGAAACGGCGCTTCCGGGCCGAGGTCCCGGCGGCCGCGTGGGCCGAAGTGGACCTGCCCCGGCATCTCAGGATGCGCGTCGCCCTCGTCGATCTCAACGGCAAGGAGCTGGCCGGCGGCCGCGACCTCGAAGTCCTGCGGCGGATCCGGAAAGCGGCGGCCCTGACGGCGGCCAAAGATCCCGTCGTCTGGGAGCGGGCCCGCCGCCAATGGGAGCGGACCGGATTGACCGCCTGGGACTTCGGGACGATTCCCGAAGTCGTTTCGATCGGCCCCGGGGCCGCCGCTTATCCCGGCCTGGAACCGGTCGAGGGTGGAGCGAACCTCCGCCTTTTTGCATCCCATGAGGAAGCGCTGGACTCCCACAAGAAGGGCGTCGAATCGCTGTTCCTGCTCCGGTTCGCCAAGGACTTCCGATTCGTGGAGCGGCGCCTCGTCCTCCCGGCCGAATACCAGAAAGCCGTCCTCTATTTCGGCGGGGCGGCGGACGTGGAGAAGATGCTCGCCGGGAGCCTCCGGGCGGACGTCTTCCGCAAAGACATCCGCAGCGCGGAGGAGTTCAAGTCCTATGCCGAGACCGTGGTCCGGCTCCTGTTCGAGCGGGCCCACGCGTTGTGGGAAGCGGCGCGCGTGGTGCTCGACGCCTATGTGCGCGTCCGGGCCGACCTCGCGGCGATCGGGAAGGCGAACCCGGCGAACAAGGCCCTGGCCGCGATCCTGACCGAGATCCGGGACGGCGTGGAGCGCCTCGTCCCCCAGGATTTCCTGGCTGTTTATCCCATCGCCCGGCTCGGCGCCCTGGCCCGCTATCTCGAGGCCTGCCGCCTCCGCGCGGACCGGGCCCAGCACGGGCTCGACAAGGACCGGAAGAAAGCCGATCAGGCGGCGGTGTTTGTCAGGGCGCTCGACCGGCGTCAGTCGGGCCTCGGGCCCGCGCCCGCGCCCGAAATCCGGCAGGCGGCAGAGGAATTCCGGTGGATGGTCGAGGAGTTCAAGGTGGCACTTTTCGCACCCGAGCTCAAGACCGCCTTCCCGGTCAGCCCGAAACGCCTGGCCGAGAAGCTGAAGGAGATCGAATCGCTCGGCGAAGACCTCCCGGCGAAACTCCGCGGCGGGAGTGCGTCAATCCGATGAACGAGGAGTATGATATGCGCATGCGAAACATCCTTGGCCTTGTCCTGGCGGTACTTATGGCGGCGGGAATCGCGGGCGTCGCCCCCGCCGCGTTGCGGGCCCAAACTCCCGCCCAGGCCGCGGAGCAGAAAGCCAAGGACGAAAAGGCCAAGGCCGAGGCGGCCGTGAAGGAGAAGGACAGGCGGGAGAAGGAGAAGACCAAGCTCTTCCAGCTCAACCCGGTGGTCATCGACGTGGTCGAGTCCCTGCGCGACAAGGAGATCCCGAACATGACCGTCGTCAAGACCGAGCTCTTTCCGATGACGATCGGGACCACCCTGGACACGGTCCTCGAGCGCCAGCCCGGCGTGGACGTCCAGCGCATCCAGGAGGTCGGGACGGCCGTCGACGACGACTCGATCAAGATCCGGGGCATGGGCGCCCGCCGCATCAAGGTCCTCAAGAACGGGCGCGCCCTGAACTCGTCCGGCGTCGCGGGGGGCTATTTCATCGATTGGACCATGATCCCCCTGGCCGGTGCGGACCGGATCGAGGTGATCAAGGGCGTCGGCGACCCGCGCTACGGCAACGTCCTGGGCGGGGTCATCAACCTTGTCTCGAAGAGGCTCCGGACGGACGCCCCGGAGACCGAGCTCCAGGCGTCGGAGGCGAGCTTCGGCACTGGCTCGTTCAACCTGTTCCACGGCTACAAGCCCGGCCCGTTCGAATATTCCCTGGCTGGCGGCTATTCCCGGAGCGACGGCTACCTCCGGAACGGGACGATGAGCCTGGGCAGCGCCGACCTGCACCTCGGCTACGATTTCGACTTCAAGGGGCGGCTGACGGCCGATGTGGGCTTTGCGACCACGAAAAAGGGATTCGCCGTGGGGAATCGGACGTCGAAGCTCTACGGCGACCCGCACTACGGCCTCGCCCTCGTCTCCGATTTCCCGGCCGCGGACGGCGAGATCATGTACGGCGGCATGGGCGCCACGGCCGAGCCCGGCAGCTGGTGGAAAAAGACCAAATGGACGTTCGACCTGAATTACGGGCAGGCGTTCGGGGAGCAGAGCTTCCTGAACGTGCGTTACTGGCTCAACCGGGGCGACCGCGAAGCCACCAACACCAACGCCGCTGCGAGCCGCGTGTTCCACAAACTGTTTTACGACGACCGTTCCCAGGGTGTCTCCGCGGACTACCGGCAATCGCTGGCCGGCCAGACGATCTCCGTGGGCCTGGATTACGCCCACCTCGGGGACGACGGCGACAAGAACCTGGCCGACGATTTCCGGGCGCCGTTCCGCAACGGGTCCTATGTTTCGACGAATAACCTTGAATTCTACGCGATGGACGACATCCGGCTCCTCGGCGGGAAGCTCTCGCTGCTACCCGGCCTTCGCTATGTCGCCTATGAAGGACGGCCGGGCCCGCAGGGCGTCGTCGAGGGCATTCCGGCGCTGAAGCAGAGCGGCCTCGCGCCCTCGCTGCGCCTGTCGTATTCGTTCGAGGGGGAGAACCGGGTCTATCTCAGCGCGGCCCGCGCCCTACGCATGCCGACCGCGCCCGAGCATTTCTGGCATTACGACTACGACTCGGGCGTGGACACCAAGGGCCTGCCCTTCCGGGAAGAGGACGGCTTGATGATTCAGGCCGGCTGGCGGGCGTTCCTGCCGAGCGCGACCCAGATCGAGTTCGCCCCCTACGCCTATTTCATCAGCCGGTACATCCAGTTCGACCTGATCAACTTCGTGGCCTATAACATCGACCGGGCGAAGATTTACGGGGCCGAATTCGAGCTGTCGCAGGACTTCGGCGGCGGCTGGTCGGCCTTCGTCAATTACACCTACCAGAAGAGCCGGACCGAGGGCGACCCCTTCGTGGGCCTGTTCGTCGATCCCCAGGACCGCGGCTTCGACGAAATCCCGGGGCTGCCCGAGCACAAGTCGAATTTCGGCGTGCAGGTCCGCTCGGGCCGCGGCGCGTCGGCCGCCCTCTTCGGGCAGGCGGTCTCGAGCCAGAAGACGATCTACAACAACAACATCCTCTACAACACGGACCTCCGCGTCCGGACGCAGGCCGGGTTCGTGCGGTTCGACTTCGAGGCCCGCTATCCGCTGACGGCCTTCCTCGAGGCGTCCGTGTTCGTGCGGAACATCTTCGACAAGGTTTACCAGGAGCGGTTCGGCTTCCCGGCCGCGGGCCGGAATTCCGGACTGTCGCTGAAATCGAGATTCTGAGGAGCTATTCCCACTCGATCGTGCCCGGCGGCTTGGACGTGATGTCCAGGCCCAGGCCGGAGACGCCGGGCAGGGAGGGGATGTCTTTCCGCAAATCCGCCAGGACGGCGTCCGGCAGACGGGCCGGGGCGGCGGTCATCGCCCGCTCGGAATGCACGGGCCGGACGACGACCATCTCCGCGCCCTTTCCATCGAGGGAGAGAGGGACGAGGCAGATCGGGCATTGCCAGATGTCGTAGTAGATGCCGTGGCGGCGCAGGCTCTCCGTCACCCGGTGATCGGCCTCGCGCAGGAGATCGAGGCGCGGCCGGGTCACGGTCGCGGCGACAGGGGCGAAGGCCGCCGGCCTCCCCGGGCCGAGGTTCCAAAGGCAGCGGTTGATGCCCTCGACTTCGCGGAAGATCGTGCCGGCCGCCTCGAGGAGCGTCTCCCACGCCGCCTCCCCACTCAACATCACCGGATGCTCATAAGACCGCAGGTCGGCCTTCACGCCGACCGAGCGGATGGGGAGCACTTCGCCGACGAGGCCGTATTTCGACGCGATCCGCCGCACCTCGGGCGCCATCCGGTCGAAATCCTTGCGGTCCGGGACGCCGTCCGAGCAGAGGAGCCGCACTCCCAGGCCGGGCCCGGGGAAGGGGTGCTTCCAGATGAGGTCCCTGTCGAGGCCGAGCAGTTCGCCGAGCTCCCGGACCTCGACCTTGTAAAGGTCGGCGAGAGGCTCGATGACCCGGCCCTGCCGGATCATCTCCTCGACGATCGGGACGCGGTTGTGGTGGGTCTTGATCGTGTCGGCCCGCTTGGTGCCGCCCGTTTCGATCGTATCGGGGTAGATCGTCCCCTGGCCGAGGAGATGGCCCTCGATGCCCAGCCGCCGGGCCTCGCCTTCGAAGACCCGGATGAAGGTGTTGCCGATGATCAGTCGTTTTTTTTCGGGCTCGACGACGCCGGCCAGGGCGCCGAGGAAGTCGTCCGAGGCGTCGAGGAAGTGGAGGTTCCGGCCGAGCCCCATGACCTGGAACGCAGCGAGGACGTTCCGGCTCTCGTCCTTGCGCATGAGGCCGTTGTCCACGTGGAGGAGGTGGAGGCGGTCGGGGCCGAGGGCCCGGCCGAGGAGCACCGCGGTCACGGTCGAGTCGACGCCGCCCGAAGCCAGCAGGAACACGGAGCCGTTTCCGACGCGCTCCCGGATTTTCGCCACCTGGGCGTCGATGTAGTTGCCCATGGTCCAGGTCGGCCGGCAGCCGCAGATGTCGAACACGAAGTTGGCGATCATCCTCCCGCCATGGATCGTGTCGTCGACTTCGGGGTGGAACTGCACGCCGTAGCGCCGGAGTTTCGGGGCCTCGATGGCCGCGTAGCGATGGATCTCGCCGTCCGCGCCCAGACGGGAGCAGCCGATCTCGCGGAAGTCCGGGCCGATCTCGGCGACGGTGTCGAAGTGGCTCATCCAGACCTGCTCGACCGGGGCCAGGCCCTTGAAGACCGGGCTTTCCTCGGTGATTTCGAGGTTCGTGTGCCCCCACTCGCGGCCGCCGTGGATGATCTTGCCGCCGTAATGCTTGGCGATTTCCTGGTGGCCGAAGCAGAAGCCCAGGATCGGGACCGGGAGGTCGTAGATCGCGGTCGTATAAGCCGAGTCCTCCCCGAAAGCCGACAGGCTGGGGCTCCCCGAGATGATGAGGCCTTTGTAGCCGCGGAACATCTCGATCGGGTCTTCGGGCTGGCGGATCTCGGCCAGGACCTTGAGGTCGCGGACCCTGGTGGCGATCAGGTGGGCGTACTGCCCGCCGAAATCGATGACCGCGATGGCGTCGTGTTTCATGCGCTGAGTCCTTCTCCGCGTTTGCCTCACTATAGCCGCTCGGCGGCGGGGCTGTCAATCGCCCCAGGGTCATTGCAGGCGAGCGAAGCGAGCGAAGCAATCTCCTCCCATGAAATGGCCCACCCCCCGGTTCATCAACCAGTCCATTGGTTTGTCGTCCTGCCAACCTTTTATGGGATCGCCCCGTCTAAAGTGTGACCGAACATGGACCCGATCATCGAAAAACAGCTGGCGGAGCGCCTGATCCAGAGAGACCCGGGGGCGTTCCGGGAATTCGTGGAGGCCTACAAGAATAGGGTCTATGGACTGGCCTACGAGCTGACCCGGAACCATGCGGACGCGGAAGACGTTTCCCAGTCCGTTTTCATCAAGGTCTTCCGCTCGATCGGGACGTTTCAGAGAGACGCCCGCCTGAATTCCTGGCTGTACCGGATCACGGTCAACGCGGCTTTGGACCATCTGCGGAAAAGGTCGTTCTTCCCCGAGGAAAAAGCCCGGGTCCTGCCGGACCGCCTTGCGGACGAAAGCGTTCCGCGGAGCACCGCTCCGCCGGCGGATCCTGGGAGGGAAGCTGAGGCTGCTCTTATGCGGCGGAAGATCGACGAGGCATTGGACCGGGTCTCCGAACGCGAAAAGACCGTTTTTCTCCTCCGCCACTACCACGATTTGAGCCTCAAGGAGATCGCGGAAGCTCTCGGGCTGACGATCGGTTCGGTGAAGAGCTACCTCTTCCGTTCCATCAAGAAACTCCAAAAGGAGCTGGCCATCGAGGCGGCTCCGATCGAGCCGGGAGGTTGACCATGAGCCGCTGCGGGAAAATGAAGGATCTATTCCTGGAATCCCTGTATGGAGAATTGGACTCCGGCCGCGAAGCCGCCTTGACGCGGCACTTGGACGAATGCCGGTCCTGCCGGGAGGAATACGACGCGATGGCCCGGACGCTCGTGGTCCTGGGAGCGAAAAAAGCGGCCGATCCCGGACAAGAGTACTGGGACGGCTATTACGAGAAGCTCGAGCGGAGGTTGGCGGCCGAGGGGGCCTTCGGACCGTCGCGGCGCTCGCCCCATCGCCGTCCCCGCGCTTCGTATGCGCTCATTCCCCGCTGGGCTTACGGCGCGGCCAGCGCCCTTGTCCTTGTGGCCGCGGGCATCCTGATCGGGCGTCTCACGCTTCACCGGGCTCCCGCCGGGCCCGATTCCTTCGCCTCCACTCTCCGCGGCGCGGCGGCCGTTCCGTCCGTTTCCCCGGCCGCCAGCCTGGCGCAGCGAACGACGCGCTATCTCGACCGATCCAAGGTCATCCTCCTCGCCCTGGTGAATTTCGACGGCGGGACGAAGGACATCGCCGGCCTCAACCTCCCGCGCCAGAGAGAAAAGTCCCAGGAGCTCGTGAAGGAGGCCTCGACCCTGAAAGGGGACCTCCGGGCCGCCAAGGAGCGCCAGCTCGAGCGGCTCGTCGGCGAGCTCGAATTGATCCTGGCCCAGATCGCCAACCTGAAGTCCGAAACCGATCTCTCCTCGGTCGAGATCATCAAGGCCGGTGTCGAGCTCAAAGACGTTCTGTTCAAGATCAACCTGTCCGAGATGCGCCGGGCCGACGAGAAAAACCGAGCCCCCGCGAAACCCATCCCGGCCTCCGCCAAATCGGCCAAACCGGCCTCGAAAATATAAACAAGGAGTCACTCATGAAAAGAATACGCGCTCTCATCGGACTCGCCGTTTGTCTGAGCCTCGCTCTCGCCGCCGCCGCGACAGCCGGCCCCCGCTCCGTTCCGCGGCCGACCCGCGCCGCGGAGGAACAAACTCCCGACGCCAAGCAGTACCAGGCCGCCTACCTCCTCGTCCTCGAGGAGAAATGGGAGGAGGCCGCCAAGGCCCTGAACGCGTTCATCCAGGCTAACCCCAAGAGCGCCTGGGTCGTGGACGCTCGCTATTGGGAATGCTACATCCTGGACAAGAACGGCGACGAGCCGGAAAAGGCGTTCAAGGCCTATCAGGAGTTCATCAAACTCTACCCGTCGAGCGACTGGGCCGACGAGGCCCGGGCGAACATGATCCAGCTCGGCCGGCAGCTCGTTGAAATGGGAAAACGGGAGTATGAGGCCGTCATCAAGTCCATGGAAAAATCGGGCGACGACGAAGTCACCATGGCCGCACTCTACGCCCTGCGGGAGAGCGGGGGAGAGGGCGCCCTGCAGACGATGATCGAACTCTTTGATCAGAGCAAGAGCTCGCGCCTGCGCTCGCGGATCGCGGGGATCCTCGGAGACTTCGAATCGCCCAAAGCATTCCAGAAGCTGGCCGAGATCGTCGTGAAGGACCCATCGCCCGAGGTCCGCCGCCGCGCCCTCGAAGGCATCGCCGAGAAAAAGACGCCCGAAGCGGTCCGCATCCTCAAGGATATCGTCGAGAAGGAGCCGAGCCTCGAAGCCCGGCGAACGGCGCTCGAAGCGCTGGGCGAAATGGACGATCCCGCCCTCATTCCCTTCCTCAAGCAGACTGCGCTCACGGCCTCGAACGAGGAGATGGCCCGGGCCGCGGTCTCCGCACTGAGCGGGG
>JADGNV010000116.1 GCA_017883285.1 Candidatus Aminicenantota bacterium | reverse complement strand
TTCGATGACTGGGTGCTTGAAAGGCTTGCCGTCGTAGTTGGTCAGATGCGGCCAGATGAGGAGCCTGAACGCTTTTGGAGGCCAATCCTCGGTCTTGGCGCAAAGGCTGATGGCTGGGTGGAGCATTTCCTGGATCATTGGTTCATGGATGCCAAGAAAGCGATGGATAGAGCGGCTTTCGTCCAAGAATGGAAGAGGATGCTTGAATTCTGCTTGGCCTCAGACGCATGGGTAGCACAGAGTGGGCGGTCCGCAATGGATCTTTCATCCCTTTGGATGTGTTTGATGGGTCTCCCACGATTCGTGACGAGTCTTTGGCAAGTTGAGGATTCGTTTATAATCGAGGAAATGGGAGTGTACTTCGCCAAAGCGTCTCCTTATATTCTGAGGTCCGCTCACAGCGCCGTGAAGTACCTGTCATGGCTGAGCGAAGCGTTAACAAAGGGGATTAGACGTCAAATGCTGAAACCTGTGGCGGAGGCAGGGTTGTCAGCATCCGAACATTGGTGGGATGAGAGGTATCTGGCGAAGCAGATGGCCCGGTATCTTGGATTGCTGTGGGCGGATCATGGCCAAACTTTTGAGCATGATCCTACCGAGAAGAAGGTTTTTCTCCAGTTGGTTCATAAGACTGCGGGAACTCAGGAACCATTGGCCATGGAATTGCAGGCAAGAATAGCCTCTCGTAAGTGATCCCAACGGGAAAATATAGGATGCCAACAATAGGATGCAGTAGATGCCCTTACGCTGGCGCTACAGGGCACTACTGATCCTCGACGTTGGACAGATGGAGGATTAACATGGATAACGCGTTGTACTTTCCGTTCATATCAGTTCCCGAGAGCGCCTGGTTCACACGAGTACTACTCTATTGGGATCAAGTAGGCTCCATCATCCCTTTTGACTTTGTGGAAAGACCTGATCATCTTACCAAGTACACTCAAGATCTGCTCGCCAATGAGCTTCTCACGCAGATACATCCTGGGCAATACGTCTGGCGAGCCCCCCGCTTCAAGGATGCTTTTGTGGAATATGTCGAGTCATTGACTAATACAGAGTTAGATGAGAGGCGCAAAACCTTCCTGAAGCACGGTAGCAGCCGGATACATACGGAGAAAATGCAGGAGATCACCGAATACCTGATTCATGCAGGGCTTGCTAGAGAAGTCAACTGGTCTTGGTGCGATGTGGAGAACAAGACAGCCGGTGAATTTATGACCTATCTCGCTGCCTTGCTTGGTCAGCTTAAAGAAGTCCAAAGCACGCCAGTTACTGATGTGGATTCCAATCTCGACTCTTTCCTTTTGGCGTCTCATTCAAAGTCCAACGTTGAATCCCGCCTCGCACCTCTGAGAAAAATAGTGCTTGAACAATTGCTGCCTGTACCTGAGCTTCCTGTGGAACCAATGCGGCTCCGCGCCTTCAAACAGCGTCATGGTGTTGAGCTATCACGTTTCCGCTGCAGCATCGAGCAAGAGATATCCGCTATTGCCGACATGACCGACCCCGATCTGCAGAACCATAGACTGGAGAATTTCATCGCTGATAAACAGGCGGAGGTGGAGCAAATCTCTGCCCGTCTTTCAGAAGGGGGACTAGGAAACATACTCTTTTCAAGGGTGTGTGCCATCATTGCTGCCATCCCAGGAGTAAGTGCTTTGTTCGGCCTGGCAAATGCGGTATACACAGCATTATCTGGGAGTTCCCGGCAAGTTGAGCGTGGTGCTCTCCTTTACGCAGCGTACGTCAAGAAGAAGCTAGGATAGATTCTGTCCAACAACCGGCTGCACTCGTACGCGAGACCCGGGGCGGGTCTCGCGCCGGTGAGCCGTAGCGTTGGCTTTGATTACAAGAGTCAGATGAACAATATAGATAAGCTCATTGATACCCTTCGCTACCGGAACATTTTCGCTGAGTACTACCAGTCGGGCGGCTCACCGGCTGAAATCAAGAATCGTATAGTCGATACACTCAGACCATTCTTCACGAATCACGACAGCTTAGAAAAGCACGCTATTGACTTTCTTGTGCCTGACTATGTGAATTTCAATCACATCCAAGCAAAATACCCTGGAATTGAACGTGACATCCGGTTAGTGCTCGATACCTACGCAGCTGCCCTTTTGAAGGACAGAGAGACGTTGTATGATGCTATCAAACAATTGATCCCCGATATCATTGAATCTGGAAATCGATTTTGGACGTTTTTGAACCTTGAAAAAGACAAAGCATTATTGGAACTGCATGAGTTTGCTAAGGAGTCTTTTGATAACCTTGATGACGTTATCGAGGGTCTCATGAGATCTGCTCTTATTGAAAACGTAATTGTCAACCGCATAATGCGAAAGAAAAACTTTAACATCCAAATACTGAAATCGCAGAAGTTGGGCATATTGGTTGACGAATTGATTGCGCACTCTCCATACGCTCACCTTTTCAGCACCCAACCTGAGGGACTCAAACTCTCTGAGTGGCGCAATATTGCAGCACATCAAAGCTATAAAATCATTGGCGGCACTATAGTATGTCAGTGTGGGTCACCCAAGAGTCCCAAGTTACTCTCACTCACTCGTGCAGAATTGTACGACAGAGTACTTCAAATCGTAAGGACCCTGGAAGTTCTGAACTTATCCCACAAATTCTTTGGTTTTGATAATTCTGCAAACCTCACGCTGGAATCCCACGAGCATGAAAACGATTCGCCAGGGCGAGACGAAATCTGGCTGCTGTTCTTCGTGACGGGACTGAACAGTCTTGGATTTGATGTAGTGCAGTTACAGTTCAAAGAACACGGGGAAGCGTTGCTGGTGGTTAGAGACTTGACTGAAGCGGACCCCAAAAGAAGGGGCATCCACAGTTCGCAGTTCATTTACCCGATTTGGCTTTTTACCAATTCTACACGTATCACTGTTGAGTACAGGCTAAAAAACGACGACCCTTATATAAGATCCAGCTCTACTTCAGATATTTGTCAGTCGATCTGTAACGGCCATCACGATATCGAGTATCTTGCGGAAAAGGTTGAATTCCAGGTTATTGGAGAAAGCCAACAAATCGTTCCACCGGATCGCCGGTAAATCCGGCTCCCGGTGAACTTCGCGTTACATGGCTCTGAAGGGTATAATTCCCACGGGAGGTTGCCAGTGTATACAGGACGTTTTGGTGTCCTACTCGTTCTTGCTCTGTTGGTCTCTTGCGAGTCCATCAATAACGCACTTTCGGATGTCAATAGCTCTCCACCTTCGCCGGTAAATAGCCCCGAAGGCAAAGAGTCCAGGGCGCAGGCTAAGAACGATCAAATCAGGCGCAATGCGGGTCAAGCGCCGCTGGACTCAATGTCCCCTAAATGGAATAAGGAGACGGTCGATACGACGGCAGGCGTTGAGTACCTAACGGATAGTGAAAGACAAGTCATCATCGAAATTAACATGGCGCGGACCGACCCGGCGGAATACGCCCGCAGCTTCCTCGTGCCGCTTCGATCATACTATCGCAGGACACTCTTGCAATATCCGGGCGAGATTGCCATTTTAACCCATGAAGGGATTCGTGCCCTTGATGAATGTATCGAAGAACTTCAAGTCACAAAACCTTTGTCTTCACTGTCCCCGAAGAAAGGACTTACGCTTGCGGCGCGTGACCATGCCAGGGATCAGGCCATAACGGGGGCAGCCGGACACGCTGGGAGCGATAACTCAACTCCAATAGAGCGAATAAGCCGATACGGCAAATGGGACATTTCTGCTGGAGAGAATATCGACTACGGAAACGGAGATGCCAGAAGAATAGTGACCTCGCTACTCATTGATGACGGGGTAACATCGCGTGGGCATAGAATAAACCTGCTCAACGGCGCCTTCAAATTCGTAGGTGTTTCAGTTGGAGCGCATGACGTTTATAGGTATATGTGCGTAATGGATTTTGCGGGATCATACCAGTAAGCAAGGTGCATCAGAATTTCGGATGTCAGACCCAGTCCTGAGACACGACGCTTTCGCCGCCCTGAAGATCCGCGATTACCGGCTCTTCGTCGGGTTCCGGTTCTTCATGACCATCGCCATCCAGATGCAGAGCCTCATCATCGGCTGGCAGGTCTACGAGCTGACCCGCGACCCGCTCTCGCTGGGGCTCATCGGCCTCGCCGAGGCGGTGCCGTTCATCGCCGTGGCCCTCTACGCCGGCCACATCGCCGACCTCCACGACCGGAAGCGGATCATCCTCTATTTCCTGATGCTGTTCATGGCCGGGACTCTGCTCCTCTTCCTCTTCAGCCTCGACCTGACCCATTTCTATCGGACGTTCGGGCTTCTCCCGATATTCGTCGTCGTCGGCCTGACCGGGATCGCCCGGACCTTCATCGCCCCCGCCACCACCGCGTTGTCGGCCCAGGTCGTGCCGCGGGAGCTCTATCCCAACGCCTCCATCTGGAACAGCACGACCTGGCACGTCAGCGCCATGGCCGGGCCGGCGCTGGGCGGCCTCATCTACGGGTTTTTCGGCGTGAAAATCGCCTATGGGACGATCCTATCCTTCGGGGTCCTCTCGATCGCCCTGTTGAGCGTCATTCCCGGCCGCCCCGTCCCGGCGGCCCTCGTCTCCGAGCCGCTCGGACGGAGGCTCATGACCGGACTGCGGTTCGTCTTCAAGCACCAGATCCTTCTGGCGTCCATGTCGCTCGATATGTTCGGGGTGCTGTTCGGGGGGGCGGTTTCGATGCTGCCCGTCTTCGCCGCCGAAGTGCTCCACGTCGGGCCCCAGGGGCTGGGCTTTCTCCGGGCCGCGCCGATGGCCGGTGCGGTCCTGATGTCGGTCTTTCTGGCTTATCGTCCCCCGATGCACAGAACCGGCCGCTATCTCCTGCTGGCCGTCTCGGGGTTCGGAATGAGCATCATCCTCTTCGCGCTGTCCAAGAATTTCTATCTGTCCCTGGCGCTGCTCGTCCTGAGCGGGCTGTTCGACAACATCAGCGTCATCATCCGGGCCACCACCATGCAGCTCGTTACGCCCGACGAGATGCGGGGGCGGGTCGCGTCCGTCAACAGCATCTTCATTGGGTCGTCGAACGAGATCGGAGCCTTCGAATCGGGCGTGGCCGCCCGGCTCATGGGCCTGGTGCCGTCGGTCGTCTTCGGCGGGGCGATGACTCTCCTTGTGGTCGGCGCGATTGCGAAGCTCGCGCCCGCCCTGCGGCGGCTGAACCTGAAATCGTTGGGATAGCCCGCCCCTCGCAGAAGATCCGGACCTGATCCTTATTGACTGTCACATAAATTTAGGGTTGCTGTTTATCTTCTCCGAGCTCTCGCAGGAAGACGGCGCGCACCCGCTCGATCAGGGCGGCTTGGTTCTCCTTCGTGGTGCCGGCCGTGGGAACAGCGGGCGCGATGACGAACCGGACTTTCCCCGGCCGGATGAGGCGGCTTCCCCTGCGGTTGATGCGGGTGGCGCCGATCTGGATGATCGGCAGGATGTCCAGCCCCGTTTCGAGGGCGAGCAGGAATCCGCCCCGCTTGAACTTCCCCAGCTTTCCGTCGCGCGTCCGCGTTCCCTCCGGCAGGACGACGAAAGAGAAATCCTTTTCCCGGCGGATGAGCTCCGCGGCCTTCGCCAGGCTGGCCATCGCCCGCGGGGTACTGGTCCGGCTGATCGGGATCGCGCCGATGCGGCGGATGGTGGGGCCATAGATCGGCCAGCGGAAGTGGCTCTCCTCCTCGACGCCGCGGGCCCAGCCGGGAAAGCCGGCGTAGAGGACGAACGGGTCGAAGAAATTCACGTGGTTCATCATCACGATGTACGGCCGGCCCGGAACGCAATTCTCCCGGCCCTCGACCCGGAGGCGGATGCCGCACATGAAGAGCACGAAGCGGCAGGCGGACTTGATTAGGCGCTCGAACCCCGGGCCGCGGCGAAAAAAGCTGGCCAGCCAGACGACGAGGCAGGACACGGCGAAGACGGGGAGGCCGAAGATCCAAATGAGCAGGGACCGGAGGCGCTCGAAGATCCGGATCATGCCAGGATCGTCAGGGCGCGGGGGAGGACGCGCAGCCGGAGCGGCGTCTCGCCGAGGAGCTCGCCGTCGGCCATGAGGCGCTGGGCCGGGGCGGCGTCGATCGCGATGTCCGCGGCCGCCGTCGTTTCGACTTTCGGATGAGCGGTATGCGTCCCGGAGAACACGCGCTTGAAGATGGCGATGATCTCGCGCCGGTTGACCTCGCGGAAAACCACCAGGTCCGCTCGGCCGTCCGCGGGGTCGGCGTCCGGGGCGATCTTCATCTTGCCGCCGGTGAACTTGGAATTGGAAACGACGAGGGCGCTGTCGCGGATCGACCAGGTCCGGCCGTCGGCCGTGATGTCGATCCGGTTGTCCATACCCTTCGCCAGCCGGAGCAGGACGGCCAGGCTGTAGCCCAACGCCCCCAGGAACTTCAGCCGCTCGTTGGTCAGCTTGAGGATGTCGGCGATCAGCCCGACGCCCAGGATGTTCAGGGCGACCCGGCGCTCCGGGCGCCCGCCATGTTGGTACTCGAAGTCGATGAGATCGACGGCCCGCCTCCGTCCGGCCAGGATCCCGTCGAGGGCTTCCTCGGGCGTGACGATCCCGAAATCCCGGACGAAGGAATTTCCCGTTCCGGCCGGAATCAGCCCGATTTCCGGAAGGGCGGCCGGCCGACGCTCGCCGCAGAGGCCGTTGACGACCTCGAACGCCGTGCCGTCGCCGCCCAGGCAGAGCAGGCGTGAGGCTTGCTCCTCGGCCGCCAGGCGGCCGATTTCGACCGCGTGGCCCGCGTACTCGGACATGCGGACGTCCAGAGCGGGGAAGGAGCTCCGTAGCCGGGATTCCAGGCGGCGGAAGCATTTGAGGCCCATCCCGTGGCCGGCGACGGGATTGACGACGAGAATTGTCCGGCCGTTCGCGCTCATCCCCGCGCTTATATCACGGGCAGACCCAAAGTTCAACGGCGGTTTGGCCTATCGGCCTGGTAGGGGTGGTGGGGGTCAGGTCTTAACATTTAACTTTTTTGGCGAGACCTGGCACCAAAGGGTCAGGCCGGGTTAAATTTGTTAAATGTTAAGACCTGACCCCTTCCGCCTGCTTGATTTCCCCGTTCCCGAACATATAACATGAAGCTCGGCCGCGTCCCGTTCCGCGGGCGCGGGAGCCTTCCAAGGAGAGCGCCGCATGCCGAACGACCCCGCCGTCCGCGCCCGCGACCTGCGCAAGGTCTATGTCGTCTCCGAACGCGAACCGGGCGCGCGCGCGGCGATGAGAAGCCTCTTCCATCGCGAGAAAAAAGAGGTCCCCGCCGTGGATGGAATCTCCTTCGACCTCGCTCCGGGCGAGATCGTCGGCTTCCTCGGCCCGAACGGCGCGGGCAAGACGACCACGCTGAAGATGCTCTCCGGCCTCCTGCATCCGACGGGCGGCGAGCTCTCGGTGCTGGGCCATGCGCCCTGGAAGCGGGAGAAGGCCTTCCTGCGCCGGATCACGCTCGTCATGGGCCAGCGCAACCAGCTCGTCTGGGACATTCCGGCCGCCGATTCGTTCGAGCTCAACCGGGCCATCTACCGGATCCCCACGGCCGACTACCGGGCTCTGGTGGACGAGCTGACCGAGCTGCTCGACCTCGGGCCGCTCCTCCGCAAGCCGGTCCGCAACCTCTCGCTCGGCGAGCGGATGAAATGCGAGATCGCTGCGGCGCTCCTCCATCGGCCGCAGATGGTCTTCCTAGACGAGCCGACCATCGGCCTCGACGTCACGATGCAGCGCCGCATCCGGGGCTTCATCGCGGAATACAACCGCCGGACCGGGGCGACCGTCCTCCTCACCAGCCACGACATGGCGGACGTCGAGACGCTCTGCAAGCGGGTGCTCATCATCCACCACGGCCGGCTCCTGTTCGACGGCGAACTGGCCGGCCTCGTCCGGCGCTTCACGGAGCACAAGACCATCGTCGTCCAGCTCTCGGACTGCGAGGTGGACCTCCGCCCATACGGCGAAGTGGTGTCCTGCGCGGACGGGACCGCGATCCTGCGCGTCCCGAAGGCCGAGACGGCCCGGGTCACCGAGCGGCTGCTGGCCGACCTGCCGGTGATCGACCTGACGGTCGCGGACCCGCCGCTCGAGGAGGTCATCGAGCGGGTGTTCGCCCAGGGGGCCGTATGAAGGGCCTCGCGGACATCTACGGCCAGCAGTTCAAGACGACCCTCGCCTCGTTCCTCCAATACCGGGCGGCCATCGCCATCTGGATGATCGGCCACATCCTCGAGCCGCTCATCTTCCTGGTGGTCTGGTCGGCGGTCGCCGCATCGCGCGGCACCGAGGTGGGCGGCTTCGGCCCGCGCGATTTCGCCGCGTATTTCATCGTCATGATGCTCGTCAACCACGCCACGTACACCTGGATCATGTACGAGTTCGAGTATCGCATCCGCCACGGCTCGCTCTCGTTCGCCCTCCTCCGGCCCTTGCATCCCATCCACATCGACATTGTGGACAACGTGTCCTCCAAGCTCATCACCCTGCCCATGATGCTCGTGGCGGCGGGGCTGCTGGCCGCGGTCTTCAAGCCCACGTTCCATCCCGTCCTCTGGTCGGCCGCGGCTTTCGTACCGGCCATTTTTCTCGCGTTTCTGGTGCGGTTCCTGACCGAATGGACGTTGGCCCTGGCCGGCTTTTGGACCACGCGGGTGAGCGCCGTCAACCAGGCCTACTATGTGGCGGCCCTTTTCCTTTCGGGCCAGGTCGCGCCCCTCGTCCTCCTGCCCGGCCCGGTGCGGGCGGTGGCAACGGTCCTGCCATTTCGCTGGACGATCAGCTTTCCGGTGGAGCTCCTCCTCGGCCGGCTGACGCCCGGACAGGCGCTCGCCGGATTCGGAGCGCAACTCGCCTGGCTGGCGCTCAGCCTCGTCCTCCTCCGGATCGTCTGGCGGGCGGGCGTTCGGGTTTATTCGGCGGTGGGCGCATGAACAGCCTCCGCCTGTTTTGGGTCTTCCTTCGGGTCAGCGTCTTGAGCGAGCTGGCGTACCGGGCCAATTTTTTTCTGCAGCTGTTCGAATCGCTCGTGGACCTCGGAACGGCGCTGGGCGGGCTGGCGGTCGTCTTCTCCTACACTGACACCCTGGGCGGCTGGCGGCCCAACGAGGTGCTGGCCCTGGTGGGTGTTTTTTTCCTGGTGGGCGGCGCGATCCATCTGGTGATCGAGCCGAGCATGCAGCGGCTCATCGAGGCGGTGAGCGAGGGGACGCTCGATTTCACGCTCACCAAGCCCGCGGACGCCCAGTTCCTGGTCAGCATCCAGCGGGTGGAAATCTGGAAGCTCACCGACCTCGTCCTCGGGGCGGGCGTGCTGGCCTTCGCCCTCGTCCGGATGGGGACGCGCTTGGGCGCCTGGCAGGCTGCGGCGTTCGCGGCCGCGCTGGCCGCGGGCGGGCTCATCGTGTACAGCTTCTGGCTGATGCTCGCCACGCTGTCGTTCTGGTTCGTCCGGGTGGAGAACATCCTGGTGATCTTCCAGAGCATGTACGAGGCGGGCCGCTGGCCCGTGAGTCTGTATCCCCGATGGCTGCGCTTTTCGCTCACCTTCCTCGTGCCGGTAGCCTTTGCGACGACGGTGCCGACCCAGGCCCTGTCGGGCCGCCTCACGGGCCGGACGCTCCTCGGAGCGGGCGCGCTCGCCGGCCTGCTGCTCGTCGTTTCGCGCTTGTTCTGGCGGGCGGGAGTCCGGCGCTACTCGGGCGCCTCGGCCTGAGGGGCGACCCACCGCCGAATGGACGGCCGTCGTAAGGGGAGTTGCAGGTTGACACCCATTTCCGCCGGCGATATAGTTCGGGAATGTCGAGGAGCCGGAGGACGCTTGTCCCGGGGACGGGATGCCGGCCTTGAGCGCGCGCCGTTCTACCCTCGACCCAATCCGACGCAGTAAAGGAGGGGGCCGCGGCCCGCAAAACCCATGCATTCATCCAAAACGATCGTCTTTCTCCTGACCGTCATGGCCGTGACCGCGCTCGCCCCGGCGGGACAGAACGCCGTCCCGCCGGACAAGGCGAATCCGTTCCTGGCTCCATACAAGACCCCGGACAACACGCCGCCGTTCGACCTCATCAAGCCCGAGCATTTCCTGCCCGCGATCAAAGAGGGCATCAAGCGGCAGCAGGCGGAGATCGAGGCCATCGTCAACGACAAGGCGCCCGCCACATTCGCCAACACGCAGGCCACCCTCGACGCGAGCGGCCTGCTCCTGTCGGAAGTCAACGCGGTCTTCGGCGCTCTCCAGGGGGCCGATACCAACCCGGTCCTCCAGGCCATCGCCAAGGAGGTCTCGCCGCTCCTCGCCGCCCATAACGACAACATCCGTCTGAACGACAAGCTCTTCGCCCGGGTCAAGGCGGTCTATGACCGGCGGGCCCAGCTGAAGCTCACCCCGGAGGAGCGGTTCCTCCTCGAGAATTCCTACCGCGACTTCGTGCGCGGCGGGGCGCTGCTCGACGCGGCCCAGAAGTCCCGCCTCCGCGACCTGAATCGGGACCTGTCGCTCCTCTCCCTCAAATTCGGGGACAATCTCCTGGCCGAAACGAACGATTTCAAACTCGTCCTCGAAACCAAGGCCGACCTGGCGGGCCTGCCGCCGGCCGTGGTCGCCATGGCCGAGGCGACGGCCCAACAGCTCAAGATGCCCGGACGATGGGTCTTCACCGTCCAGGTGCCGAGCATGATCCCATTCCTTCAGTCCTCGACCCGCCGCGACCTGCGCGAGAAGATTTATCAAGGCTACATCCGGCGCGGCGACCGGGGCAACGAACGCGACAACAAGGACGTCGTCCGCCAAATCGTCAGCCTGCGCAGCGAGAAGGCGAAGCTCCTGGGATATGCGAACCACGCCCAGTTTGTCGTCGAGACCAACATGGCCAAGACCCCCCAGGCCGTGGATGCATTCCTGAAACGCTTGTGGGACCCCGCCCTGGCCCGGGCCAAGCGCGAGGCGGCCGACATGCAGGCCATTATCGACCGCGAAGGCGGCGGGTCCAAGCTCGCCCCGTGGGACTGGTGGTATTACGCCGAGAAGGTGCGCCAGGAAAAATACGCCCTCGATGACGCCGCCCTCCGGCCGTATTTTAAACTCGAGAACGTGCGCCAGGGCATCTTCACCCTCTGCGACAAGCTCTACGGCCTGAAATTCACCGAGCGGAAGGACATTTCGGTCTACAACCCCGAAGTCCAGGTGTTCGAGGTCCGCGAGGAGGACGGCCGGCACGTCGGCCTCCTCTACATGGACTTCCATCCGCGGCCGAGCAAGCGCGGCGGCGCCTGGTCGGGTTCGTTCCGGCGCGAGTCCTACGAGAAAGGCAAACGCATTCCGCCCCTCTCGACCATCACCTGCAATTTCACCCGGCCCACGGCCGACGCGCCGTCGCTCCTCAGCATCGACGAGGCGAAGACTTTCTTCCACGAGTTCGGGCATTCCCTGGCCACTCTGCTCGCCGAGGGCGTGTACCGCGGCCGGACCGTCCCTCGGGACGCCGTCGAGCTCCCCTCCCAGATCATGGAAAACTGGGCGCTCGAGCCGGAGCTCCTCGCCCTCTACGCCAAGCACTACAAGACGGGCGCCGCCATCCCGGCCGACCTTGTGAAGAAACTCCAGACGAGCAGCCTCTTCAACCAGGGTTTCGAGACCGTAGAGTACCTGGCGGCCTCGATCCTCGACATGGCCTGGCACGAGATCGCCGCCCCGCCGCCGGCGCTCGACGTCGACGCGTTCGAGGCCAAGACCATGGGCGCCGCCGGCCTGATCCCCGAAATCACGCCCCGCTACCGGAGCACGTACTTCAACCACATCTTCAACGGCGGATATTCCGCCGGCTATTACGTCTACATCTGGGCCGCCCAGCTCGACGCCGACGCCTTCGAGGCTTTCAAGGAGAAGAGCCTGTTCGAAAGAGCGACTGCGCTCTCGTTCCGGAGGAACATCCTCGAAAAATTCGGCACGGGCGAGCTTATGGCCCAATATGTCGCCTTCCGCGGCGCCGAGCCGAAGATCGAGCCCCTGCTCAAGCGCCGGGGGCTCCTGGTTGGGAAGTAAATCGAATATGACATTCCGTTTCCGTAATAATCCGGTCGCCCCGCGTTTCCTGCGCCTCTTCCTCCTGGCCGGGCTCGCCGGCCTCGTCCTCGCCCAGGTTCCGCCCGACCGCTGCCTCGTCCCGCCGGCGCTGCGCGATCCGATCGTTCAGGAATTCTCCGGCGAACAGGCGTTCTTCCACGTCCAGATGCTCGCGGGGAACCGCGACCGGCAGGCGGCCGAATACCAGACCGAATATTTCGAGACGACGTACCTGCGCGAGCAGGCGGCGCTCGCCGGCCTCTCCGACGTCCTCGTGGAATTTTTCCCCAGCCGCGACGTCTGGGACGGCGAGGAGGGCGACCTGTACCTCGTCTCCCCGGTCAAGAAAAAGATCGCCAGTCTCACCCAGGTCCGAACCTCGCTCGCTTCCGGGAGCAAGAACGCCGACGTCGAGGCCGAACTGGTCTACGTCGGCGCCGGCCGCGAGGCGGACTACACGGGCAAGGACGTGACCGGAAAGGTCGTCTTGGGCAGCGGCTCGGTGGGCGGCGTGTTCGGCACGGCCGTTAACCAGCGCGGAGCGGCGGGGGCCCTCGGCACCGGTTCGTCGGGCGTCGGCGGCAACGCGCCCGGTTGGACGCTCGATCAGATCGGCTGGTCTAGCGTCTCGCCCCAGGCGGACAAGGGCGGGTTCGGGTTCGCCCTGTCCCTGCGGCAGTTCCTCGAGCTGCGGGGCTATTGCGAGCGGGGGGACAAGGTCGTCGTCCGAGCCCATGTCCGGGCCAAGACCTATCCGGCGAAGATGAATGTCATCTCGGCGGCCATCCCGGGGACCGACCCCGCGGCCGGCGAACTCCTGGTCGTGGCCCACGCTTACGAAACGATCAGTACGCCGGGGGCCAACGACAACTGCACCGGCGTCGCGACCATCCTCGAGATGGGCCGCACCCTGGCCCGCCTGATCCGCGACGGCGCGATCCCCAAGCCGCGCCGCACGATCCACTTCCTCTGGGGGAACGAGATCTCGGGGTCCTCGGCGTTCATGTTCAAGCATCCCGAGCTCCAGGACAAGCTGATCAACGCCCTCAATTTCGACATGACCGGGGCGAATACGAAAACGACGGACACCTACCTCCGGATCAAGATGACGCCCGATTCCCGGCCGAGCTACCTGAACGACCTCCTGTCCAATCTTCTCCAGTTCGTCGACCAGGCCGAGGTCCGGACGACCCAGGGCGCGAACGCCCAGTTCAACTACCGGCTGTCGCCCCTGGCGGCCATCACCTCGGGCAGCGACCACACCGTCTTCCTGGCGGCCGGCATCCCGACCATGCAGTTCAACTACTGGCCGGACAATTTCTACCACAGCAGTGCCGACCGGATCGTCCACGTGGACCCGACCGAATTGAAGCGGGTCGGGGTCATGGCGGCGTCCGCGATCTACTACCTGGCCGTCGCCGGCGCGCCCGAGGCCAAGAACCTGGCTTGGGAGGCGTCGGCCAACGGCGAGAAGTGGATCGCCGAGGTTGCCCGCCAGAGCGTCCGGCTCCTCGGGACCGACCCGGCGAAGATCCACGACCAGCACAAGGCGGCCCAGACCAAGGTGACCGGCGCGTTCGCCCGGGCCAAGGGCGGCGTGGAATCCGTCCGGGCGCTGGCCAAGACGCCCGATGTCGAGGCGGTCGTGGCCTCGCTCACGGCGAGCCTTCAGACCGTGCGCGACGCGGCGTCCAAGCGCGTCGAGGGCGTTTACCGGGACCGGTGCCAGACGCTGGGGGTGAAGCCCGTGGCCGTCACGCTGACCGCCAAGGAACGCGAATACGCCCAGCTCATCCCGCGCCGAAAGTTCAAAGTCTATTCCGAGGAGGCCCAGAAGCTGAGCCAGGCCCAGGGACAGCGCGGAGGGCGGGGAGGGCAGGCCCCGGCGGCCGCCCCGGGACAGCCCCCGGTCCAACAGGGGCAGCCTCCCGTGCCGGCGGCCAAACCGCAGGCAGCGGCGCCGCCCGCGAAACCGGGAACGGGAACCGCTCCCCCTGCGCGCGGCGAGGGAGCGCCGCCGGCAGGGGCCGCGCCCCGGTTGATGGGGTTCGCCTCGACGGCGGTGAACTACTTCATCGACGGCTCCCGGAGCATCCTCGACATCTACAACGCCGTCCGGGCCGAATGCGGCAACCTCCAGGTCGGGAGCACGGAATCCAAGTTCGCCTACGTCCTGGGGCCGGATTATCCCGACGTGGACCTCGAGGCCGTGGCCGCGGCCATCCGGAACCTGGAGCGGAACGGGACGGTCGAAATCCTCAAGGCTGGAGCGAAACCGAAGGGGAAATAGGCCGCGCCGCCCGGCCCAGCCGAAGTCTTTTAAAGCCTTGTATTTGAATCGGAAATGGTGTATATTGAAGTGGCCCCCGTGGGGGTGAGATCAATTCCCTTGGGAACGGATAAAGGAAGGGGCAAGGGCCCTACCGGTCACATACTCCTCTCCTTTATTTGGATCACATTTTTTGAAGGACGGGCCGGGCGCCACCCGGTTCGATCCGTCGTCAAAAGGAGACGAGTATGAACATCTATGTTGGCAACATTTCCCGGGACGTCACGGAAAGCGACCTGAAGGAAGCCTTCGCCCCGTTCGGCACGGTCCAGAGCGCGGCGATCATCAAGGACAAGTTCAGCGGCGAGTCCCGCGGGTTTGGGTTCGTCGAGATGCCGAACAAGGAAGAGGCCGAGAAGGCCATCGCCGGCATCAACGGCAAGGACCTGAAGGGCCGCAATCTGACGGCCAACGAAGCCAAGCCCCGGACGGACAGCAAGCCCCGCACGGGCGGCTTCGGCGGCGGGCGCGGCGGGTACGGCGGCGGTAGCCGGTTCTGAGCGCAACCCCGTTGGCCCACGCGGTCCCCGCGGCCCCCTGCCTTCAGGGATGCCGCGTCGGATGGAACATGAGAGGACGGCCCAAGAGGGCCGTCCTTTTCTATTGAAAGGGGGATTTTTGCCCAAGACCAATCGAGCCTACAAAAGCGCCAAGAGAAACCGGGAACTGGACCGCGTGAAGAAGCGGGAAGAAAAGCGGCGCAAACGCCTCGGCATCGAGAAACCCGCCGAGGACGGCGTCAAACAGCCTGCGCCTTCCGTCGAAACGCCGGGGACCGAGACCCCGAACGCGACGCCCTCCGAGGGCAAAGCCTGAAACGCGGCCGTTTCCGGATTTTTTTTTAAAAAACGTGGATTTTTACGCGGATTCCACGTATAATAACTATGGACTCAATAAAGGAAGGGGCACGGGCCCTAGTTGGTCACACACTCCTCTCCTTTATTCGGATCACATCTTTAACGGGTGATCCGTCGGTTTGCCCCCACGGATCAAGCCCACGTCGAAGGAGACGAGTATGAATATCTATGTCGGCAACCTTTCTCGCAACATCACCGAGACCGAACTCCGGGATGCTTTCGCGGCGCATGGCAACGTCCAGAGCGCGGCGGTCATCAAGGACAAAATGACCGGTGAATCCCGCGGTTTCGGCTTCGTCGAGATGCCCAACCGGGAAGAAGCCCTGAAGGCCATCGCGGCCCTCAACGGCCGGGACCTCAAGGGCCGCAATCTGACGGTCAACGAGGCCAAGCCCCGGACGGACAGCAGCCCGCGCGGCGGCGGCGGCGGCGGCTTCGGCCGGCGCTACTAAGTCGGTTCGTTTCGATACCGAGAAAACAAAGGGCCCGGTTTCGCAAGAGACCGGGCCCTACTTCCCCCCAAGGTTTCCCTTGGGGACAAATCACTTAGTTCTTACCCGACGAGGCGATCCTCTTCGCGTTCGGAACTTTCCCTCTTCCATTCCCCGCTTGACCCGCGCCCTGGCCGGCGTCCATGTCGTTCTGACCCCTTTCTATCTCCCGGACCTCTTCTTCCGCGCGGGCTTCAAGGTCGACAAGCGGTGGGGGGCGATGGTGCGGTACGTCTAGGATCCAAAGTGCGGCTCACCCTTAGGGGTGAGGAGCAGAGGGGCGGCGTCGGGACTTACCCCTCCTGAATATATTTTGGGGCAAGTCATGAGGGGGCGGCGTCTCTTGACGCCGACGCGGAGACGGAGATATGGTGAAGGGCATGAATTCCTCTCGGGGGAGGTCGATCATGAAGAATTTCCGTGGGGCCCTGATTGCGGGGCTTTGTATGGTGGCATGGCTCGCCGTCGGCGCCGTCGGACGGGCGGCCGCCCAGCAGCCGTTCTCCATCGAGCAGATCCTGGGCTATTCCTTTTCGTACGAGCTGGCTTCGGCCAAAAAAGCGGACCGGATCGCCTGGTTCGAGTTCGAACGGGGGCGGCGGAACGTCTTTACGGCCGCGGCGCCCGATTTCAAGCCCGTCCGCCTGACCTCATTCATGGATGACGACGGGACCGACCTGACGAGCCTCGACATTTCGGACGACGGCGCGGTCGTGGTCTTCGTCCGCGGCCACGACCCGAACGCCAAGGGCTGGGTCGCCAACCCCTCCCAGTTCCCCGACGGAAGCGAACAGGCCATCTGGGCCGTCCGGGTGCGCGAAGGCAAGCCCTTTCGGCTGGCTGCCGGGTCGAAACCGGCGCTCTCGCCCGACGGAACGCGGGTGGTGTTTGTCAGAGAGAGCCAGGTCTACGGGGTTGCCCTCACGCAAGGCGTGAGGACAGACCAAAACGTCGCCGTCCCGCCTTCCGCCGCCACGAAGGCCGCGGGCGGGAACGCCAAGGAGGGGCTCGCTCCTTTCTTCCGTACCTGGGGGACGAACAGCGCGCCGGTGTGGTCCCCGGACGGGCGGAAGCTCGCCTTTGTCACCGACCGGCAGGACCACAGCTTCATCGGTGTCTACGACCTCGCGAGCCGGAAGATCACGTATCTGGGGCCTTCGGTCGACAGGGACACGAGTCCGGCCTGGTCGGGCGACGGCAAGAAGATCGCCTTCATCCGGCGGCCGGGCTCGGCCTTCGCCCAGATCGTGGCCCAGGCCCAAAATTCCCCCGGCGGCCCTTCGTATCGGCCCTCAGTCCCCGCGGTCCCCGCGGTGCCTTCAGCAACGCAGGCTACGGTCCCTGCCACGCTTTCAGCGCAGCGGGCTGCGGTCCCCGCGGTTCCGTCCGCGACGCAGGCTGCGGCCCTCGCGCCGCAAGCCGGCGCTCCCGCCCAAACCCAGGCCTCGGCCCCGGCCGCTCAGCCGGCCACGACTCCCGGCTTCCAGTCGTCCAAATTCGCCGACGGCCATCTTCTGACCTTCTGGGTGGCCGACGTCGAAAAGGGGACGGCGGAGAAGGTCTGGCACGATCCCCTCGACGAGCCGGCCTGGCGCAACATCCGGTCGTTCGTCTGGGCGGGGGACAGCCTGGTCTTCCAGGTCGAGCGGAACAACTGGCAGCATTGCTACGCCGTCCCGGCGGCGGGTCCGGCCGATGCGGCGCCGGTCGACCTGACCCCGGGAGACGGTGAAGCGGAGTTCGTCGGCTATTCGGCCGACGGCCGGACCCTGTTTTACACCTCAAACGCGGGCGACATCGACCGGCGCGACCTGTGGAAGACGCCGACGGCGGGCGGGACGCCCGTCCAGCTGACGAAGGGCGACGGCCTCGAGACCGAGCCCGCCCCGCTCGCCTCCGGCGACAAGGTCGCGGTGTTCTACGCCGACGCCCGTCGCCCCCGGTGCGTGGCCCTCGTGCCCGCCCAGGGCGGCGAGGCGAAGATCGTCAATCCCGCGCTCCCGGCCGATTTTCCGCTCGACGCCCAAGTCGTGCCGGAGGCGGTCATCCTCAAGGCCGAGGACGGCCTCGAATTCCACACCCAGGTCTTCGTGCCGAAGGACATCAAGCCCGACGAACGCCGCCCGGCCATCCTCTTCACCCACGGCGGCCCGGGGAGGCAGATGCTGCTCGGCTACCACTACATGTTCTTCTACCACATGGCCTATGCGATGAACCAGTATTTCGCCGCCCAGGGCTACGTTGTGATATCGGTGAACTACCGATCGGGCATCGGCTACGGCCGCGAGTTCCGGATGGCGCCGGGGCGCGGCGCAGCGGGCTCGTCGGAGTACCAGGACGTCGTCGCCGCGGGCAAGTACCTCCAATCGCGGCCCGACGTCGACCCCAATCGCATCGGCCTCTACGGTCTGTCCTACGGGGGTCTCCTGACGGCGATGGGCCTGTCGCGGAACTCCGACATCTTCAAGGCGGGCGTGGACATCGCCGGCGTTCACCTCTGGGGGAATTCGATCGACACGAACAGCACTGCCTTCAAGGCCTCATCGGTGGCGACCGTCGACAAGTGGACCTCGCCCGTGCTCCTCGTCCAGGGCGACGACGACCGGAACGTCGCCTTCTCCCAGACGACGGGCCTCGTCCAACTCCTCCGGGCGCGGAACATCTATCATGAGCTGATCGTCTACCCCGACGAAGTGCACGATTTCCTCGTTTACGCGAAGTGGGTCAAGACGTTCAAGGCGGCCGACGATTTCTTCAACCGGTTTTTAAGGAAGAAGGATTAGATTGTGTCCCCCTATGAGTTCCTACGATGAATTGCTGAAGAAGGCGTTCGACCCCGAGGCGTTCCGCAGGGAAGGCCACCGCGTGGTCGACATCCTGGCCGATTTTCTGGCGAAATCGGCCCCCGAAACCCGCGAAAGAGTCCTGGCCTTCGAAGATCCCGATGCCATGGCCGCGTCCTGGGCCGGGCGCTTCGGCTCCGGGCCGTCGGCCGCCTTCTCGGACCTTTTGCCCGAGATCCTGGCCCGGTCAAACGACCTCCTCCATCCGCGGTTCATCGGCCATCAATGCACGACCGCCCTGCCGCTCGCCGCGCTCGGAGGATTTGCCGGACAGTTCCTCAACAACGGGTCGGCGATTTACGAGATGGGGCCGGTCAACGTGGCGATGGAGCGGCAGCTTGTCCGGTGGATGACCGGCCTCGCCGGCTGGGGGCCGGCCGCGGACGGCGTCTTCACAAGCGGCGGGTCGATCGGCAACCTCACCGCCCTGCTTGCCGCGCGTCAGGCCATGGCCGAGCGCAACGTCTGGACCGCAGGCGTAGCGGCCGAGCCGAATCTCGCGGTCCTCGTTTCCGAGCAGTGCCATTACAGCGTCAAGCGGGCGGCTGCCGTCATCGGGCTTGGCGAGGACGCAGCGGTTCCCGTCCCGGTCGATGAGCGGTTCCACATGCGGTCGGACGGTCTGGAGGCCGCGTTCGCGGGGGCGGTCCGGGCCGGCCTGCGCCCGATCGCCCTGGTGGCCAACGCCTGCTCGACCGCGACCGGGAGCTATGACGACCTCGAAGCCGCGGCCGCCTTCGCCGCGGCGCGCGGCCTGTGGCTTCACGTCGATGGGGCTCACGGGGCCGCGGCCCTTCTGTCGCCGAAATACAGGAGTCTCCTCCGCGGTTTGGACCGGGCCGATTCGGTCATCTGGGACGCCCACAAGAACATGCTCATGCCCGCCCTGATCACCGCCGTCCTCTTCCGCGAGGGCGGGCACTCCTATGAGGCCTTTTCCCAGAAAGCGTCGTATTTGTTCGAGAAGGAGGCGCGGGAGGAGTGGTACAACTTCGCCCACCGGACCATGGAATGCACCAAGACGATGATGGGGATGCGGCTGTTCGTGTCGCTCGCCGCCTACGGGACGGACTTCTTCGCAGGCTACGTGACGGCCGTCTATGACCTGGCGCGCGAGTTCGCCGGCCTTTTGCGCGCGTCGGGCGATTTCGAGACGGCGGTCGAGCCCGAGAGCAACATCGTCTGCTTCCGACACCTGAAGCGGGGCGAGACCGACCTCGACGCGCTCCAGCGCCGCCTCCGGCGGCGGCTCCTCGAAAAAGGGAATTTCTACGTCGTCCAGGCCGTCCTTCGCGGACGGACCTGGCTGCGCTGCACTCTGATCAATCCCCGGACGACGATCGCGGACCTCGCCGCCCTGCTCGGTGAGATCCGGAAGATCGCATCCGAATGACCAAGCGCAGGAGTTGGATATGCCTCCCGAACCGGCGGGAGGAGGCCCGGGATGCGGGCGCGGCCGGGCCGCCGATCGGTCAGCGTTTTCTCTTCGTCGAGCCGTCGGCGCAGGGCTCGTCGGCGTTGTAGTTGCGGGCGGTCTCGGCTGTTTGGGGGACGGTGCAGAAGGGGAGGGGTTCCATCTCCTTCTTGCAGCAGACTGGGGCGGGCTTGCCTTCCGGCGCCTTGACTTCCTTTCCGCAGACCGAGCAACGGTATGTCAACTCTTTCATGGGAAACTCCTTTGTTCCGGATATTGTCTTTCCATCAAGATAGCACGGCCGGGCCGGTCATTCAAGCGCGGGGATTCCCAATATTGCCGATAAGCGAGCTTGGGGTGACACTCGGAATTCGGTGACATGACCCAATTCTCTTAAATTGGGATCGTGTCACCTGAATTCCGGATCAGCAGGCCGGCACTTGACTTTATAATCCATTTATTTAAACTAAAGGTAACGTCACACGTAACCTTTGGTTGTTATACATGGAAAAAGCGGGCCTCTTTAGTATTCTCCGGGGGGGAAATACGGTCTTCACTTTCAAGGACATTCTACTGGCCTCCGGCGAAACCAATGCGCCCCTGTTGAAAAGGCGCATAAGCTATTATGTGAAGCATGACGAGCTTTACCCTATCCGCCGAGGCATCTATGCAAAAAGCGAGGATTATGACCGGTTGGAACTGGCGAATAGGATTTTTACACCCTCCTATATCAGCTTCGAAACCGTCTTGGCCAAAGCCGGCGTGGTCTTTCAGCACTATGACCAAATTTTCGCCGCCAGCTATTTGTCCAGGGAGCTTGCTTGTGACGGCCGGAAATATGTCTTTCGCCGGATCAAGGATACGGTCCTCACCAATACTTTAGGAGTTGAAAGAAAGGGAAATTACTTTATCGCCAGTAAAGAACGGGCTTTTTTGGACACGATCTACCTGAACAAGGCTTATCACTTCGATAACTTATCTTCCATCGATTGGGACAAGTGCTTCGAAATTCTGGCGATTTATGACAATGAAGCCATGGCCAGGAGACTCCGATCATATGACAGGCTCTCCAAGCATGCTTGATCGAAATTTTCACAAGACGATCCTGCTTCAGATTCTTAAGGAGATTTATACCGATTCCCTTCTCGGACCTTTATTGGGCTTCAAAGGCGGCACCGCCGCCCAGCTCTTCTATGATCTGGGCCGCTTTTCCGTCGATCTGGATTTCGATCTCTTGGATGAAAGCCGGGAAGATTTCGTATTTGGCAAAATTGGTGAAATCCTCAAAGAATTCGGGACGATCAGGGAGAAGCATAAGAAAAAGCACACGATTTTCTTCATGCTCTCGTATGAAGACGAGGCCTGCAACGTCAAAGTCGAGATCAACAGGAGGACGTTCGGCTCCCGCTACGAGCTCAAGAATTACCTGGGCATATCCATGCTCGCCATGGTCAAAGAGGATATGTTCGCGCATAAGCTGGTGGCTATGCTCGAACGGGCCAAGACGGCCAACCGGGATTTGTATGATGTCTGGTTCTTCCTGAAAAATCACTGGCCCATCAATAAAGATATCGTCGAGAAGCGAACGAAGCTGCCCTTCAGGGAATATCTGAAGAAATGCGTTAAGTTCATCGAGTCCGTGCCTGATCGCGGCATTCTCCAAGGAATGGGCGAGATCCTCGATGAAAAGCAGAAGGCTTGGGTCAAGACCCATTTGAAAAAGGATACCGTATTCCTATTAAAGGTGCGGATTGAACAAGATATATAATATTGCTGAGTAAGGGCTTCGGGGGGAGCCAAGGATAACAAGATTCCATGTTCGAACAAGCCTTCAAGAATATCGATGACGTCCTCTGGAAAGAAGCCGGCTGCACCACCGAGCTCGATTACACCGAGCAGACGTCCTGGCTGCTCTTTCTGAAATACCTCGACGGTCTCGAGGAGGACAGGGCGACCGAAGCCGCGCTGGAGCGGAAGAAGTACTCCTTCATCCTCGACAAGCCCTACCGCTGGGATGAATGGGCCGCGCCCAAGGGCAAGGACGGCAAGCTCGATCACAACAAGGCCAAGACCGGCGACGACCTGCGTGACTTCGTCAACCTGAAGCTCTTCCCGTATCTCCATGGCTTCAAGCAGCGGGCCGCGGGGCCGAATACGATCGAGTACAAGATCGGGGAGATCTTTGGCGAGATCAAGAACAAGATCCAGAGCGGCTACAACCTGCGCGAGATCATCGACCAGATCGACGAGCTGCGCTTCCGCTCGCAGACCGAGAAGCACGAGCTTTCGCACCTCTACGAATCCAAGATCAGGAATATGGGCAACGCCGGGCGTAACGGCGGCGAATATTACACACCGCGCCCGCTCATCCGGGCCATCGTCCAGGTGGTCAAGCCAAAGATCGGTGAGCGCATCTACGACGGCGCCTGCGGCTCGGCGGGATTCCTGTGCGAATCGTACGACTACCTGAAGGCCTCCAAGGCGCTGACCACCAAGGAAGCCCAAACGCTTCAAGAGCGTACCTTCTTCGGCAAGGAAAAGAAGTCCCTGGCGTATGTCATCGCCATCATGAACATGATCCTGCACGGGATCGACGCCCCGAACGTCATCCACACCAACACGCTGGCCGAGAACCTGGCCGACATCCAGGACAAGGACCGCGTGGACGTGATCCTGGCAAACCCGCCTTTCGGCGGCAAGGAGCGCAAGGAGGTGCAGCAGAACTTCCCCATCCGCACCGGCGAAACGGCATTCCTGTTCCTGCAGCATTTCATCAAGATGCTCAAGGCCGGCGGCCGGGCGGGCGTCGTCATCAAGAACACGTTCCTCTCCAACAGCGACAACGCTTCGATGAGTCTGCGCAAGCTGCTCCTGGAAAGCTGTAACCTCCACTCCGTGCTTGATTTGCCGGGGGGCACCTTCCAGGGCGCAGGCGTGAAAACGGTGGTTCTGTTCTTCGAAAAAGGAGCGCCGACGCGCAAGGTCTGGTTCTATCAGCTCGATCCCGGCCGCAACCTCGGCAAGACCAATCCGCTCAACGACGACGATCTCGCGGAGTTCGTCGCGCTGCAAAAGGCCAAAGCCGATTCGCCCAAGAGCTGGAGCGTGGATGCGGCGACTATCGACCAGACGACCTTTGATCTCTCTGTGAAGAATCCCAACAGCGGCGAAAAGGTAAAGCACCGCATTCCCCAGGAGATCATGGACGAGATCGCCGCGCTGGATGCCGAGAGCGCGAAGGTGCTGGGAAACATCAGAGGACGGCTGTGAAATCCGGATGGGAAGCCAAAGAACTTAAAGCCGTAGCTGCCATTAGATACGGTTATACAGAGAGCGCTTCGAGCGATATAGTTGGACCTCGTTTTCTTCGCATCACCGATATCCAGAATGACAAGGTCGATTGGGATAGCGTGCCATACTGTAAGATCGAATCGGAGGACCTCCCGAAGTACCGTTTGGTTAATGATGACATTGTTTTTGCTCGGACAGGCGCTACAACCGGCAAAAGCTTCCTCGTAACTGATCCTCCAGAGGCCGTCTTCGCATCGTATTTGATTCGTCTCAGGTTGCTTGACAATAAACTGCTTCCGAAATTCGCATCTTTGTTCTTCCAAACTGGAGGATATTGGAGGTCGATCAAAGAAGGTTCATCTGGAAGCGCACAGGGTGGTTTCAATGCGACAAAACTCGGTGCTCTGTCTATCCCGATTCCTCCGCTCTCCGAACAAAGGCGGATTATCAGTATCCTCGATGAGACCTTTGACGGTATCGCCTCTGCTATAGCCAACGCCGAAAAGAACCTCCAAAACGCCCGCGCCCTGTTTGAGAGTTACCTGCATGATATTTTTAATCGACGTGATGATCGATGGGAGAAAATGAGCCTAGGCGAGGTTTATGACGTTCGAGATGGAACGCACGATTCTCCAAAATATTGTTTGTCTGGCTTTCCGCTCATTACATCGAAGAATTTAAAAAAGGGAAAATTGTCCTTTGACGATGTGGATCTAATAAATGAGAATGACTACAAAAAAATAAACCAACGTAGCGCCGTACATAAAGGAGATGTGCTATTCGCGATGATTGGCACTATTGGCAATCCGACAGTCGTCACAATTGAACCTAATTTCGCAATAAAAAATGTCGCGCTATTTAAGATTCCGAATAACCAAAATGGCGCATTTTTAAAATATTATCTTGATACAGAATCAGTCTGTTCCAAAATGATGCAAGAAGCAAAAGGCACTACACAGAAATTTGTTGGCCTTGGCTATCTAAGAAACTTTCCCATTTATGTTCCGCTATTGTCTAAACAGAATGAAATTGTCGATAAAATTGAAAAGTTGTTGATCGAAACGAAGCGCCTCGAATCCATCTACCAACGCAAGATCGCTGCGTTTGATGAGTTGAAGAGGTCGCTGTTGCATCAAGCTTTCAGCGGCAATTTATAGGAAAAACCATGGCCGATAAGAATTCGCCAAGATCTGAAATTGTCCTCTATCAGACGGAGGACGGCCGCACGCGCATCCAGTTTTGGGCAACTATCCGGAAATTCCGGATAACTCGATTTGTGGTCACAAATTCGACTAAACAGTAAATAGCCATGAACGAAGCCGAAACCCGGGCCGAACACGTCAATCCCGCCCTCAAGGCGGCGGGGTGGAGCGGCGTCGAGGGCAGTCGCATCCGGCACGAGTATCGCATCACGCCGGGCCGCTTAGAGGGCCAGGGGCGCCGGGGAAAACAGCTCACAGCCGATTATGTGTTGATCTATCGCAACACCAAGCTCGCGGTTATCGAGGCCAAGGCCTGGGGCAAGCCCTTGACCGAAGGCGTCGCCCAGGCCAAGGAATACGCAGGCAAGATGGCCGTCCGATTCGCGTATGCTACGAACGGAAGGGGGATTTATGGGATCGATATGCAGACGGGGGTCGAAAGGGAGCTCGCGGGCTATCCCGCGCCCGACGAGCTTTGGAAGCTCACGTTTTCCGCGAAAGACGAGTGGCGCGATCGGTTCTCTGACATCCCCTTCGAGGACCGGAGCGGATATTATGAAGGGCGCTACTATCAGGACATCGCTATCCAGCGCGTGATGGAGGCCGTTGCGGCTGGGAAGAAGCGCATCCTACTGACGCTGGCCACCGGAACGGGCAAGACGTTCATCGCTTTCCAGATTGCCTGGAAGCTTTTTCATAGTCGCTGGAATTTGAGCCGCGAGCCTTCGCGCAGGCCACGCATTCTTTTCCTCGCCGACCGCAATATCCTGGCCGATCAAGCCTACAACGCGTTCTCGGCTTTTCCCGAGGACGCGATGGTGCGGATCGCGCCGGGAGACATCAGAAAGAAAGGCAGGGTTCCCAAGAACGGGAGTCTTTTCTTCACGATATTCCAGACCTTCATGAGCGGCCCACCGAAGGGCGACAAGCCGTCCCCTTACTTCGGCGAGTATCCGCCGGACTTCTTCGATTTCATCGTCATCGACGAGTGCCATCGCGGCGGAGCGAATGACGAGAGCAATTGGCGGGGAATCATGGAGTATTTTGCCCCGGCCGTACAGCTCGGGCTTACAGCAACACCCAAGCGCCAGGACAATGCGGATACATACGCTTATTTCGGAGAGCCGGTCTATATCTATTCGTTGAAGGATGGCATCAACGACGGCTTCCTCACGCCGTTCAAGGTGAGGCAGATCTCCACGACGCTCGATGATTATGTTTATACTCCCGACGATATGGTGATCGAGGGCGAGATCGAAGCCGGGAGACTCTACACGGAGCCCGATTTCAACAAGATCATCGAGATCAAAGAGCGCGAGGCGCACCGGGTGAAGATATTCATGGATCTGATCAACCAGAATGAGAAAACGCTGGTGTTCTGCGCCACGCAGGATCATGCCCTGGCCGTGCGCGATCTCATCAATCAGATGAAGACGAGCAAGGATCCGAATTATTGCCACCGGGTGACTGCCAACGACGGCGATCTTGGCGAGCAGCATCTGCGCGACTTTCAAGACAACGAGAAGTCGATCCCTACGATCCTGACCACTTCGCAAAAGCTCTCCACCGGCGTCGATGCCCGCAACATCCGCAACATCGTCCTGCTGCGGCCGATCAACTCGATGATCGAGTTCAAACAGATTATCGGGCGCGGGACGCGGCTCTTCGAGGGCAAGGATTACTTCACGGTTTACGATTTCGTGCAGGCGCATCACCACTTCAATGACCCGGAGTGGGATGGAGAGCCGATCGCGCCGGAGCCGCAACCACCTAGACCGCCTAAAGGGGAAGAAGAGGGAGAGCGGGAGCGCGTTCGCGATAAGCGGGATGATTTCGATCCAAGGCGGAAAATCAAGGTGAAGCTTGCGGACGGGAAAGCGCGGACCATCCAGCATATGATGTGCACGACCTTCTGGCATCCCGACGGCACGCCGATGTCCGCGATACAATTCTTGGAGTTACTTTTCGGTAAGCTGCCCGAGTTCTTTAGAGCCGAGGCGGAGCTTCGCGCTTTGTGGAGCGCACCGGATACGCGCCGGAAGCTGCTAAACGGTTTGGCCGAAAAGGGATTCGGCAAGGACCAGTTGGCGGAAATGCAGAAGTTGATCGATGCCGAGAAGAGCGATATCTTCGATGTGCTCGCGCATGTAGCTTACGCCCTGCCGCCGCTAACGAGGGAGGAACGGGCGCAACGGGCCAAGGTGATCATCAGCGAGCATTTCAACAGCAAACAACAGGCGTTTTTGGACTTTGTCCTGACCCATTACGTAAGCGTAGGCGTAGAGGAGCTGGATCAGGAAAAACTCACGCCGCTCTTGAGGCTGAGGTACCACGACTCCATCTCCGATGCCGTGGCCGATCTCGGCCAACCGGAGGAAATTGGGAAGGCATTTAGTGGATTTCAGAAATACTTATACCAGCAGCCCGCCGTGGCGTGAAGAGTATCATTGTGAAGAGCTCATTCCCTTCCCATATCGCACTATTAGTAGAAAGAGAGACATTTTAAATTTCCTCAGCCTAAGTTCCAGGTGTATTATGTGCAATCAAAGAATCGAAAATATGAGCGGTTACTGAAAATATAATATGAATCCCAACGCCTTTCTCTCTAAATATGAGCGTCTCCTTCCCTTTTATAAAAAGCTTGTCGATGAAGTCAAATATGTTATTAAGGTGAAGCTTAAAAAGCATAATATCAAGATTGCGAAAATATCTGGTCGTGTCAAAACAACAAATAGTTTTGAAGAGAAAACACAACGAAAAGAGTACAAAGACCCCCTCAAGGATGTTTCCGATTTAGCTGGAGTCAGAATCGTTTGTTATTACGAATCTGATTTGAAAAGTATTGAGGCATTAATTCGATCTGAATTTATTGTCCATGAGCGTGTTGATAAAACAGAAATATTAGGGATTGATAAAATGGGATATCATGGAATTCATTTCACTATAACGCTAGGTTCTGGTTTTGCAGGAGTGCGCTATGATGGAATTACTAATATGAAATGTGAGATTCAGGTGCGAACTGTTCTTCAAGATGCATGGGCGTCTATCAGTCATCACCTGATATATAAAGAAGAAGCTTCGATTCCGGGGAGGATTAAGCGGGATCTAAATAATGTTGCATCTCTATTGGAAATTGCGCAGGGTGTTTTTGACTCTGTGCGCCATAAACGAAATCAATATGAAGTGGAGATAGAAAGTTCTGAAGAAGATGTGCCGGCCTTTCTTTCCAATCCAATCGATTATGATACTCTTGCTGCGTATACAAGATGGAAGTATCCAGACCTGCCAATCTCTGAGAATTGGCACGCAAGGTTATTGGCGGACCTAAATCGAGAGAAATATCAAAAACTGAGAGATATTGACATAATTGTCAAGCGGGCTAAGAAAGCAGTCGATGCGTATAGAAATGAGAATCCGAGCTGGTTCCAATATGGCACAGATTATTTGACGAAATCATTTGGATTCGTTGATCAGGAATTCCGGGAGAAACATCCATTTGGAAAACTGACAATAGAGGCTTTCAAGAGATTGGAATACCTTGTTAAGAAACCGAGAACGGCAACAAAATAGTCGATAAAGCGTATGATTGAATTAATATTCGGTCGCTCTGAGGATTATTGGGCGCAAGCTTCAATATAGCGAAATGTCCTTTAGATAGCACGAGTCGAAATGAAAACGCCAACAACATTTTTAGAGTTACAGGGATTGATTATTTCTAAGATAGCTGAAGATCTTCATCTTGAGTATAAGTCCAGCGCAGCTCTCGATAAGACTAATAAGTCATGGCAAGAATTTAGCAAAGATGTTTCTGCCTTGGCAAATGCTGATGGAGGGATCATTGTCTATGGGATGGTCGAAAAGGGCCATCTTCCGGATTATCTCGATAACGGCATTTCCGATGGTTTTATCAATCGGGAGCGTTTGAATCAAGCTCTCGACTCCTATATCTCTCCTACGCTTCCTGGCTGCCGAATATTTCCAGTCGAGTGTTCTGCCGATCATTATTTTTATGTGGTCGAAGTAGAAAAAAGCTTCCGGGGTCCACACCAAGCTATAGACAAGAAATATTATCGACGCCGAAATTTCCAGGCAGAGCCGATGGAGCACTATGAGATCGAAGAAGCGCGGCTTCGAATTAAAGAGCTTCCACCTCTCGTCACCCTGAAAATGACGACACGAGGTTGTCTTGTGGATTTGTGCGTCGAAAATATCGGTTCACTTCCCGCTTACGATGTACGCTTCGAGTTCAGGGATGAATTGAAGTGGCCGGACCGCGAACTGCCACAACTCTTTCAGAACGGATCAGTGTGCCTCGCTCCAGGTAGCCGATTCCGATTTAGGTACGCATCTTTCACGGAAATATTTAATAATCCTGATATTCCCAAGCGAATCAGGGGCAGGATTATTTACAAGCACGCGTTAAGAGAAGGGCTTTCGTTCGAGCCTTTTGATATCGACTTCTCTGATCACTATAATTCTCTTATTGAAAAGACCGATGCTGAGATTGTAGTCGAAGGATTAAATAAGGCCGTTGGTGACCTCAAGCAGGTAGTCGAAAGGGTTGCTGGCCATCTTGAGAATATATCGAAAATCGCCGGCGATACCGGCCTAGAAGTGTCGCATAGGTCCCTTATGAATCTGACCCATAAAGTTCCTGAGGCGGCATCGGTAATTCGGCGATCCCCGATTGGTCTTGCTGCAGGCGCTTTCCGTGAAATGCTGGGTGTTTCTGAGCGGACTTCATGGGTTTTATGTAATCACTTCTGCCTGCATGCGAAGCGACCTGCTATATCTGAAGCAGACGGGATAACAGAGGAAGTTATTTCTCAGCTAGAAAAAATATTCTGGTTCGATGATGACGAGAGCCAAAGTCCTAAATAATTTCTAAGGTATTTTTCAAGTCGAAGTCTCAAATCGCCGTACTTTTCAAAGGTATGGCGGTTAAAAGGAATTTCGAGGCGCGTCTCCTAGAAGCTGATCCGGATGCCCGCCGAAAGCTGGATCCCGGAGATGTCGATCTCGGCTTTCTTTGCGTTGGCGATACCGTCCCCCGTCGGGCCGCTGACGTCGAAGAATCCGATCCGGGAATAGGTGTTTCCCTGGGCATAGTCATAGGTCCAGAGGTAATATTGGTCGCTGCTCGAGGAGGTGAAGCCGGCTGTCGAATTCACGTTCTTGACCCAGTTGCCTATGAGGTCGGTGGTTTTTCCGAAGTGATAGCTGCCGTCGGCGATGAGGAAAATCCGGGACGTGATCCGATAGCTGACACCGAGCCCGGCCTGCCCCCCGAAGGACGTCGAACTGGCGGTGAAGACTTCGCTTGTGGACGTGGAGAGGACGGTCGAGGTCGTGGGGTTTTCGATATGGGTTTGGACGATCGAGAAGACCGGACCGGCGTAGACGTCGATCTTTATTTTGGGCGCCAGGTCGGCGAAATAATGGAGGTTCACGAAAAACGGAATGACCGAGACCTGGGGCGCGAAGGTGGACGTCGCGTCGTAGGGGCCATCCGCCGTCTGGCCGCTGCCGGCCACGATGCTCTGGTTGCTGACGCGGTAATAGCCGCCGCCGAGGCCGACGGCAATGCGCCGGGAGATATGGGTGATGAGCTCGGCCTGGAAATGCGGGCCGCTGGTGAGGTTTTTGAAGGTGCCGGAGGTCGTCAGCGCCGAGGCCTTGATCAGGTTGTATTCGCCCGGGAGGGCGGCGTTGAAATCGTCGCCGTTGATCCAGGACAGGCCGCCCGCGAGCTTGAAGGAAACCTGCTGGGGATAGGCCAGGGCGGCCGCAGTCAGAATGAGCGCGAGGCTCAGGATGCCTTTTCTCATGATGGTCCTTTCGTCGAACCCATATTTTTAACCGGACTCCGAGGGAATGTCAATGAACCGGCCGGTCCAATTGCGTCCTTGGATTATTGGACGGTTGCCTGCCGGTGCCTCTTCCATTGAGTGTGGGTCACTGAAGGTTAACCGACCGGCGGCGAGCCGACGGGCTTCAAGGCTTTTTTTTCTTAATTTTTTCCCACAGAATTTCGTTCAATTTCCGATTCACCGCCGCATTCTGGGGGTCGCGGCGTTGCGCTTCCTTCAATTCGGCAATGGCGTCATCCCGGT
>JADGNV010000013.1 GCA_017883285.1 Candidatus Aminicenantota bacterium | reverse complement strand
TCGACGTCTTCGACGCGTTGGAGCGCAGCCTGCATCCGCGCCACCAGTCGCACGCACTCCGGCGTCGGGATGCGCCCCGCGCGCCGGTCGGTGATCACTCCGGCACCGTCCACCGTGCAGAAGTTCGCGCGCGCCGCGACGTCGCCCGGCTGCAGTTCGAAGTCCGCGCCGATGGCCTCCAGCACGCCGCGGCCCACCACGGTCACGGTCGGGTCGTAGCCGAACAGACCCAGGTGCGCCGGACCGCTGCCGGGCGTCACGCCCATAAGGACGGGGTCGGTCAGGCCGCACGTTCCCCGCAAGGCCAGGCGGTCGAGGTTGTTGGTCTCGGCCGTTTCGAGCTCGGTCTTCCCCCGGACGGGCAGGCCGCCCAGGCCGTCGATCACGAGCAGGACGATTTTCGAATCCGTTTGGACCGTGAGTTCTTTGGCGAGTTCTTCCCAGTTCATGGTGGCCTCAATATAAAAGAACCCGCCGGGACTGTCAATGAAAGGTGGGGGGGGTGCGGCGATGCTCTTGTCGCTCGAAGCGGCGGGGACCCGCCAGAAGTGGGTGAGCCGCGAGAGCGATTAGGGCTAAAGCCGCGCCAACACCTCCGAGCCCCCTTGTGAGCCCGGGGCGCGTCTGGTAGAATCGGCCCATGGCCCCGACGTTCATCCACCTCCACAACCACTCCGAGTACAGCATCCTCGATGGCGCCATGAAAATCGACGACCTGGTGGAGGCGGCCTATGCCGACAAGATGCCGGCCGTGGCCTTGACCGACCACGGTAACCTCTTCGGCGCGGTCGGTTTCGTCAAGGCGGCCCGGGACAAGGGGATCAAGCCCATCCTCGGCTGCGAGGTCTACATCGCCCCCGGCAGCCGCCACGACAAGAACGTCGGCGAGCGCGACACGCCCCACTATCACCTGGTGCTCCTCGTCCAGGACGAGACCGGATACCGGAACCTCTGCCGCCTGGTCTCCAAGGCCTATCTCGAGGGGTTCTATTACCGCCCCCGGATCGACAAGGAGATCCTGGCCGAATACCATCAGGGACTGATCGGCCTCTCGAGCTGTCTCAAGGGCGAAGTGGCCTACCTCCTGGGGCGCGAGCAGGAGCGGCGGGCGGAAGAAGCGGCCGCGGCCTACAGCGACATCCTCGGCCGGGACAACTTCTACATCGAGCTCCAGGACCACGGCCTCAAGCTCCAGCAGGACCTCAACCCCAAGCTCGTCCGGCTTGCCCGCAAGTTCGCCCTGCCTCTCGTAGCCACGAACGACGTCCACTACCGCCGCAAGGAGGACGCCGAGAGCCACGATGTCCTGCTCTGCATCCAGACGAACAAGAAGCTCACCGACCAGGACCGGATCCGGTTCGGAACGACGGAGTTCTACTTCAAGTCGGGCGAGGAGATGGCCCGGCTCTTCCACGAGGTCCCGGAGGCGATCGAGAACACGTCCCACATCGCGGCTCGGTGCGATTTCAGCTTCCCGTCCAAGAGCTATTTCCTGCCCCGGTTCAAGCCGCCCGACGGCCGGACGCTCCAGGAATACTTCGAGCAGGTCGCCCGGAGCGGCTTCCGGGACCGGATGGCCGCCCCTGCGGCGAAGGCGTCCGCGGGCGCGCCCGTCCATCCCGCCGCCGAATACGAGCAGCGCCTCGAGCGCGAAATCGCGCTCATCGAGCAGATGGGCTTCGAGGGCTATTTCCTGATCGTCTGGGACATGGTCCACAAGGCCCGGAGCATGGGCATCCCGGTCGGGCCGGGCCGCGGGTCGGCGGCGGGGAGCCTCCTCGCCTACAGCCTGGGCATCACCGACATCGATCCGATCGAATACGACCTCCTCTTCGAGCGGTTCCTCAACCCCGAGCGCATCAGCCTGCCCGACATCGACATCGATTTCTGCGGGAGGCGCCGGGAGGAAGTCATCAAGTACGTCACCGAGCGGTACGGCCAGGAGAACGTGTGCCAGATCATCACCTTCGGGACCATGGCCGCCCGGGCGGCCATCCGCGACGTGGGCCGCGCCCTGGAGGTGCCCTTGACGGAGGTCGACCGGATCGCGAAGATGATCCCCCTCGGGTCCGATGTCACGCTCGGCCGGGCGCTCGAGACCATCCCCCCCCTCCGCGAGCTCCGCGACAAGAACCCCAAGGTCGCCCAGCTCCTGTCCATCGTCGAGCGTGTGAAGGGCCAGGTCCGCCATCCCTCCATCCACGCCGCCGGCCTGGTCATCACTCCCAAGCCGCTCACCGAGTTCGTGCCCCTCTATCAGTCGGTCAAGGGCGAAATCACGACCCAGTTCGCGATGCAGGACATCGAGGCGATCGGCCTGCTGAAGATCGACCTCCTCGGCCTGCGGACTCTGACCGTCATCCAGGACGCCCTCGAGCTCATCGCCCGGGACACGGGCCGGACGATCGACATGAAGACCCTGTCCCTCGACGACCCGGCGACCTTCGCTCTGTTCCAAGCCGGCAACACCGACGGCGTCTTCCAGTTCGAAAGCCTGGGCATGAAGGAGCTCCTCCGGAGCTACAAGCCCGAGGAGTTCCGCGACCTCATCGCCCTGAACGCCCTCTACCGGCCCGGTCCGCTCCAGAGCGGCATGACGGCCGACTTCGTCAAGCGCAAGCATCACCCCGAGCAGATCGTCTTCGAGATCCCGGAGCTCGAGCCCGTCCTCCGGGAGACGCGCGGGATCATCGTCTACCAGGAACAGGTCATGAAGATCGCGACCGAGCTCGCGGGGTTCTCACTGGGCGAGGCCGACATCCTGCGCAAGGCGATGGGCAAGAAGAAGGTCGAGATGATGGACGCCCAGAAGGAGCGCTTTATGACCGGCGCCCGGAAGAAGAAGGTCGTGTCGGCGGCCAAGGCCTCCAAGATCTTCAACCAGATGGCCAAGTTCGCCGAATACGGCTTCAACAAATCGCACAGCGCGGCTTACGCGGTGCTCGCCTACCAGACGGCCTACCTCAAGGCCCACTTCCCGGCCTATTTCATGGCCGCGATGCTCACCTCCGAAGCGGAGCGGGGCGCGACGGCCCAAGTCGTGAAGTACATCAACGAGTGCCAGCTGATGGGGATCGCCGTCCTTCCGCCCGACATCAACGAGAGCGACTTCAACTTCACGCCAGCGCGGCCCCCCGAGCGCTCCGAAGCGGGCGCCAATGGGGGCGCAGCCGGTGCTACAAGAGATGCCATGGCCGGGCCGGCGATCCGCTTCGGCCTCTCGGCGGTCAAGAACGTGGGCGAGACCGCCGCGCGCGACATCATCCGCCTTCGCCGGGAGCAGGGCCGGTTCCAGTCGCCCTTCGATGTCTGCCGCGATACCGAGAACAAAATCGGCAACCGGAAAGTCCTGGAGAGTCTGATCAAGGCCGGGGCCTTCGATTCGCTGGGCCTCCTCCGGTCCCAGGCCTTCCACCTGATCGACAAGATGATCGAGTTCTCGCACGAGATCCAGCGGGCCAAGGCCTCCGGCCAGAGCCTGCTCTTCGGCGGCGACCGGCTCGACCCGCCCGAGATTTCGTCCGAAGTCAGGACCATGCGGGCCTGGGACGAGGCGCTGACCTTGTCCTACGAGAAGGAGGCCCTCGGCTTCTACATCACCGGGCATCCGCTCGCCCAGTACAAGAACCTCCGCCGGCTGATCTCGCACACCGTGAGCGAGCTCGACGACGAAAAGGACTTCCAGAGCGAAGTCCGGCTGGCGGGGATCATCGCCGAGCTCAAGATCCTCAAGACGAAGAAAGACGAGCGCATGGCCTCCTTCTTCCTCGAGGACATGAGCGGCCGGGTCGAGGTCGTGGTGTTTCCCGAGGCGTTCCGGAAGTTTTCCGATTACCTCCATGCGGACACCCAGGTCTGGATCAAGGGCAAGTTCCTCGGCGAGGGCGACAGCCGGAAGGTCCACGTGGTCCACGTCATGCCCCTGGCCGAGGCGTTCCAGAAACAGGCCAAGAAGGTCGTCATCCGGATCTTCGTCCCCGGCCTGGAGGACACCGTCCTCGACGGGCTGCGCGACATCCTCGAGAAGAACCCGGGGGAATGCCCCGTGTTCTTCGAGCTCGAAACGCCGCACGTCAACCGGGTGGTGACCCAGTCGGTCGAGGTCAAGGGCGTCGCGCCCTCCGAGGCCCTGGCCAAGTCGATCGAGGACGTCCTCGGCGAGGACTCGGTCACGATCGAGTACTGAAAGGATTCCGACCGGAGGACATCGATGAGCTGCAAAATCGTCGTCGCCGACCGTTCGGCCTCCGCGCTGAAGGCCGTGGAGCTCGCCCTGCCGGCCCCGGAGTTCGAGGTGGCCTGTTTCGGCGACGGCCTCGAGGCCATCCGGGCGATCCCGGCGCTCGAGCCCGACGCGGTCCTGGCCGGCCTCGGCCTCCCGTCGCGGGACGGCTACGACATCGCGGACTTCGTGAAGGCCCAGCCCCGCGGCCGGCAGGTGGCCGTCTTCTTCCTGCGCGGCGCGTTCGAGCCGTTCGACCCGGCCAAGCTCGCCCCGATCGACCACGATGGGATCATCGCCAAGCCGTTCGACGGCGAGACCGTCCTGACGCTCGTCCGGGCGGCCATCGACCGGAGGAAGGAGTTGCCTTCGCTTCCCGAGGAGCCGGTGCTCGTCAAGCCCGACCCGGCCTCCGCCGCCGACGCTCCGGACTCCCCTCCCGGCTTGGCCGGCCTTGAGACGAAGCTCCGCGACCTCGTCCGGCGCGAAATCGGCCTCTACCGGGCGGACATCGAGGCCCAGGCGCGCGAGATCGTCGCGGCCGAGTTCAAGAAGATGCTCGTCGACGAGCTCAAGCACATCGACACCCGGAAATTCTAGGGGAGAGAAGATCGGCGCGGCTCCCGCCCCAGTCGCTCTCGCGGCTCACCCACAAACCGCGGGTCCCCGCCGCTTCGAGCGACCGGGGCTCGCGCCGCGCCAACGCACGGACGTAGGCTAAGAATGAATAGGAGTCTTAATTCGGCGTCCCATCGCCCCAAACAGGAAGAAGACTTGTGAATTTTACGATTATCCGCTTCGACACCTGCTCCTCGACAAACGATGTCGCCCGCGACCTGGCCCGCGGCGGCGCGCCCGCGGGGACGGTCGTCGTGGCCGACGAGCAGACGGCCGGACGGGGGACCAAGGGCCGGTCCTGGATCTCCCTGCGGGGCAAGGGCCTCTACGTCTCGGTCATTGTCCGGCCGCTCGTCCCGGAGATCTCCCTCCTTCCGCTCGCGGCCGGCCTGGCCGCGTGCGACGCCGTTGAGATCGCCTGCGGACTCGCCCCGGCGCTCCGTTGGCCGAACGACATCGTCTGGGAAGGGCGGAAGCTCGGCGGGATCCTGTGCGAGAGCGCATTTTGGGGAAACCGTCCGGATTATGCTATTCTGGGGACGGGTTTGAACGCGGACCATACGGAGGAGGATTTCCCCGCCGACCTCCGCCAGGCGGCGGTTTCGATCCGGATCGCCTCCGGGACCCGCCCCGACCGCGAAGCGCTGCTCGCCGCGCTCCTCGTCCAGACCGACCGTCGGGTCGAGACCGTGGAGAGGAGCGGCGGCGCGGAGATACTCCGGGATTTCGAGTCCCGGTCCGCGTTCCGGCCGGGGGACCCCATCGCAATCCTGGTCGGGGACGCGGTCGTCCGGGGCGAATACCGCGGTCTCGACGCCGAAGGGGCCCTCCTCCTCGGCGGGCTCGGCACCGTCCGGTGTTTCGCCGTCGCGGAGATCGTCAAGGTCCTTTAGGAGAGAAGAATGAGCCTGCTGCTCGCCGTCGACATCGGCAACACCACGGTCGCCTTCGGCCTGTTCGACGACCGGACGCTCCTTCACCATTGGCGCGTCCAGTCGGACCGCGACAAGACGGGGGACGAATACGGCGTCCTCCTCCGGAACCTGTTCGCCTTCGCCGGACTCGACCCCGCCGCGCTCCCAGGCCAGCACCCCGCTTCGGAGCCCGCGCCGGTGTCGCCGGGCGTAGCGGTGATCATTTCGAGCGTCGTCCCGCCGCTCACGCCGGTTTTCCAGACGCTCAGCCATGACCTCTTCGGAACCAAGGCCCTCGTCGTCGGCCCGGGCCTGCGGACCGGGATGCCGATCCTCTACGATGCGCCGCTCGAAGTCGGGGCCGACCGGGTGGTGGCCGCGGTCGCCGCCTTCGAGAAGTACGGGGGGCCGTGCATCGTCCTCGATTTCGGGACGGCCACGACCTTCGACGCGGTCTCGGCCAAGGGCGAGTATCTGGGCGGGGCGATCGCCCCGGGAGTCCAGATCTCGGCCGAAGCCTTGTACCTCAAAACGGCCAAACTGCCCCGCATTGAAGTTCGCAAGCCCGCCCGCGTCGTCGGCAAGACCACGGTCGGGAGCATGCAGTCCGGCCTCTATTTCGGCTACGTCGGCCTCGTCCGGAACATCATCGACGAGATGCGGCGGGAGCTCGGCGCGGAGGCTCGGGTGATCGCCACGGGCGGCTTCGCCGACGCGATCGCGCCCGAAATCGGGGCGATCGCGGCTGTCGAGCCGAACCTGGTCCTCGAAGGACTTCGCATCATCTACGAAAGGAACAAAGGCGCCGCTTGAGCTCGGACGAAAAAGAGCGGGGCCGCTATTATCAGGAGATCGCCGCGGCCTTCCTGAAGGGCCGCGGCGCGCCGTTTTTCCTCTCGGCCAAGGACCTGGATCTGGTTTCGCAATGGGAGAGGTCCGGCCTGCCGCTCCCCGTCGTCCTGGAGGGCATCGAGAGCGCGTTCGGCGCCTCGCGGCCCGGCGTTCGGCCGCGGGGCAAGGTCCTGTCGCTCGCCTACTGCGAAATCCCGGTGGCCCGGGTCTGGGAGCGCCACCGCGACCGCAAGGTCGGCGGGACGCAGAAAACCGCGGAGACGGGCGCTAGGCGGGCCGCCGTGCGGAAGGAGATCGACCGTTTCCTGGCCGCCGTCCCGCCCGGCCTCGCGGCCCTGCGCGAGACGTTCCTCGCGGCCAAGGCGGCGCTGGACAAGGACGGGCCGTCCGACGAGGACCTCGAGCGTTGGGACGAAAAGGTCGAAGAGCACATCCGCGCCGCGGCGTCCGCGGAGGATGCGGCCGCGGCCCGCGAGGCGGTCCGGGCCGAGCACGGGAAGCTCGCCCCGGCGGAGCTCGAGACGGCCGCCGCGGTCATGCTGGTGAAGCGGCTCCGGGCCAAATCCAAGGTCCCGTATCTCTCCCTCTTTTATTATTAGAGGCCGGACGATGGACGACAAGAAGATCCTCGAGCTCCTCCGGGACAACCGTCCGGGCCTGTCGCTCCAGGACATCTTCAAGGAGCTGCGCACGCCCCGCAAGGAGCGGGCGAAAGTCGAAGGCCGGCTCATCGACCTCGAGAACCGCCGGGCGATCCGGCGGGTCAAGGGCCGCTACCTCCTGCCCCTCCCGTCCGACCTCGTCCGCGGCCGGTTCGAGACGGGCGGGCGAGGGTTCGGCTTCGTCGTCCCGGAGTCGGGGGAGGGGGAGGACGTCTTCATCCCGGCCAGGTTCGCCAAGGGGGCGATGCACGGCGACACGGTCGAGGTCCTCGCCCGGGAGCGCGGCCGGCAGGGCAAGGCTGAAGGGCAGGTCGTCCGCGTCCTGAAGAAGGAAAAGAAGAGCATCGTCGGGGCCTACGCGGAGCGATTCGGCGCGCCCTACCTCGTTCCGTTCGACGCGCCATCGCGCGAGGAAATCGCCCTCGTCTCGCGCGGGTCGTTCTTCCCCGCGCCCGGGACGCTCATCGCCGTGGACCGGAGCCGGCTCATGATCACCGACGTGTTCGGCCGGCCCGACGACCCCGGCGTGGATACGGAGGTGGTCATCCGGAAATACGGCCTGGCCGTAGATTTTCCGGAGGCGGCGCGGGCCGAAGCGGAGGCGGTCGCGGTGCCGCCCGCGGAATTTGCGGCGGCGGAGCCGCCCGGCGGCACCGGCCCGCCCTCCGTTTCGGAGTATGCGCCGGGGCGGGTGGATTACCGGGGCTGGACGACGTTCACGATCGACGGCGAGACCGCCCAGGACTTCGACGACGCGGTGAGCATCAAGCGCGTCGCGGGCGGGAACTTCCTCCTCGGGGTCCACATCGCCGACGTCTCCCATTACGTCGTGCCGGATTCGCCGCTCGACCGCGAGGCCTATGCCCGGGCGACGAGCGTCTATTTCCCCGACCGAACCCTGCCTATGCTCCCAGAGGTGCTCTCGAACGGCATCTGCAGCCTCCGCCCGCGCGAGGACCGGCTCACGGTGTCGGCGGTCATGGAGATCGACACGGAGGGGAACGTGGTCGGGGCCGAGTTCCATCCCTCGATCATCCGGACGGCCGAACGGATGACGTATACGTCCGTGTTCAAGATCTTCGAGGGCGACGAGGACGAGCGGCGGACGTACGCGCACCTCGCCGCCGACCTCGGGCTCATGCGCGAGCTGGCCCGCGTCCTGCGGGCGCGGCGCTTGGCCGAGGGCAGCCTGGATTTCGATCTCCTGGAGCCCGAGCTTGTGTACCGCGAAGGGAAGCTCCACTCGATCGCAACGTTCGGTCAGAACGAGGCCCACAAGCTGATCGAGGAGTTCATGGTCGCGGCCAACGTGGCCGTCGCCTCATTCCTGGAGCGGAAGGGGGTCCCGCTCGTCTTCCGCGTCCATCCCCGGCCCCTAACCAGGGACCTGGAGAAGCTCCGCGAGACGCTGTCCCATTTCGGGATTATTCTCCCGAAGCCCGAGGAGGTCCGGTCCCAGGACCTGCAGCGGGCCATCCGGGCGGCCGAGGGCGGGCCGGCCGAGAAATTCGTGAACGTCCAGGTCCTGCGGGCCATGAGCCTGGCCGTCTATTCGCCGGACAACGTCGGCCACTATGGACTGGCGAAAGAGGACTACACCCATTTCACCTCGCCCATCCGCCGCTACCCCGACCTTATCGTCCACCGGATCCTGAAGTCGCATTTAAGCGGGGCGGGGCAGGACGTGCTCGACCTCGCGGCGGCCGCCCGCCATTCGTCCGAGCAGGAGCGGAACGCCGCCGCGGCCGAGAAGGACCTCGTCGAGTGGCGGATCTTCCGCTTCTTGAAGGAGCGGCTGGGCGACGAATTCCAGGGCATCGTCGTCGACATCACCCGGGCGGGGCTTGTGGTCGAGCTCGACGACTACTTCGTCCAGGGGCTCGTCGCCTTCGAGGACCTGGGCGGCGACTATTTCATCCAGCGGTCGCGGGGCGTGCTGGCCGGGAAGCGGTCGGGGAAGAAGTACGAGCTGGGGCAGACGTTGCGCGTCGCCCTGGCCGCAGTGGACCCGATCCTGCGCCGGATGAGCCTCGTCCCGGCCGGTCCTCCGGATTGAACCGATTTCGGGCCAGACTCCTTTCGGGATATAATAGGACCGCATGAGGGAAAAACTCACCGACGCCGAGATCCTCCTCGGCCTCGCCGGCGAAAAAGCGCTCCAGGGCGTCCACGAAAAGGACATAAAGGCCCACCTGTCCCTCGGGCTGGAGGAGCTCCTGGCGCTCGCCCAGAAGCTCGAGGCCGAGGGGACGCTGCGCATCCTCTCCTTTGCTCCATTGTTCTGCGTGTCGCGAGAGAGTGTCGATTTCCTCGGGGCCAAGATCGTGCCCCACATCCGGGACTTCCACGCCAAGCATCCCAAGGAGTCCGGCATCCCGTTCGACAAGCTCAAGAAGCGGTTCGTCGTCCAGGCGAAGATCCTGCTTCTGACCCTGAAGACGCTCGTCCACGAGGGCCGGCTCAGGCAGGGCGACAACGACGAATACGCCGTCCCGGGCTTCGTCCGCGAGCTCCCGCCGCGCGAGGAGATGATCCTGGCCAAACTCGAATCCCTGTGGCTCGAAGGCGGCCTCCGGGCGATCGCGTTCAAGGACATCCGGGAGGCCCAGGCCCTGACCCCGCAGAAGCTCCAGGTGCTCGTCGACATCCTTATCGAGCGCAAGAAGATCGTCCAGAGCAAGGAGGGCTTTTTCCTCCACGCGAGCTGGCTGGACGACGTCGTGGCGAAGATCCGGGCGAACGGTCGGAAGGAATTGAACATCGCGGATTTCAAGGAGATGACCGGGCTCAGCCGCAAGTTTGCGATCCCGCTCCTCGAGCTCCTCGACGAGATGGGCGTCACCCGGCGCCGCGGCGCGACCCGCGAGATCCTCTAAAATTCCTTAGAACCATTTATAGAGGCCGACGCCGACGGTGATCCGCTCCGCGAAGCGGCTCGGCCCCGGCGTCCCGCCGGCCGCGTAGGAAATCTTTTTCACGCCGGCGAACGGCCGGATCGCGATCTCCCGGCCGAAATCGGCGAAGATCTTGAATTCCGCGGCCTGTCGCAGGCCGTTCGCCTGCCAGCGGAACTCGGCCCCGGCGTTCGCCGCGCCGGGGTTCGCGGTATTGATCCCGAGCTTCAGCCCGAAGTCGTAGTCGTATTTGAAGTCGACCCCGCCCGCGACCTCGAACCGGAGCGGCCGGTCGAGCCGCTCGAAGTCGGGCTGGTTGCGGACCGCGATCCCCGTGCTCAGGCTCGCCAGGAATCCGATGGCCTTGTCCGTCGGCATGTCGACGTCGTAGCGGGCGTACCAAGCCGCGGACCATCCGCCCGAAAACGACTTTTCGTACTGCGCCCGAACGCGGTAGATCATCCGGTCCGGCCAAAACTGGGCGAAAAAGCCGTTCCCCGTCAGGATCGGCGTGTCGAAGTCGAGGTCGGCCAGGAGCCTCCCGTTTTCGTTCTTCGCGATCTCCAGCCGTAAGCCGCCTTCCACGAGGAGCTTGTGGGAGTTGTAGAAGGGATAGACGCCTGCGCCCAGATGAAAGCTCTCGAGAGACTTGGGAGGCCCATTCCCCTCGGACAGCCGCAGGCCGATGAACGTCTCGGCCGGCAGGCCGTAATAGCGCGCCGAACGGATGAAGATCTCGACACCCTGCCCGACGGCCAGGGACAGGCCCATCTCGTGGAACACCTCCCCGAAATTCACCCATTTGAATTCGCTCTCGAAGGAGAGCGCGGGAACGAGGAGGCGCGGGACCTTCAGAGTGAAGATCAGGAGCTCACGGTAGCCGGGGCTTCCGCCGAGGTAGCGCCCGTAGCCGAACCCCGCTTCGACCGAAGCCTGCCGGACGCGGACGATTCCGGCGACCTCGTTGAGGTTGAGGATGTAGCGGTTGTCGATCGAGGTGATGTGGCGGCAGAAATGGTTCAGGCTCGCCTCGAACGAGACCGCGTCCGTGATGGCCTGCCCGTATCCGACCCGGATCCAGAAATCGATCGGCCCCTGCAGGCGGCCGTTCGTCCGCTGGAGGTAGCTCAGGTCGGCCGCGATCCGGCTCCCGACCGGAACGGCGAGGGGCCAGACGAAGTGGAATTCGGGTCGGTAGACGCGGCGCTCGGCCGCGTCGATCGCGAGTTCGAGCCGGAAATCCGCCCGCGGCTTCGGGGCGGGGGCATCGCCCGTTTGGGCGTAATTTTTCGGAACAAAAAAGAGGACGGAGAAAAGGAGCAGCGGGATTTTATGGGCCGTTCTTATTCCTTCTCTTCGGTTTTCTTCTGGGAGTCTTCCTGCCGCTTCTTGGTGAGGGCGTTTTTGAGCCGCTCGGCGAACAGGTTGCCGAACGTCCCGCCGGCCGGCGCCGCTTCCTCGGCCGGCGCCGCTTCCTCGGCCTCCTCGACGGCCTCCTCGGCCTTGTCGGCCTTGGACCGGACGGCGGGAGCGGCCGGGACCTCGGCTTCCGCGGGCTCGGGCCCGGCCTCGATGAGGTCGATGTCCTCGATCTCGCCCTCGTCCACCGCCTTCTCGGCCAGGAGCGCTTCCTCGGCCTCGGCCTCCTCGATCCGCTCCTCGATCACGCGGCGCTCGCTCTTGCCCGCCCGCGGCAGCTTTTCACCTTCGCTCTTGCCCTTCTTCTTCTTGTGGGGCTTCTCTTTCTTGGCCTCGTCCGCGGGCGCTCCGGCGGCGGGCTTGGCCGGCGCGGGTTTGGGCGGGGCGAGCGGCGTCTCGACTTCGACGTATTCCTCCTCGGCCTGCTGGACCACGTCGATCGGGGCCTCATCGGGGACGGCCTCGAACTCGTCGTAGAAGATCGTACCCGGCGCGTCCACGGCCTCCCGGACCGGGGCCTCGACCTCGATCTCCTCTTCGACCGGGATCTCCTCGGGCACCGGCAGGGCTTCGTGGTAGGCGTAGATGCCCTTCTTCTTGTCCGACTTGGAGAACTCGGACGAATTCAGGAGCGTGAGCTCGACGTCCTCCGGCAAGGTCCGTTTCAGGACGTCGACGAGGTGATAGGCCCGGAGGTAATGGAGGGCGTGGCCTGCCGAGGCCGCGCTGAAGTTCTTGAAGACGAGGATGAGCAGGTCCTTGAGGTTCAGGCCTTCGCGCTCGGGGTAGTGGGTGACGAGCTTCTGTAGGGTCTCGCGCTCGAGATAGATGATCTTGTTGGGCATGGCCAGCGTCGCCGTCTCGGCCACGTCCGTGAACATGTCGGCGGCCGGGTCGTAGGCCATCTTGGCCACGGAGATCTTCTTCTTGGACTTCTTCAGCCGGAAATGGAACTGGGTCGGGCCCTTGCGCTCCAGGGTCAGGCTCGTGCCCTGGGGGATGTTGTGCGCGGCGAAGAAGGCTTTCAGACCCAGAAAGAAGCCCTGGGTCGGGTAGTAATAGACGATGTGCGTCTTGTTGTCGTCGGCGTCGGTGAAGACGTATTCCCGCGAGTGGGCCAGGTCCTTGTGGAACGGCTTCGGGATCTTGACCGCGCCCGACACGATCTCGCGCCAGGAGAGGTAGACCTTGAGCGGGAATTCGTGGCCCGCGGGCTCGGGCAGCTCGGGCGACTCGAACTCGACGAGCGGGGCCGCGGGCGCCGAGATGGCCAGGTTCTCGGGCATGGCGTTCAGGACGCTCTTAAGGTGCCACTTGCCCCAGTCGACAGGCGACACCGGCAGGAATTCCTTCTTGCGCTTGGTCTCGAGGTAATGGGCGAGCCCGAGGCAGGTGATGTCGAACAGGTCGCTCGAGGCCTCGAGGCCGAAGAACTGCCGGACGAGGTCCGCGGTGGAAGCGGATTCCTTCGTGGCGGTGATGTGGGCCTCGATCTCCTTGATCTTTTCCTCGGGCAGGGGAGGCTGGTGGGCGGTGAGCTGCCAGTGGTTGCCCCAGGCGAGGAACTTCGGCGATTTCGCGAGGGCGGTCCGCAGGCTTCGCTCGAGCGCCTTAAGGTCCCGGTCGGTCATCGGGAGCTCGGTCAGGCGCGGATCGTTGTCGCGGCCCATGATCTTCGGCGCGTCGTTCGTCCCGGCGGTGTTGGACGGCAGGAGGACCTGGGTCTTGGATTTTTTCATGTAGTCGATGTACTTGCGGAACGTCCCGCCGCCGATGTAATCGACTTCGAGCATTTCTCCAAGGCCCTTGTAGAGGGTTTTGTGGACCACGGTCAGGACGACGGCGCCTTTGAACGGTTCCACGGTCTTGGAGCTGACGGTCAGCGGCTCGTCGTATTCCTTGTAGACCGGATCGCCGACCTGATAGACGCAAGCCGGGTCATAGAGCTTGACGTCCTGAATGCGCTGGTCGGCGGTCTTGCGGAAGGCCAGCTTCTCGGCCAGCTCCCGGGCCGCGGTCGGCTTCTGGGTCTTCGACAGCTCTTGCTCGAGGAAAGCGATGTCGTCCGGGGTCATCTGGACGAGGGTGTTGTCTTTATCCATTTTTCTTTCTGTTCCCCATCAGCGTTACCATGATCGCCTTTTGGGCGTGGAGCCGGTTTTCCGCCTGGTCGAATACGACCGATTGCGGCGATTCGAAGACCGAAGCCGACACCTCCTCCTCCCGGTGGGCGGGCAGGCAGTGGAGGAAGATTGCGTCGGGCTTGGCCTGGGCCATGAGGGCCGGGCTGACCTGGAAGGAGGCGAAGATCTTCGCCCGGGCCTCCTTCTCCGACTCCTGGCCCATCGAGGCCCAGACGTCGGTGTAGACGGCGTCGGCGTTCCGGACCGCTTCCTTCGGGTCGTTGGTGATGAGCAGCGAGAATCCGGTCTCCTTCCCGTCCTCGAGGGCGAGCTTCGTGATCCCGGGGTTCGGCTCGAAGCCTTTCGGCGTCCCGACGGCCATGGACGTCCCGGCCTTGGCCGCGGCGAGCATCAGGCTGTGGCAGACGTTGTTCCCGTCGCCGAGGTAGGCCAGCTTGACGCCCGCCAGGCCGCCCTTCTTCTCGCGGAGGGTGAGGAAGTCGGCCATGCCCTGGCAGGGGTGGCTGAGGTCGCTCAGGCCGTTGATCACCGGGACGGACGAGGCCCGGGCCAGGCGGACAACGGTGTCGTGGCTGAAGGTCCGGATCATGATCCCATCTACCCAGCGCTCGAGGTTGTGGGCGACGTCCTCGATGGTCTCGCGCGTGCCGATCTGGATCTCGGCCGGGCTGAGGTAGATCCCCTTGCCGCCGAGCTCGTGCATCCCGACTTCGAAGGTCATCCGCGTCCGGAGCGACGGCTTCTCGAAGACCATGGCCAGGACCTGGCCCTTGAGCGTCTTGCGGTATTTGTCGGGATTTTCCTTGATCTTGGTCGCGAGGTCCAGGAGCTCATGGAATTCGTAGCGCGTGATGTCGTGGATGGAAATGAAATCCTTGTTCATGGCTCTTTCCTCACATTCTTCTTTCGTCTCGGTCGATCCTCAGGCCGTGATCCGCGTCCCCGCTCGTCCGATCAGGGCGGCCTTGAGATGGGCGGCGTCCGTGATCAGGACTTCCCGGCCGCCGGCCCGGATGTATTCGATGGCGGCTCGGATCTTCGGCCCCATCGAGCCCGGAGGGAACTGCCCCTCGTCGAGGAGGGCCTCCGCCTCCGCGATCGTGAGCCCGGGCGATTCCCGCTGGCTGGGCTTTCCGAAATCGATGTAGACTTTTTCGATGCCGGTCAGGATGATGAACAGATCCGCCTTGACCTCGCGGGCGATGAGGCTCGAGGCGTAGTCCTTGTCGATGACCGCCTCCACACCCTCGTACAGCCCGCGGTTGTTGAGGATGACCGGGATGCCGCCGCCGCCGGCGGCGATCACGATCCGCCCCGCCTCGACGAGGTCGTGGATGATCCACTTGGGGACGATGTCGATCGGCTTGGGGGAGGGGACGACCTTGCGGTAGCCCCGGCCCGCGTCCTCGACCATGGTCCATTTCTTCTCCCGGGCGAGCTGCTGGGCCCGGTATCGGGTGTAAAAGGGGCCGACGGGCTTGGTCGGCTTTTCGAAGGCGGGGTCGTGGCGGTCGACGAGGACCGGGGTAATCAGGGTGATCACGTCCTTATCGATCGACCGGCGCCGCAGCTCGTTCGTGATCGCCCGCTCGAGCATGAAGCCCATGCTGCCCTCGGTCATGGCGTTGCAGATGTCCAGCGTGTAGGGCGGGATCTTGGTGACCGCCTCCTCCATCTGGATGAGCAGGTTCCCGACCTGGGGGCCGTTGCCGTGGACGATGATCAGCTCGTAGCCCTTGCGGACGATGTGGACTATCAGTCGGGCCGCCTTTTCGGCGTTCTTCTCCTGCTCGTCCTGGACCCCCCTCTGAGTCTCGGGGAGAAGGGCATTTCCCCCGAAGGCGATGAGGGCCAGGCGACGTTTGACCGGCATGGATCTCCGCGCTCAGAACTTCTGGAGCACGTCCTCCAGGGTGGGAGACCCGATCTCCTCGAGCTCGTAGCCCACGGGCAGCAGCGGCTGCCGGGTCTGGATGAGCCGGTTGAGGTCGATGGGCGTGGCGCTGAGGATCAGGTCGCAGTCGATCTTGGCGATCGTCTCGGCCAGCTCGTGGACCTGGGTGTCGCCGTAGCCCATAGCCGGCAGGACCTTGTCCAGGTGGCTGTACTTCTCGAACGTCGCCTTGATGCTGCCGACCGCCGCCGGGCGGGGGTCGATGATCTCGGCGGCCCCGTATTTCTGGGCGGCGACGATGCCCGCCCCGAAGGTCATTCCGCCGTGGGTCAGGGTCGGGCCGTCCTCGATGACGAGCACCCGCTTGCCCCGGATCTGCTCGCCGTTCTCGACGATCGTCGGGGAGTTGGCCTTGATGACGATGGCCGCGGGATTGATCTTCTTGATGTTGTCCAGGACCTTCTCGATCCCCTCCTTGGGGGCGGTGTCCATCTTGTTGACGATGATGACGTCGGCCCGGCGGAAGTTCGTCTCCCCGGGGTAGTAGAGCAGTTCGTGGCCGGCCCGGTGCGGGTCGACGACGACGATTTCGAGGTCGGACTTGTAGAAGGGGAAGTCGTTGTTCCCGCCGTCCCAGAGGATGACGTCGGCTTCCTTCTCGGCCTCCCGGAGGATGGCCTCGTAGTCCACGCCGGCGTAGACGACGATCCCGTTCTTGACGTGGGGTTCGTACTCCTCGCGCTCCTCGATCGTGCACTCGTTCTTGGTCATGTCGTCGTAGGTGGCGAAGCGCTGGACCTTCTGCTTGGCCAGGTCGCCGTAGGGCATCGGGTGGCGGATGGCGGCGACGCTCCGGCCCTTCTTCTTGAGGATCAGAGCGACCTTGCGGGAGGTCTGGCTCTTGCCGCAGCCCGTCCGGACCGCGCAGACCGAGACGACCGGCCGCTTGCTCTTGATCATCGTGTCGACGGGCCCGAGGAGGACGAAGCTCGCTCCGGCCGCCTGGACCTGGGAGGCTTTATGCATGACGTACTCGTGGGGGAGGTCGCTGTAGGAGAGGTAGACTTTGGTGACGCCGTGCTTGCGGATCAGGGCGTCGAGCTGGTCTTCGGCGTAGATGGGAATGCCGTCGTTGTAGAGCTTGCCGGCCAGGACGGCCGGGTACTTCCGGCCATCGATGTCCGGAATCTGGGTCGCCGTGAAGGCCACGACGTGGAAGTTGGGATTGTCCCGGAAATACGTGTTGAAATTGTGGAAATCCCGCCCCGCGGCGCCCATGATGATCACTTTTTTCATAAATACTTCTCCTTCCAAAATCGGCTGAAAACTAAATTGTCGGTCAAAGAAAGGGGTAGTATACCCGAAAACGGCCCTATCCTCAAGGGGACGTGAGAGTTAATAGGGGCTGAGGAGGACGGGTCGAAAACACGCGATCTCTTCTTTCCTTTTTCCCGGTTGACGAGCCGTAGTGTTTTCATTAAGATATACGCGCTCTGAACGTCTCTCAGGCGCGTAGCTCAGTGGGAGAGCGCTTCCCTGACACGGAAGAGGCCGTGGGTTCAATCCCCTCCGCGCCTACCATGAATACGAAGGAGTGTCTTTACACGCAACATATAGATATGGAGCCTTTCTCGCTCGAGGTCCTGCGCCACAGCACGTCGCACCTCCTTGCCCAGGCGGTGCTCGAGCTCTTCCCCGGCACGCAGGCCGGGATCGGGCCGGCCGTGGACAACGGGTTCTTCTACGACTTCCTCCGCGACTGTCCGTTCAGCGTCGAAGACCTCTCCGCCATCGAAGCGAAGATGCGCGAGGTCGTTGCGGCGGACATGCCCCTCGAGAAGCTGACTCTGGCCAAGGACGAGGCGATCCGCCTGTTCGAGGGGATGGGCCAGACTCTCAAGGTCGAGCTCATCCGCGAAAAGGGCGGCGATTCCGTCACCTGCTACCGGCAGGGGAGTTTCGTTGATTTCTGTCTCGGCCCGCACCTCGCCTCGACCGGGGCCCTCCCGCACTTCAAGCTCCTGTCCGTCTCGGGCGCCTATTGGAAGGGTGACGAAAAGGGCATCCAGCTCCAGCGTATCCACGGGACCGCCTTCCCGACCCGGAAGGAACTCGACGACTATCTGACCCTCCTCGAGGAGGCCAAGAAGCGCGACCACCGCCGCCTCGGCCTTGACCTCGACCTCTTCAGCACCGCCGAGGAGCTCGGCGGCGGCCTGATCCTCTGGCATCCCAAGGGCGGCCGTATCCGAGCGATCATAGAGCAGTATTGGCGGGAGCGGCACTGGGCGGGCGGCTACGACGTCCTCTACACCCCCCACATCGGGCGGGAGGTTCTGTGGCAGACTTCGGGCCACCTCGATTTCTACAAGGACGGCATGTATTCGCCGATGGACATCGACGGGCAGAACTACTACTTGAAGCCGATGAACTGCCCCTTCCACATCCTCATCTACAAGTCCCGGATGCGGTCCTACCGGGATCTGCCCCTCCGCTGGGCGGAACTGGGGACCGTCTACCGCTACGAGCGGAGCGGGGTCCTCCACGGCCTGCTCCGCGTCCGGGGATTCACCCAGGACGACGCCCACATCATCTGCACCCCCGACCAGATGGAGGCCGAGATCCTGCGGGTCCTCGACTTCTCGACCAGCGTCCTGGGCGCCTTCGGCTTCACCGACACCAAGATCGAGCTTTCGGTCCGCGACCCCAAGAACACCACGAAGTACGCGGGGAGCGACGAGATGTGGCGGACGGCCGAGGCGTCTCTCGTCAAGGCCCTCGACGCCCGGGGCGTCGCCTACGAGCGGATGGAAGGCGAGGCCGTCTTCTATGGCCCCAAGATCGACATCAAGGTCAAGGACGCCATCGGCCGGCTCTGGCAGTGCACGACCATCCAGTTCGATTTCAACGAGCCCGAGCGCTTCAAGATGGCCTACATCGCCGAGGACGGCCGGGAACACCAGCCCTACATGATCCACCGGACGCTGCTGGGTTCCCTCGAGCGGTTCTTCGGGATCCTGATCGAGCACTACAACGGCAACTTCCCGCTGTGGCTCGCGCCCGTCCAGGTCGAAGTCCTGCCCATCGCCGATCGGCACGACGATTACGCCCGGGCGCTCGAGGCGCGGATCAAGGCCGCGGGCCTGCGCGCCCACGCCGACCTGCGGCGGGAAAAGCTCAACTATAAGATCCGCGAGGCCGAGCGCTTGAAAGTCCCTCTCATCCTGGTCGCCGGCGACAAGGAAGTGGCCGCCGGGACGGCTTCGCTCCGTGTCCACGGCCAGGGCGACAAGGGGACGGTAAACTTGACCGAGTTCCTGGCCCGCGTCAAAGCCTTGGATGACGATAAATCGCTGAGCGTGAATCTATGAAGGAGGCCCGACATTTTTAGAGGAAGACAACCCTATCCGCCCGCGAGCAAGCCGAGACCCCACCGGACGAACGAAATGATACGCCCCGGAGAAATCCGGGTGATCGACGACGAGAAGAAGCAGCTGGGCGTCATGTCGGCGTCCGACGCCCTGTCCCTCGCCCGGCAGCGCGGCCTCGACCTGGTCGAGATCGCCCCGGCGGCCCTGCCGCCCGTCTGCCGGATCATGGACTACGGCAAGTTCCTCTACGAGCTGCACAAGCAGGACCACGAGGCCAAGAAGCACCAGAAGACGATCCAGATCAAGGAGATCAAATTCCGGCCGAAGATCAGCGTCCACGACTACGCCTTCAAGATGAAACACGTCCAGCGCTTCCTCGACGAAGGCGACAAGGTGAAAATCACGATCATGCTCCGCGGCCGCGAGAAGTCGCGGCCGGAGCTGGGCGTCCAGATCCTTGACCGAGTCCTCGTCGACGTCCAGGGGGTCGGCAAGCAGGATGGATCCATGCGGAAACAGGACTGGGCCGTGTCGGCGCTGCTCATCCCCGCGAAAACAGGAGGAAAAGATGCCAAAGCTAAAAACCCACAAAGGAGCCAAGAAGAGATTCAAGGTCACGGCGAACAAAAAAGTGACCCGCAGCAAGGCCAATAAGCGCCACATCCTGACCACCAAGGATTCCAAGCGGAAGCGGAACCTCGGACGGAAGACCTTGGTCAGCCAGGCGGACATCCATACCGTCCGCCTGATGCTGCCCTACGATTTTTAAGAAACGGAGTATTCCATGCCTAGAGCGAAACGCGGACCTAAGAAGAAGAACCGCAGAGTCAAAATCCTGAAGCAGGCCAAGGGCTATTGGGGCGCGCGAAGCTCCAACTACCGCACCGCCAAAGAGGCGGTGGAACACGCCCTGACCTACGCCTACCGCGACCGGCGGACCAAGAAGCGCGACTTCCGGCGCCTGTGGATCGTCCGGGTCAAGGCCGCGGCCATGATCAACGGGCTGACCTACAGCCGGTTCATTCAGGGCTTGAAGAAACTCGGCATCGAACTCGACCGGAAAGTCTTGGCCGAACTTGCGGTCAACGGCCCCGACACGTTCGCCCGGATCGCGGCGAAAGTGAAAGATGCCCTCGCCCAGCCTGCATAAGTTCTCGACGACGATCGAGGCTTATCGGACGAAGCTCGCGGACGAATCCGCCCAAGTCCTGGACCTCCGGGCCCTCGACGAGGTCCGCAACCGGTTTCTCAGCCGCAAGCGCGGCGCCATCACTCTCCTCTTTGAGGAGATGAAGGCCCTCCCGGCCGAGGAAAGACCGGCCGCGGGGCAGTTGATCAACGGCCTGAAAAACGACGTCCAGGAGCGGCTGGACGCGCTCGAGGCCAAGCTCAAGACGCCGGTCCGCACCCGGCCCGAGATCGACCTCACCCTCCCCGGCGAGCGGCTGCCTTGGGGTGCGGCCCATCCGATCCGCCTCTTCCAGCAGGAGCTCGAGGGGATCTTCCTCGAGATGGGGTTCGCGATCGCCGACGGTCCCGAGATCGAGACCGACTACTACAACTTCGAGGCGCTGAACTTCCCGCCCCACCACCCGGCGCGCGACGTCTGGGACACGCTCTACATCGACGACGCCCTCCTCCTCCGGACGCACACCTCGCCCGTCCAGATCCGGGTGATGGAGAAGCAGAAGCCCCCGATCCGGATCATCATCCCGGGCAAGGTCTTCCGCCGCGACGTGCCCGACCCGACCCACCTGCCCATGTTCTTCCAGCTCGAGGGCCTGGTCGTGGACGAGGGCGTCACCTTCGCCCACCTCAAGGGGACGCTCGAGCACTTCCTCCGGCGGCTGTTCGGCGAAAAGCTCAAGATCCGGTTCCGGCCGAGCTTCTTCCCGTTCACCGAGCCCTCGGCCGAGGTCGACATCGAATGCCTGGCCTGCGGCCGGAAGGACCCCGCCTGCCGCGTCTGCGGCGGCACGGGCTGGAAGGAGATCCTCGGCGCGGGCATGGTCGATCCCCAGGTGTTCAAGAACGTCAACATCGACCCCGAGAAGTATTCGGGCTGGGCCTTCGGCCTGGGCATCGACCGGACGGCCATGTTCGCCTTTGGGATCCCGGACATACGCTATTTCTTTGAAAACGACCTCCGGTTCATCCGGCAATTCCACCTCAAATGAAGATCAGTCTGAATTGGCTCCGGGAATACGTCGACGTCGACCTTCCCCTCCGCGAGTTCCTCGACCGCCTGATCATGATCGGCCTCGGCGTCGAAGGGACCGAGGAGATCGGCGGCGACGTCGTCCTCGACGTCGAGACCTACGCCAACCGGCCCGACACGCTCGGCCATCTCGGCCTGGCCCGCGAGGTCGCGGCGATGCTCGGCCGGCCGCTCAAGGAGCGGACCTGGCCGGTCGTCGAGTTCGCCTCCTCCACGGCCGAGCTCGTCGACGTCCAGATTCTCGACGAGGACCTCTGCCCGCGGTACTGCGGCCTCGTCGTCAAGGGCATCAAGATCGGGCCGTCGCCGGATTGGCTCCGGGCGCGGATCGAAGCCATGGGCCTCAAGCCCATCAACAATATCGTCGACGTCTCGAACTATGTCCTGTTCGCCACGGCCCAGCCCATCCACGCCTTCGACCTGGCCAAGCTCGCCGGCCCGCGGATCACCGTCCGCCGGGCGAAGAAGGGCGAAACGATCAGGACCCTCGACGGGAAGGACGTCACGCTCCTGCCCGACATGCTGGTGATCGCCGACGAGAAGCGGCCCGTGGCCGTGGCCGGGGTGATCGGCGGCCTGGATTCCGCCGTTTCGGAGACGACCACGGACGTGTTCATCGAGAGCGCGACGTTCGATCCGGTGTCCGTCCGCCGGACGCGCAAAGCGCTCGAGATCCAGACCGACGCCAGCTACCGCTTCGAGCGCGGTGCGGACATCGGCTTCGCCCCGCAGGCCGCGCTCATGGCCGCCTCTCTCCTGACGCCGTTCGGCGGCAAGACGGCCCGGCCGATGGCCGACATCTATCCCAAGCCCCGCAAGACAAAGGAGATTGTCCTCCGCGGCCGCCGCGTGGCCGACCTCCTCGGCGCGGCGCCGGACCCGGTCTTCATCGAGACGACGCTCGAGGCCCTCGGCTTCTCGCTCAAAAGCAACCAGAGCGGCGTCTGGCGCGTCCAGGCCCCGTCGTTCCGGCTGGACATCGAGCGCGAAGCCGACCTGGTCGAGGAGATCGCCCGATTTTACGGCTACGACCGGATCCCGTCCATCGTCCCGGCGCTCGAGGTCCTCGAGAGCGCCCCCTCCGAAAAGGAGCGGATCCGCCGGTTCGCCCAGCAGTTCTTCCATTTCGGGTTCGACGAGGTCATCAACCAGAGCTTCGCCGACCCCGATAAGGAGGCCGTCCTCCGGAGCGGATCCACGGCGGTCGCGATCCGGAACCCGATCTCGTCCAAGGCCTCGGTCCTCCGCACAACCCTGCTCGGCGGCCTGCTCGAGAACACCGCCTGGAACCGGAACCGCGGCCTGGAAGGCGTCCACATCTTCGAAATCGGCAACATCTACCGCCGGGATGACGATCGCCCCTCCGAGCGGCTGACCCTCGGCCTGTGCTCGACCGGCCCGCTCGCCGCCCCGCATTGGGCGCGGCGGCCGGAGCCTGATCCGTTCTTCCATCTCAAGGGGGCGGTCGAAGCGGCGCTCGAGACCCTGCGCTACGCCGCCGTGACCTTCGAGGAGGCGTCCCACGCGTTCTTCGAGGAGGGCCAGGCCCTGGCCGTGGGGTACAGGGGCGAGCGGATCGGACGGATGGGCCGGGTCGACGGCCGCCTGCTCGCGGTCTACGGGATCGATGGCCCCGTCCATGCCGTCGAAATCGACGTGTCCCTCCTCTTCGACAAGCAGCCCCGGCCCTTCGAATACGTCCCGCTCCCGAAGTTCCCGGCCGTCGTCCGCGACCTGTCGTTCCTGGTGGACCGGACGGTCCCGTACCAGGAGATCGCCGCGGCGGTGGAGAAGATGTCGGTGCCCTACCTCGAGAGCTTCGGGATCATCGACCGCTACGCGGGCGGGACCATCCCCCAGGACAAGGCCAGCCTCTCGCTCCGCTTCGTCTACCGCAACCCGAAAGCCACGCTCACCGCCGAGGATGTCGACCGGGCCGAGCACAAGCTCCTCATGGCCCTCAAGGCCGCCCTGAAAATCCAACGGCGGGAAGGAGGAACCCCGTGACCACCGAACTCGAGCGCATCAAAGTTCTGGAAGGCAAGATCGGCCACGTCATCGACTACGTCAACAAGCTCGCCGGCGAGAACGACAAGCTCCGCCAGCAGCTCAAGGATCTCCGCGCCGAGAAGAAGGACATGGAGGAGCTCGCCCGCCGGTCCGGGAAGCTTGACGAGGAGCTCAAAAGGTACGACAATGAAAGGGAGCTCCTCAAGAGCAAGATCGAGGCCCTCATCGGCCAGATCGACAAGCTCGGCATATGATTGACAAGATCATCGAAATCGAGGTCTACAAAAGACCCTATAAAATACGAGTCAAAGGTGAAGAGGACGAAAAGTACGTCAACCATCTGACGGCCTATGTGGACCAGAAAATGCAGGAGATCGCCGTGAAGTCGAAATCGACGGACGCGCTCAAGATCGCGGTGCTCGCGCTCTTGAACATCGCGGACGACTATTTCGTCTGCCGCAGGCGGCTGGATCAATTGGACGAGGCCCTGGGTCAGATGGAAACCGAGTTCGAAAGTTTGGAGAGCCGTCTTTTCAAAGATGAAAATGTCTACCCGAATATCGAGAAAGCGACATCCTAGGCCGGCCGTGCCCTTCCCGGGCCCGTCCGGGCCATCGGGAACGCCGGCTCCGTAAGCGCTCTCCTTTCGCCTCAATTCGCCTCGCCTTTGGCTCCGAGGAGGTGGATTGTGGTTAACACGCTGATCATCGCAGGTTTGGCCGCCCTCGGGATCCTGGCCGCCGTCATCATAGTCGTCCTGCTCAAGAAGAACGCGGGGGTCAAAGGACTCGTCCGGGCCGGTCATGAGGCCGAAACGGCCCTGGAGCAGGCCCGCGCCCAGGCCGACAAGCTCGTCAAGGACGCCCAGCAACAAGCCAAAGCCAAGCTCGATTCGGCCGACGCCGAGTTCGAGTCTCAGGCCCGGGAGAAGCGCCGGAAGCTCAACGAGACCGAACGGCGCTTGGTGGTCAAGGAAGAGAACCTCGACCGCAAGCTTCAGGGGGTCGACCGCCACGACCGCGAGGTGGCCAACAAGGAGCGCCGGATCGCCCAGAAGGAAAAGGACGTCGAGGCCCTCGAGGAGAAGGCCAACGCCCTGGTCCAGCAGCAGATGCAGGAGCTCGAGCGCGTCGCCGGGCTCAGCCAGGAGGAGGCGAAGGGCCAGCTCATCCGGAAGATCGAGGATGAGGCCAAGCTCGAGGCCGTCCAGGTCGTCCGCCGCATCGAGGAGGACACCCGGGCCAGGAGCCGCCAGCTCTCGAGCGAAATCATCAGCCAGGCCATCCAGCGGTCGGCGGCCGAGCACGTCGTCGAGTCGACCGTGTCGGTCGTGGACCTGCCGAGCGAGGACATGAAGGGCCGGATCATCGGCCGCGAGGGCCGCAACATCCGGGCCCTGGAGATGGCCACGGGGGTCGACATCATCGTCGACGACACGCCCGAGGCCGTCATCCTCTCGAGCTTCGATCCGATCCGCCGCGAGACGGCCCGGCTGGCCATCCAGAAGCTCGTCGTCGACGGCCGGATCCACCCGGCCCGGATCGAGGAGATCGTCGAGAACGTCCGGGCCGACCTCGAGGAGAAGATCCGCCAGGAAGGGGAGTCCGCGGCCTACGAGCTCCGCGTCCAGAACCTCCACCCCGAGCTGATCAAGCTCCTTGGCCGGCTCCGCTACCGGACGAGCTACGGCCAGAACGTCCTCCAGCACTCAAAGGAGGTGGCGTTCCTGGCGGCGGCCATGGCCACCGAGCTCGGGCTCAACACCCACGTCGCCCTGCGGGCCGGCCTGCTCCACGACGTGGGGAAGGCCGTCGACCGCGAGGTCGAGGGCACGCACACCGAGCTGAGCGTTGAGCGCTGCCGCAAGTACGGCGAGTCGGAGGCCGTGGTCCAGGCCATCGCCAGCCACCACCGCGACGTCGACTTCGCCTCGATCGAAGCGGTCCTCGTCCAGTCGGCCGACACGATCTCGGCCGCGCGGCCGGGGGCGCGGCGCGAGCTCCTCGAGACGTACATCAAGCGGCTGGAGAAGCTCGAAGGTCTGGCCAAGGGGTTCGAGGGCGTCGGCAAGGCGTTCGCCCTCCAGGCCGGCCGCGAAATCCGGATCATGGTCGAACCCCAAAAGATCTCGGACGACAAGGCAGCCCTGATCGCCAAGGAGATCGCGGCGAAGATCAAGAGCGAGCTCGACTATCCCGGGCAGATCAAGGTCACGGTCATCCGGGAAATGAGGGCCGTGGAATATGCCCGCTAAGGCGGTACTCGGCGTTCTCTTCATCGGCGACATCATCGGCCGGCCGGGCCGGAACGCGGTCCGGCGGTTCCTCCCGGGCCTGCGGGCCAAGTACGCCCCGGCCTTCGTCGTGGCCAACGGCGAGAACGCGGCCGGCGGGGTCGGCATCACCGAGGACATCGGCCGGGACCTGTTCGGCCTGGTCGATGTCCTGACCTCGGGCAACCACATCTGGGACAAGAAAGAAGCCCTGGGCTACCTCGACCGGGAGCCCCGTCTCGTCCGGCCGGCGAACTACCCGCCGATGAACCCGGGCCGCGGCGCGTACGTCGCGACGGATGCGAAGGGGCGCAAGCTCGCCGTCCTCAACCTCCAGGGCCGGGTGTTCATGGAGGCGCTCGATTGCCCGTTCCGGACGGCCGACGAGTACGTGGCCCGGCTCCGGGCCGAGACGCCGGCCGTGCTGGTCGACCTCCACGCCGAGGCGACCTCGGAGAAGCAGGCCCTGGGCTGGCACCTGGACGGCCGGGTGTCGGCGGTCGTCGGGACGCACACCCACGTGCCGACGGCCGACGAGCGCATCCTGCCGGGCGGCACGGCCTACATCACCGACGTCGGCATGGCCGGCGCCCGGGACTCGGTCATCGGGATCCAGCGCGAGCAGGCCATCCAGAAGTTTCTGACCGGGCGTCCGCACCGCTTCGAGCCGGCTAAGGGCAGCCTGTTCCTCTCGGCGGTCTTCATCGCGATCGATCCGGAATCCGGACGGGCGCTGTCCATCGCCCGCGAGGTTCTGACCGCGGAAGACGACGGGGCCGAAGAGGCGCCATGAAGCCCGAGAGCCTCGTCCGGCCCGACAAGACGTACACCGTCAGCGAGGTGACCGAGCTCGTCAAGCTCATGCTCGAGGCGGGCTTCCCGCAGGTCTGGGTCACGGGCGAGGTCTCGAATTTCCACAAGCACGCCTCGGGCCACATGTATTTCTCCCTAAAGGACGAGAAGTGCCAGCTCCGGGCCGTGATGTGGCGGAGCGACGCCGCGCGTGTCAAGTTCGCCCTCAAGGACGGCCAGCAGCTCCTCTGCCGGGGCCGGATCAGCGTCTACGAAGCCCGGGGCGAATACCAGTTCGTCGTCGATGCGGTCGAGCCGAAGGGGAAGGGCGCGCTCCAGCTCGCCTTCGAGCAGCTCAAGGAGAAGCTCCGGGCCGAGGGCCTGTTCGACCCGGCGCGGAAGCGGAAGCTCCCCCTCCTGCCGAAGAGGATCGGGATCGTCACCTCGCCGAAGGGCGCGGCCCTCGTCGACATCCTGCGGACGCTCGAGCGGCGTTTCGCGAAGCTCGAGGTCCTGATCTACCCGGCCCAGGTCCAGGGCGCGGGCGCGGCGGCCCAGATCGTCGAGGGCCTCGACTACCTTGGGACACTCGGCGGCCTCGATGCGATCATCGTCGGCCGGGGCGGGGGGTCGATCGAGGACCTGTGGGCGTTCAACGAGGAGCCGGTCGCGCGCGCGATCGCCCGGTCGCCGGTGCCGGTCATCTCGGCGGTCGGCCACGAGGTCGACTTCACGATCGCCGATTTCGTGGCCGACATCCGGGCCTCGACCCCGACGGCCGCAGCCGAGATGGTCGTCGACACGGAGGCGGCGTTCGCCGAGCGGATCGAGAACCTCGGCCGCCGCGCGTATCAGAGCGCGAAGTTCGCCATCGAGGAGCGCAAGAGCGAGGTCGTGACGCTTGCCCAGCACCGCATCTTCCAGAACTTCAAGGTGCGGCTCCTGAACCTCGCCCAGGACGTCGACGGCCTGGAGGAGCGGGCCTGGGAGGTCGTGCGCGGCGAGCAGCGGAAGATCGCCGAGACCAAGGCCCGGGCGGGGCTGCTGTGCGAGCGGATGGCGGGCCGATTTCAAGCCCTCCTGCGCGACAAGCAGGCCGCCTGGGAGCGGCTGGCCGCGGCGCTCCACGGCCAAAGCCCGCTCGACACGCTGAAGAAGGGCTACACGCTCTGCTGGTCGGGCGACGGCCGGCGGGCCGTGACCGGGATCGGCGGGGTCCGCGAAGCGGACCACATGCTCGTTTCGTTTTACCGGGGCGAGTTCCGCTGCCGGGTCGAGGCGGTGGACCGCGAGAAAACGATCGAGTCGCGGGCCGAAAAAATCGAATAGGGGCCGGAGGACCGCGTTCGCCGGAGCGCCGGTCGCCCCGCCCCCGCGGAGGGAACGATGAAGGACAAGGACCTGAATTTCGAAAAAGCGCTGGCCGACTTGGAGCAGACGGTCGACAAGCTCGAGAAGGGCGGGCTCAGCCTGAACGAGTCGCTCGGCCTGTTCGAACGGGGCGTCAAGCTCGCCCGGTTTCTCCGCGAGGAGCTCGACAAGGCCGAAAAAAAGGTCGAGATCCTGCTCAAGGACGGGAAAGGTGACGTGCACCGCGAGCCCTTCAGCCTTGAGGACGAAGGGGAGGACAGCATCCCAGAGGGGGCCGAAACGCCAGCCAGGGAGTCGGCCCCGCGCTCCGTGAAGAAAAAACCGGAAGACGACGACGTCCTGCCGTTTTAATAGGTAAAAGGGGTCAGGTCTTAACATTTGACAGATTTGACTCGGCCTGACCCCGGAGTGCCAGGTCTCGCCAAAAATATTAAAAGTTAAGACCTGACCCCTAGGGGGAACGGACATGGGAACCGAACGGACGTTGGCCCGGCGGGGGAGGGCGGTGGAGCGCGAGCTCGACCGCATCCTCGTCCGGCGCGACACGCTTCTCTACCAGGCCATGCGCTATGCCGTCCTCGGCGGCGGGAAGCGTTTCCGGCCGATTCTCTGCCTCTCGACCGCGGCCGCCCTCGGCGGGGACGAGGCCCTGGCCCTGCCCTTCGCCTGCGGCCTCGAGCTCATCCACAACTATTCGCTCGTCCACGACGACCTGCCCTGCATGGACGACGACAACCTCCGCCGCGGCCGGCCGACCTGCCACCGCGAGTTCGGGGAGGACATCGCCCTCCTGGCCGGCGACGGCCTGCTGACCTTGGCCTTTGAGGTCATGGCCGCCGCCCCCGTCCCGCGGCGGCTCCTCGCCGCGAAGGCCCTAATCATCCACGAGACTGCGCGCCTGGCCGGCGTGGACGGGATGATCGGCGGCCAGCTCCTCGACATCACATACGCGGCCGAGACTGCCACCGAGGAGGGCCTGACCGAGCTCATGATCAAGAAGACCGGCGCCCTGATCGTTGAAGCCGTCCGGGCCGGGGCGCGGATCGGCGGGGCGAAGCCCGCCGCGCTCAAGGCGCTGACACTCTACGGCGAAAACCTCGGCCTGGCCTTCCAGATCCGGGACGACATCCACGACGCGGACGAAACGCCGCGGAAAGGGCTCCCGGCCGTGCCCAACTACGCTCGGACCTTCGGCCCGGACCAGGCCCAGGAGCGCGTCGCCTGGCACGTCCAAGCCGCTCTGGCCGCCCTCGCCGCGGCATCGATCAAGTCCCCCGACCTATGCCGCCTCGCCCGCCAGCTGATGGAGAGGTGAAGGGTGTCATCCCGAGGCCTGGCGAGGGATCTCCTCTGATGGGACCCGAGAGACTTCCGTTTAAGAAGAGGGGATCCCTCACTCCGTTCGGGATGACGACGTGTTTGTTGTATAATCAGTATTTAAGACAGTAATCCCCATGGACACGCTGCTGGACAAGATATCGGGTCCGAAGGACCTGAAGAAGCTCACGCCCGAGGAGCTGGTCCGGCTCGCGGGCGAGCTCCGGAGCTACATCATCGAAGTCGTGTCCCGGAACGGCGGCCACCTTGCCTCCAACCTGGGCGTCGTCGAGCTGACGATCGCCCTCCATTACGTCTTCGATTCGCCCCGGGACAAGATCATCTGGGACGTCGGCCACCAGGCTTACACCCACAAGATCCTCACCGGACGGCGCGAGGCGTTCCGCAGCCTGCGCCGCCAGGGCGGCATCCTCGGGTTTCCGAGCCGCGAGGAGAGTGTTCACGACATCTACAACACCGGCCACGCCTCGACCGCCCTCTCCGCCGCCCTCGGCCTGGCGGTCGCCCGCGACAAGCGGCAGGAGACGCACAAGGTCATCGCCGTGGTCGGCGACGGGGGCCTGACCGGCGGCATCGCCTGGGAGGCCCTGAACCAGATCGGCCACCTCCGCGAGAAGCTCATCATCGTCCTCAACTACAACGAGATGTCGATATCGCCGAGCGTCGGGGCCCTGTCGAAATACTTGTCTTACCTCGCCACCGGGCAGCATTACCTCCGGATGAAGGACTACGCCAAGACGCTCCTCAAGTCCATTCCGGGCCTCGGCTGGCCGATGATCAAGGCCGGTCGGGCGGTCGAGGACCTCTTCAAGAAGACGTTTTTCCCCGGGCTGCTCTTCGAGGAGCTCGGCCTGCGCTACATCGGCCCCGTCCAGGGCCACAGCCTGCCGTCGCTCATCGAGGTGTTCGAGGAGGCCAAGAAATACCAGGACGGCCCGATGCTCATCCACTGCGTCACGCGCAAGGGCCAGGGGTACCACCCGGCCCTGGAAAACCCGGCCCATTTCCACGGGGCCGCGCCGTTCGTCATCGAGACCGGCGAGCCGTCGGCGGCCGGGGGCAAGGCCTCGTTCTCGGCGATCTTCGGCGATACGATGGTCCGGATCGCCGAACGCGACCCCCAGGTGCTGGCCATCACCGCGGCCATGCTCGAGGGGACGGGACTGGCCAAGTTCGGGGAAAAGTTTCCGGAGCGGCTGTACGACGTCGGCATCGCCGAGCAGCACGCCGTGAATTTCGCCGCGGGGCTGGCCCTCAGCGGCTTCAAGCCCGTCTGCGCCATCTATTCCACCTTCCTCCAACGGGCCTACGACCAGGTCTACCACGACGTCTGCCTCCAGGACCTGCCGGTGGTCTTCGCCCTCGACCGGTCCGGCGTCGTGCCCGACGACGGGCCCACCCACCAGGGGATCAACGACATCGCCTATCTGCGCCACATGCCGAACATCATCCTCATGGCCCCGCGCGACGAGAACCAGCTCCAGCACATGCTCCACGCCGCGCTCGGCTACGGCCATCCCGTCGCCCTCCGCTTCCCCAAGGGCGAGGCGGTCGGCGTGCCGCTCGACCCGGACTTCCGCGATGTGCCGCTCGGCCGGAGCGAAACGCTCAAGGAAGGCCGGGACTTGCTCTTCGCCTACGGCAGCCTGGTCTATCCCGCCCTCGAGGCGGCGAAAAAGCTCGAAGCCGAGGGGATCAGCCTGGCGGTCGTCGACGCGAAGTTCGCCAAGCCCCTCGACGAGGCGGCGATCCTGAAATACGGGGAGGCGGGGCGGACGATCGTCACCGCGGAAGAGGCGGTGGTCGTCGGCGGGTTCGGCGGGGCGGTGCGCGAGCTCCTCGACCGGAACAAGCGCTTCGGGGTGAGGTTCCTGAGCCTCGGCCTGCCGGTCGAGGTCTACCCGATGGGCAAGGCGGCCCAGATCAAGAAAGCGCTCCGCCTCGACGCGGACGGCCTCACCGCCCAGATCCGGGAATTCTACAGCATTCTTTGAATGCAGTACCGCCCTGCGACCCTGCTTCCGGGCGCGCGACGGTCACTCCCCCCAGGATAGCTTCTCCCGCAGCAGCTCGAAGTAGCTGCGCTGCGGGGACGAGACCAGCGCCAGGTCGACGTCCGCCCGCCTGATCTCGATCACGTCGTTCTTCACCATCGGAGAGCCGCGCTGGCCGTCGAGGGTCAGGAAGACCTCTTCGCCCGACGTCAGGAGCTGGACCCGGACCGTCGAGGCGGACGAGACGACGATCGGGCGGAACGTCAGGGTGTGAGAGCAGATGGGCGTCAGGAGGAAGGCGGGGATGGCCGGTTGGAGGATCGGACCGCCCGCCGAGAGGGAATAGGCCGTCGAGCCGGTGGGTGTCGCCACGATCAGGCCGTCGGCCCGCATCGTTTCGATCTCGCGGCCGTCGATCCAGATCCGAATGTGGATCATCCGGGCCAGGGCGCCTTTGTTGATGACGACGTCGTTCAGGCAGAGGCCGGGCTCGGATCGGCCGTTGAACCGGGCCTCGATGATCATCCGGGGATTGACGAGGCCCTCCCGGCCATCGAACAGGGCCTCGAGCGTCAGGGCCATCTCCTGAAGAGGCACCTCCGTCAGGAAGCCGAGGCTGCCCAGGTTGACGCCCATGACCGGCACGTTCCGGCGGGCGGCGATATGGGCGATGCTGAGGAGGGTCCCGTCCCCCCCGAGGACGACGACGAGGTCGACCAGCTCCGGGATCTTTTCGCGGGGGATGCCGCCCGGCCGGCCGAGCTTCTCCGCGGCGGCTTCCTCGAGGAGGCAGGCGACGTTCCGGGCGGCGAGGCAGGCTTCGAGGTCGGCCAGGGCGCTCTCGATGCGGGGAGCGTGGGGCTTGATGACGACGCCGACGGTCCTGATCGTTTTCATGCCGGTCGACCTCCTCGGGCTATTGTAGTCGTGGCGGGGATCGGATGCAATGGCCGCAAAATGTCATCCCGAGCGCAGCGAGGGATCCCCTCCGATGAAGAGGGGGTCCCTCGCTGCGCTCGGGACGACACGAAAGGGAGTCATTGCGAGCGATCTTTGGGAGCGAAGCAATCCCCTCCGGCCGCAGGAGATCCCTCGCTCCGCCCGGGATGACAGCTTGGGCTCGATTTGACTTTTCCCCCTCCCAAATCTATCATGGACGCTCGTAATAGGCCGATCCGTTACCGCAACTAGAGGAGCGCGACATGTCCGATAGCATCGTCATCGTCACCGACGCCAACTTCGAAGAGGAAGTGCTCAAATCCCCCCTGCCCGTGATCGTGGATTTCTGGGCCGTGTGGTGCGGCCCTTGTAAGATGGTCGCCCCGATCGTGGAGCAGATTGCGGTCGAATACAAGGACAAGCTCAGGGTCGGCAAGCTCGACGTGGATTCGAACCGGGCTATGCCGTCCAAATACGGCGTCCGGGGCATCCCCACGATCCTGATGTTCAAGGACGGCCAGCTGAAGGAAACGATCGTCGGCGCCCTGCCCAAGGACAAGATCGTCGCGACGATCACCAAGCATTTTTGAGAAGAGGAGATTGCCGCGCTGGAAAGGGGACACAGAGCCCCATTTTCGGGCTGTGTCCCCTTCCCAGCTCGCAATGATCGGGTTTTCCAATGACAGAAGCTTGTGACGTCGTCATCGTCGGCGCGGGGCCGGCCGGCCTCGCCGCGGCGCTCTACACCGGCCGGTCGCGCCTGGACACGATCGTCCTCGAAAAGTCGATCCCCGGCGGCCAGATCCTCATCAGCGACTGGATCGAGAACTACCCCGGCTTCCCGGAGGGCGTGGCGCCCTTCGAGCTGATGGACAAGTTCCGGGCCCAGGCCGAAGCCTTCGGGGCCCGGATTATCATCGATGACGGCCGGACGATCGTCCCGGACGGCGACGCCTGGATCGTCAAGGGCGGGAACGCGGATTACCGGGGCCGGGCGGTCATCGTCGCCACGGGCGCGGCCTACCGGCGGCTCGGCCTGCCGAACGAGGCGCGGCTCATCGGCCGGGGCGTGTCCTACTGCGCCACCTGCGACGGCGCGTTCTTCCGCGACAGCGACATCGCCGTCGTGGGCGGCGGCGACCAGGCCTTGATGGAAGCCATCTTCCTGACGAAATTCGCGAAGAAGGTGGCCCTCATCCATCGCCGCGACCGGTTCCGCGGGACCAAGATCCTCCAGGAGCGGGTGTTCGCCAACCCGAAGATCGAGGTCCGCTGGAACTCGGTCATCGACGAGATCCGGGGCGGCGAGAACCTCGAGGACGTCGTGCTCCGGAACGTCAAGGACGGGACCAAGGCCCCGCTCAAGATCGAAGGCTTGTTCGTCTCGATCGGCATGGATCCGCTGAACGCGGTGGTCAAAGGGCTCGTCGAGCTCAACGACTGGGGCGAGATCGTGGTGAAGTCCAACATGGCCACGTCCCAGCCGGGCATCTTCGCCGCCGGGGACGTCATCGATTCCACGCCCCACCAGGTGGCGACGGCCGTGGGGACGGGCGTCCACGCGGCGATCAGCGTGGATGAATACTTGTCGCAGAAATAAGAGGGGGTTGCCGCGTCGTCCCGAATCGCTCCGGCGATACGGGTAGTGGGTCAGTTTGAATTTTAAGGGGGTATGAAACAAAATAACGCATTATGGCGTTTCTATATATATAGATGGAAAAATTTCGCCTATTAACTTTTAACATGGCAGAAGTGATATAATGCAACCAAAGAGAAGGAGGATCATGCAAGCATATGTGGTTTTTACCCTAAAATTTAAGAAAGAAAAAAGAAAATGGGTAGCTTTCTGTGAAGAATTGGGAACCTCTACCTATGCATTAAATCTCCATGAAGCAGAAAAGAGAATCATAGAAGCAGTCACTTGTCATTTAAATACTCTCGAAGAAGTCGGAGAACGCGCCCGCTTTTTCGCAGAAAATAATATAAAAATGGTTCACACAAAACCCACGGAAATTTCAACAAAATTTCATTGTCCTAAGGATAACAATACGTTTGCTATGCCCTATATTTATCCGATGGCCGAGGCCCTTCTACGACCTTGACGGATCAGTCAATTCCCCCTGTTTCTGGATTTCAGTTAATCAAACTTCTTATTAAGGACGGTTAGGTCGACAAACGTTATACGACTCATGGCGTATGTATGAATAAACTTGTTGACGGAAGATGTTTGGTAACTTTTATTCCAGCAAAAAGAGATATCCTCCCAGAAGGGACTCTTTCCGCTATATTGGGGTCAAAGCAGACAAGAATTGGGAAGGATGGCTTGGGTGCCCTTTTAGACCGACATGGGCTCCCCAAGAATAGCCCCCATAAGTAATCGGCTTATTTTTTTTGTTAATTGATCAATTCTAAAATGTTTTCAATCGTCCAAACGTGATCTGTAATTTTCGCCTCCATAGCCGGGGTTACTCTCACTGGGGTTCGACAGTCATAGACTAACGACCCGTCCTAACTGATAGATTATCATGGGGTTATGGGAAAATCAAAAAAGTGGCGTGTGCCTACGGTTCTAGGCGCTTATCTGGACGTTATAGACCGATGGCGGATGAGCTATTTTCAACCGATTCAAGATGTTAACCTGTTCCGAGGTCAGTTCCGTGCGCTGCAAAATGCGCCCATCTTTTGAAGAAAATTCTCCGAGATGACAACGGTCCATGTTCGGACGGATTCGGTCCCAGGTCTCGCCCGTCTCGTGCTCCGCGATCCGGACCAGCAGGAGCGAAAGATAGCACAGGAGCACATGAGCCCGGATCCTCTCCTCCTTGCGTGATAGAGCGGCCGGAGATCGAGCGTAGTTTTGAGCGTGCGGGATTGCTTCGTCACCTCACCGGAGTGAGGTTCCTCGCAATGACAATCAATCTTTTTTCTCCAGTTCTTCCACCCGCGCCCTCAGCTTCTTCACGTCCTTGATCAGGTCGTAGAGCTGCGGAGCGCAGGCCCAGAACTTGCGCCAGACGCGCACGTCGAGGTGCGGGCTCCCGGAGACGAACGACCCCGACGGGATGTCGTTCGTCACGCCCGTCTTGGCGGCGATGACGACGTTCTCTCCGATCTCGATGTGGTCGGGCACGCCGACCTGGCCGCTCAGGATCGAGTTTCGGCCCACCTTGGAGCTCCCCGCGATGCCGGCCTGGGCCACGAGGAGGACGTTCTCCCCGATCTCGACGTTGTGGGCAATCGTGACCAGGTTGTCGATCTTCGTCCCCCGGCGGATCACCGTCTCGCCGAGCGCCGCCCGGTCCACGGTCGAATTCGCCCCGATCTCGACGTCGTCCTCGATGACGACCGTTCCGATCTGTGGGATCTTCACGTAGCGGCCGTCCCCGCCCTTGAGATAGCCGTAGCCGTCCCCGCCGATTACGACGCCGTTGTGGAGAATGACCCGCTCGCCGAGCGTCACCCCTTCGCGCAGGGAGACGTGGGAATGGAGGACGCAGTCCGCGCCGACCTTGACCCGGGGATAAATCGACACCAGCGGGTGGACGACCGTCCCGTCTCCGATATCCGCCCCGTCGCCGACGACGCAGCCCGCGCCCACCGAAACGCCCTTGCCGAGGCGGGCCGTCGGCGCGACTGAGGCCGTCGGGTGGACGCCGGGCGCGGGCTTGGCCGCGGGATGGAAGATCCCGGTCGCCCGGACGAAGGCGAGCTGCGGGTTCTCGGCGCGCAGGACGGGGATCCGGTCGAACGCCTCGCCGGGTGGGAGGATCGCGGCGGCCGCGGCCGTCGCCTCCAGGAGGGGCCGGAACTTTGGCCCGGCCATGAAGACGAGATCGCCCCGGCCGGCCACGGCCTTGTCCAGGGCGGCGACTCCCGTGAGGACGGTCCCGCCGTCGCCTTCGCAGGGGCAGCCCAGCCGTTCCGCCAGCTCCTTGACCGTTAAGCGCATGTTATGAACCTACTCTAGCAGAGGGAGTTGCTTTGTCGCAAGGACACCTAGAAAATGGGGACACAGAACACGTGCTCTCTGTCAGCAAATAGAAATCGTGGTTCTGTGTCCCCATTTTCGTCTCGCAACGATATTATGCGTTTTTCGCCGCCTTTGCTGCCATCCTTTCATTCAGCACCACGGCCAGCTCCGCCCCCCACAGCAGGATGGCCACGGAGAACGTGATCCACAGGAGGAAGAAGATGATCGAGGTCAGCGTCCCCTGGACGAGCTTCGACAGGACGACTCCCACCACCGAAAATTTGGCCACATAAATGACGAAGATCCTCTTGAAGATCTCCCAGAGCAGCGACCCGACGGCTGCCGCCGCGATCGCAGCCCGCATCCGTATCTTCACTTCGGGAATGATGCGATAGAGGGTGAACAAAACCACGAAGCCCAGGACGAACGGGATGAGATACTGGACGACGACGCTGTCGATGACCTTCATGATCCCCGGGTTCAGGTACTCCCGGACGAAAGCGCTGGCCGTCGCCGCCCGGTGGGCCGCCGTCCAGACCAAGGTGATCGAGAGGGAGAGGATGAGGATGGAGGCGCTGACGAACATGATGAAATATTCGAGGACGCGGTTGTAGAGGAAGGATTTCTTCTCCGTCGTCTTGAAAACGGACTTGAGGGCGAAGATCAGGTTGGAGAAGAGGAAGCTCCCGGTCACGAGCGAGCCCACTAGCCCGAACCAGCCCAGGTTGCCGACGTTGTCGATCACGCCGTCGAGCTTGTCGAAGAAGGTGGGGTCGAGGCGGGCGAAGAAGTCCTCGCTGAAGAGGTGAAGGCCGCGGACGGCGAGCTCCACGTCGCCCAGGAACTTGTTGGCCACGAACGCCAGGAGGGCCAGGAGCGGCACGGCGCAGAGGAGGGCGAAGTAGGAGACGACGATGGCGTGCCGGAAGCAGCGGTCGTCGTTGAACCTTTTAAAGCTCGCGCCGATGACTTGGAAGACGGGGGCGGCCATGCTTAGGTGTACTTACCCCACTTCACCATGAGGATGATGAACGTCACGAGGAGGGCGTAGATGACCAGCGTTTCGATCAGGATCAGCCCGAGAAGCAGCAGGAAGCGGATGTGGGGCGCGGCGCCGGGGTTCCGGGAGATGCCTTCGCAGGCGCTGCTGATGGCCTTGGCCTGGCAGAACGCGCCCGCGGCCGCGGCGAGGGTGATGATCGCCCCGCCGACGATGATCGACAGCCTATAGAGGGAAGCCTTCGTCTCGCTGGGCCCGGCGACTTCCTGGGCCAGGAGCGGGGCGGCGGCGACCAGGGCGAAGAACACCAACAACCCGAGGGCCTTCATTTTTCTATTCATGGTGACTCCTTTTTTATGTCATTGCGAGTCGTCCCGCTCTTGCGGGGCGGCGCGGCAATCTCATGCGCATTACATCCTCACCCACCCTCACGCCGCGGCGTGCGCCGGGGCGTGGTCCGCATGCTCTTCCTGCTCCTCCTCGTGCGCGATGGCCCCCGAGATGTAGATGCAGGCCAGCAGGATGAAGATGAACGCCTGCAGGAACCCGGTGAAGATCGACAGGGCCATGAACGGAAGCGGCAGGAAGTAGGGGATGATCGAGGCGATGACCACGATCAGCACGTCCTCGGCGAAGATGTTGCTGAAGAGCCGGATCGAGAGCGACACCGGACGCGAGAAATGGCTGATGAGCTCGATCGGGATCATGAGCGGGGCGAGCGCCGGGACGGGCCCCATGAAATGCTTCAGGTACTTGAGCACGCCCTGGGACTTTATCCCCTGGTAATGGTAATAGACGAAAACGGTCAGGGCGCAGCCGATGGTCACGTTGAGCTTGCTCGTCGGCGACATGAGCCCCGGGATGAGGCCGAGCAGGTTCGAGCAGAAGATGAAGAGGCCCACCGTCCCGAGCATCGGCAAGTATTTCTTGCCCTCCGGGCCGATGATCTCGACGAGCTGGCCCTCGAAAAACATGATGATGAGCTCGAGGACGCTCTGGAGCTTGCCTGGCACCATCCGGCGCTTTCGGGCGGCGAGCCCCAGGAAGACGGTCAAGAAGGCGGCCACGATGAGGACCATCACCACGTAGTCGGGGATGCAGTTCGCCGGGTTCTCGACTTTGACGCCGATCAACGCCAAAAGGGCCGCAACCGGACGGCTGAAGAGCTTGTTGAAGAGCTCGACGATAGCGAGACTGTGTTCTAGACCTTCCATGTCTTCATGCGGGCGAGGGCCACGACCGCTTCGCCCAAAAATACGGGAATCACCGAAGAAAAGCCGGCCGCGAAGGCCAAAAGCCTCTTCGGATAGAGGAGGATTATAATGAAAAACATCCCGAGAATCAACACGAACCGGAGGCCGTAGAGGAGGACCCCGGAGCGCAGCGCCTGGGCCTTGCCCTTGGCCAAGACCCGGGTGAGCGAGCTCTTGAGCCACAGGAAGCCGACGGCGGCCAGGGCCCCGCCCCCGAGGAAAAACATGCCGGCGAGCGCCCCGAAGACGAGCCCGACCGGGACGGCGATGAAGGCGGCAAAGGCGATGACTTCGAGGGGAATGCGCCTCAGAATCTTCTCTTCCAGGGGATCGGGCTGCGGGTCGGGCATGTTTATGTCCTTTTGGCGTGCGGTGTAGTCCCGAGCGGAGCAAGGGACCCCCTCTTTTTTAAGAGGAGATTGTCACGCTCGCTCCGCTCGCTCGCAATGACCCCTTTCCATGTCGTCCCGAGCGGAGCGAGGGACCCCCTCTTTGCTTTAAACATCGCTATCTTTATACTTGTTGATCCCCCGGATCAGGCTGATCAGGCCCGAGGCGACCCCCAGCAGGGTCATGATCATCAGCAGCCAGGGATCCGTCCCCAGCCACTTGTCCAGCCAGTAGCCGAAGAACAGGCCGACCGCGATCGACGCGGGCAGCATCATGGCCAGGGAGCTGATGTCGGCCAGTTTCCGGTAATCCATGCGGGACCATTGTAGGGGGAGGCAAAGGGATTGTCAAAAAGCGATTCGTCTCTAACACCATCCCCGTCGGCCGACTAAACGTATGAAAGGTGGCGGGAACCGGCGCTTTCGCCGTATTTTCCGGGATAAGCAAAAGGAGGGTTGTCTCATGTCCCTAGATCCTCGCGCCCTGTCTTTCGGCTGGCTTCCGGATTATCCGGATTTTCGGGATTACACGGAATCCACGGCCTCGATTTCCGAAGTCCTGCGGCCGACCGGTCTTAAAAAGCGCGCGGCTGAGCCGGGCAAACCCCGCGCTCGTTCTTCCGCTGTCGATCTCCGCGAATGGTGCTCTCCCGTCGAGGACCAGCGGAGCCTCGGCTCGTGCACGGCGAACGCCGGGGCGGGCCTCATAGAATACTACGAGCGGAAGGCCTTCGGCCGTCACACCGACGCCTCGCGCCTGTTTCTGTACAAGGCGACCCGCAACCTGATGAAGCAGAAGGGCGACACGGGCGCCTATCTCCGGACGACCGTCGGGGCCATGGTCCTCTTCGGCGTGCCCCCCGAGGAGTATTGGCCGTATTTCGACGACGCGGAGAAATTCGACCGGGAGCCGCCGGCTTTTTGTTACGCGTTCGCCCAGAACTATAAGACCCTGCAGTACTACCGCCACGACCCGCCGTCCGCCCGTCCTGCCGCCGTCCTCGACGGCGTCCGCTCCTACCTCGCGGCCGGCCACCCGTCGATGTTCGGGTTCACGGTCTACAGCTCCGTGGAGATGGCCGACGAGCGCGGCGCCATCCCGTATCCCGCCGACTCCGAGCGCGTCCTGGGCGGGCACGCCGTCGACGCCGTCGGCTATGACGACCGGATCGAGATCGAGAACAGGACGAGCCGCCGCGCGACGAAGGGCGCGTTTCTCATCCGCAATTCCTGGGGCGAGGCGTGGGGCGACGGGGGATACGGCTGGCTGCCCTACGAATACGTAGTCCAGGGCCTGGCCGAGGATTTCTGGTCGGTGCTGAAGAAGGAATGGGTGGATACGGGGGTGTTCAACACACCGTGACGTTCAGCCCTTCGCGGCTGATTTCGTAGTCGAAGAACCGGGCCCGGTCGTTCGGGGGCTTTTGCTCGAGGAGACGGCGGACCGTCCGCGCGTCCCGAGGCGACTTGGCCACGATCAGCAGGAACCCGCCGCCGCCCGCGCCGATAGGCACTTCTTTATCAATTGCTTCAATTATTCTTATGTGCTAAATTTATTGGGAACAATGGGATATATCTTGATTCGCCAAGGGAAGACACCATATCGGCCTAAAAAGGAACTTCGATGAAAGGCATAATCTTGGCGGGAGGGCGGGGGACGCGGCTCAATCCGCTCACCCTGAGCGTCAGCAAGCAGCTCCTGCCGGTTTACGACAAGCCGATGGTCTATTACCCTCTGTCCATGCTGATGCTCGCCGGGATCCGGGAAATCCTGGTTATCTCGACCCCCGAGGCGATGCCCGCCTTCCAGACCCTGCTCGGCGACGGCCGGCAGTGGGGGCTATCCTTCGCCTACAAGATCCAGGACGAGCCTCGCGGGCTGGCCGACGCGTTCCTCGTCGGGCGGGAGTTTGTCGACGGGAAGCCGGTCTGCCTCATCCTGGGCGACAACATCTTCTTCGGCCACGGGCTGGCCGAGCAGCTCAAAGCCGCGGCCCGTCTCGAGCATGGGGCGGTCGTGTTCGCCTATGCCGTCAAGGACCCGGAACGCTACGGTGTCGTCGAGTTCGACAAGAACTTGAAAGCCGTTAACATCGAGGAGAAGCCCACTAAGCCTCGGTCCCACTACGCGGTCCCCGGCATCTATTTCTATGACGGCGAAGTCTCGCGGCGGGCGGCGGAGATGAAGCCCTCATCCCGGGGCGAGCTCGAGATCACCGACCTCAACCATGAATATCTGAAGCGGGGGGAGCTGCGGGTCGAGATCATGGGCCGGGGCGTGGCCTGGCTCGATGCCGGGACGCACGAATCGCTCCTCCAGGCGGCGAATTTCGTCCAGGCGGTCGAGGACCGGCAGGGCCTGATGATCGCCTGCCCCGAGGAGATCGCCTACCACCAGGGTTATATCGATCGGGACGCCCTCCTTCGCCAAGCGAAAAATACTCCGAATGCCTATGGGGAATATTTGAAGCGGCTGGCGTCGGAAACGAAATGAAGAGGAGATTGCTTCGTCACCGCGCAAGCGCGCGATGGCTCGCAATGACATGTTGCTTGTCATTGCGAGCGACCGAAGGGAGCGTGGCAATCTCACTAGGGGAGGAGCGATAGTATGATTGACGGCGTGAAAATCAAGAAGCTCAAGGTTATTTCAGACGAGCGCGGCCGCCTGATGGAAATCTTGCGGGCGGACGATGAGGCCTTCGAGAAGTTTGGCCAGGTCTACATGACGACCACCTATCCCGACGTCGTTAAAGCCTGGCACAAGCACGAGAAGCAGGCCGACAACATGGCCTGTGTCGCGGGCATGGTCAAGGTCGTGCTTCGCGACGCGCGGAAAGGGTCGCCGACGTTCGAGGAGATCGACGAATTCTTCATGGGCATCCACAATCCGATCCTCATCCATATCCCGGCCGGCATCTGGCACGGCTGGAAATGCGTCGGCCCTGAGGAGGCGATCGTCGTCAACGCCCAGACCGAAATATATGACTACAAGAAGCCCGACGAGCAGCGACTCGATCCGCACACGGGCGGCATTCCCTACGACTGGAGTCGGAAGGACGGATAAACGAGGGTCAGGTCTTAACTCTTGACGTTTATGGCGAGGCCTGACACCAAAGGGTCAGGCCGGGTCAAATTTGTTAAATGTTAAGACCTGACCCCAAACTGGAAAGGATGGAAACATGAAGTCAGCCCCTAAAGCCTCTCCCCAGCGCTGCCTCGACGGCAAGACCGTCCTCGTCACCGGCGGGGCGGGGTTCATCGGCAGCAACTTCATTCGGTTCCTGCTGGCCCGCTATCCGAACATTCGGATCGTCAACCTCGACAAGCTGACTTATGCCGGAAACCTCGACAACCTGAGCGACGTCGCTTGCGACGTCCGCTACGAGTTCATTCGGGGCGACATCCGGGACCGTGAGCTCGTCGGCGGCATCCTGGAGCACGTCCAGGGCGTCTTCCATTTCGCGGCCGAGACCCACGTCGACCGCTCGATCCTCGACGCCGGTGAGTTCGTCATGACCGACGTCCATGGAACATATGTCCTCCTCGAGGCCGTGCGCCGCACGCCCGCCGTCGAATTCTTCCTCCACGTCTCCACGGACGAGGTCTACGGCAGCCGCGACGAGGGGTTTTTCAAGGAGTCCGCCCCCCTCAATCCGTCCTCCCCCTATTCCGCCAGCAAGACGGGCGCGGACAGGCTGGCTTACGCTTATCACGTGACGTACGGCACACCGGTCATGATCGTCCGGCCGAGCAACAACTATGGGCCCTATCAATATCCCGAAAAGTTCATCCCCCTTTTCATCACCAACGCCCTGGAGGGCCGGCTCCTGCCGCTCTACGGCAAGGGGGCGAACGTCCGCGACTGGCTGTTCGTCGAGGACAACTGCCGGGCGATCGAGCTCGTGGCCCGGGCCGGGGCCGCCGGGGAGGCCTACAACATCGGGGCGAACGACGAACGGAAGAACATCGAGGTCGCCCGCCGGATCGTCAAGCGCCTGGGCAAGCCGCGCGACCTGATCACCTTCGTTCCCGACCGGCTGGGGCACGACCGGCGCTACGCCGTGGATTGCCGCAAGATCAAAGCCCTGGGCTGGCGGCGCGAAGTGGAGTTCGAGGCCGGCCTGGAGCGCACGGTCCGCTGGTACGTCGAGAACGAGGCCTGGTGGCGCAAGATCAAGGAGAAGAGCGCCGAGTACAAGGCGTTTTATGAAGTTCAATATAAAGATCGGAAGTGAACCGGCGTGTCATCCCGAGCTATGCGAGGGATCCCATGCGGCCTGACGAGGAAGGCGAGGAGATTCCTCGCACCGCTCGGAATGACATGCCCCGCTTTTTTCGCGCTCTTTCCGCGTCCCTGATCCTTGTTTTCGTCTTCACGGCGGGCGCGCTCCATGCCCAAACCGCCGCCGCCACCCAATCCTCGGAGATCAAGTTCTCGTCCCGGACGCAGGAGCGTCCGTCGGGGGACCCCGACAAGGTCATCCTGACGGGCGACGTGGAGATTCTTTACCGAGGGCTCAAGCTTTCGGCCGACCGTGTCGACCTCAACATGAAGACCAAGGACGTCACGGCCGTCGGCCACGTCGTCCTCGAATTTCCCGCCGAGGTCCTGAGCGCCGAGAGCCTGGCGTTCAACATGGACAGCGACCAGGGGTCGCTCGTCAAGGGCGTGGGTCTCATCCAACCGACCATCCGCTACGAGTCGGATGCGATCGAGCGCAAGGCGGACAATCTTTACAGCATGAGCGCGGGCTCGTTCACCTCCTGCGCCCAGCCCGTCCCCCGTTGGAAGTTCTCGTTCTCCCGGGCGAACTTCAAGAAGGACGACTATGTGGAGATGTGGGGGGCCGTCTTCACGGTGAAGGGCATACCGATCTTCTACTGGCCCTACATGCGCTACCCGCTCGACCAGGAGCGGGCGACGGGGTTCCTGATGCCTCTGGTCGGATACTCGCAGACCAAGGGCCTGCGCTTCTCCGAGGCCTTCTACTGGGCGATCGCCCGGAACATGGACGCCACGTTCAGCCTGGATTATTATGCCAGCAAGGGCGTCGGCGGCGGATTGGAATCCCGCTACATTTTTCCGGGCGGAACGAACGGCAACGCTCACCTTTATTATTTCACTTTCAAGCCGCAGGAAGGCGTACCAACGCCCGCGGACGCCTACATCATCCGCTGGAACCACAGCCAGGCTTTGCCAGGAGGCTTCAGTCTCGTGGCTGCCGTGGATTACCAGAGTTCCTTCGAGTTTTTGCGCGAATTCGACAACGATCTTCAGCGGGCTCTAGTATTCAATAAAAGTTCGCAGATCTATGTCTCGAAATCGTGGAATACGTTCAGCTTCAGCATCCGGGCCGCCCAATTCGAGACGAGCTTCCCCGCCGTCAACAATAGCTCGCTGATCACCCGATCCCTGCCCCAGATCAACTTCGATTCGTTCAAGATGAAATTGTTGGGTCCCCTCTTTTTGTCTTTTTCATCATCTTTCAATCGCTGGCAATACGGCTGGGACACCCAATACAAGTCGGAGACACAGCTTAAAAGCCAGGATTTTTCCCTCAATCCTTCCTTGAGCCTCCCGTTCAACGGTATCCCTTGGTTAACGGCGAATTTTTCTGTGGAAAGCAACCTCAAATACTCCTGGCAGAGCTTGAAGCCAGGGGTAGGCATCGTCGATACGCCCGTCCTGACTTCGAATTATGCTCTGAATATGGAATTCATCGGCCCCGTTTTTTATAGGATCTGGGACTTGGGCGGGGCGGTAGACAGCGAAAACAAAAGCCTGAAACGCTTGAAGCACATCATCGAGCCGTCGATCACGTATCGATATGAAAGCCTCACGGTGAATTCGGAGAAAATCGTCACCGCTTATCCCCTTTTCCGATATCATCAATTGACCTACGGCCTGACGAATCATTTTCTTCTCAAGACGGGGGCCACGCCCCGGGAAATATTTACGTGGGGGCTCAACCAGACGTATTATCTATCGCCCGAAAATAGTCCCATGAGCTATTATCCTCCCATCAATGGCGTGATTCCGCGTTTTTCCGAGCTGGCGAGCTACGTCCGGTTCTATCCCGGAGAAAAGTACAGCTTCGATTTCAGCATGAGCTACAACACATACTTCAAGACTTTCTCGAGCATCCGTCTGGGAGCGAATCTCGGTGTGCCGTCGGACGATCTGTTCTTGAACGTCAACTGGTACAAAAGCACGTTTCCCTATTATAAGAGCATCTACTATGACCGCCACCAGATAAGCCTGGCGGGCGGCGCGAAGATCGCTCCCCTCAACCTGGACGCCCGGGCGGAGATCGACTACAACATTTCCGACAAGCAGATGATGTATTCGGCGGCAAGCCTGGTCTATCACTACCAATGCCTGGATTTCAAAGCAGATGTGAGGATCTACTTTTTCCGGGACAAGCCCGAGTTTCAAATCAAATTTTCCCTCGGCCTGGGCAATATCGGGAAAACGACGGATTTCCTGGGCGGGGCCGGGTGGGAATAAATAAGGAAGAAAAATTAACTCCTAGAATATGGTATTTTGGAAGGAAAAAGATTTGGAATTAGCAAGATTTTCTTGACGTCATCCCCCCATATAGATAAAATATATTTCGCTTCTTTGGGAACTGGAGAAAGGTGCTTTTTAACAGCATGTTGAAAGCTATTTTACTCCCAAGATAGGCGGAATCATCAGCATTTTTTTCCGGAGCGGCGATTAGGCTCGTCTTGATTTGGCTGACTGTTTATAAGGGCCATTAGAGAGATGAAAGCGCTCGACGCGTCATCCATCCAATGGCGGTAGCTTGCTTATTTTCTTCGTTTTTGTTAATAAATATTTTTCGTTCTGATCGGGGGACCGATTGGCCGTCAACTGATGGCTGAAGGAGGTGGGTTATGAAAGGGAATATGTTTCTTCTGGGGGGACTTATCGCAACCGGACTTGTCGTCGCTGCCTGCAATAAAAGCGGCCCGGCTCCGGAATCGTCTACGTCCGTCTTGGTTGTTTCTGAAATCGATGAAGCAAAAGTGTCGTCTCTCACTGGGGTGCCTATCAAAGTCCTCAAAACTGATTCGATCGGATTTCCAACGATCAATCGATTCTATTGGATCCGGGTCCAGGGGCGTCCTATCAAAGCTAAACTCGAGGAAATTTCCAAGGCGGCACTCGACGAAGTCATCGCCGCCAAGCCAAAGGTCTATCACAGCTTCACTTTGCATTTCGTCTCCTCGGAAGATGTCCTCCCCGGCGCCGAGACGAAAAAATGCTTCGCCAAGGCGACTTTCCTTCCAGATGGAGATTGGCAGAAAGTCGGTCGCGATCCTATCGCTGGCTACGGCAATTATAAGCTCAATTGCATCATCGGCGAACAACGCTGAACTTTTTTCTTTTTCTTAGTCGTGCTAAACTCAAGCTGATATTAAATTCAAGGATTGTTTTATGCAACAAGAAGAAATGGAATATGAGAACATCAATCTGATGGAGTACTTCACCCTTGCCTGGAAACGGCGATGGCAGATCATCATCCCGACGTTAGTTTTAGTTATTGTCGTCGCAATTTGGAGTTTTGGTCTTCCGAAAGTTTGGGAAGTGGACGCCATCATCATTCCGAGCAAATTTCTGACTCAGAATCAGGCAGGTGAATTCAAACAGGTTCTCGTTGCCGAACCGAAGCAAATCGCTAGCCAGATCATGGAAGGATCCTACAATTCTCTCATCGGGGCCGAGCTCAATATTGCGGACCGCGAATTCCCGAAAATTAAAGCCGAAAACCTGCGCGACACCAACCTCATCCGTGTTTCTATCCGCGATAAAGATCCCCAGATAGGGCGGCAGATTCTCATGGCGCTCTTCAACCACCTAAAAAGCGATTTCGATAGGAAGATTGATGTCGAAATCAATAGCCTAAACACTCAAGTCGAAGGAACGAAAAATAGAATCCTCGATCTCGAAAATGAAATCAAATCGCGGGAAAACGCTATTATCACGACGCAGAACGAAATCAAGATCCGGCAAAATGGAATCAAGCTTAAAGAGTTTGATATCGACTCGAAAAAGATCGAGAAGGAAAAACTCAATAACGAAATCGAATCCGATAAAAGTAGGCTTAAAATCACCGAAGAACGGATTCTAGGTGTTTTTGAAGAAATGAAGTCGGTTAAGACCCGTATCGACGAACTGGAAAAGCAGCAGCGGAAGGCTTTGGCCGAACAAAAAACTGGGACCGATGCCCTTGCCCTGCTTCTCTATTCCAATGAAGTTCAGCAGAACTTGCGATATTATAATTCGCTCGAAGATAAAGTGAGCGCCGAGCGATTGAACCGTGAAAGCCTAGCTCAATCCATCCAAGGCAAAATGGAGGCATTGCGCCAAATCGATAATCAAATCAGTCAGATTCGAACGGGAATGGATTCGAATCAGACCGAGATTGAATCAATGAAAACGGGAATCGAGAATATTAAAAATGGCATACTTGGAGTCGGCAATAATATCAGCAATCTTAAGAATGATATCAAGCTTTCTGAAGATAAAAAAAATCGAATCGATTATACCCAGCTCATTAAGGAGCCGACACCGTCATTCAGCCCCGTTTCTCCAAATAAAAAACAGAATGTCCTGCTCGCCGGATTTATCGGATTTTGTCTCTCGGTTGGAATTGTGTTTTTCCGAGAAAAAATTATAAAAGAAAACACAAGATTTCGATTAAAAAAGTAGAAGAAGAAAACAGGCTCTTCGAAGTCTCGATATGTCTTATCCATATGGATGAGAGCCGGTTATGAGATTTTTGCCATCTGGCCGTATCAAACTTGGTTCTAAAACTAGTATCTAATCCAAATGACCGAAAAAAGCCTGTCGGCAAAAATCAGAGAAGCGGTCAGCCATACTCTGATATATGGAATGGGATCGGTATTGCAGACTGCCCTTGGATTCATCCTGATCCCTCTTTACACGCGTTATTACTCGCCGAATATATACGGAACACTCGCTCTTCTCCAGCTCTGCGCCACTATCGCCGGGTCCGTCCTCTTTCTGGGCGCTTCGTCCGCTCTCGCTCGATCCTATTTCGACTATCCAGAAGGTCCGGAACGGAAAAAAACCGCAACGACGTCGCTGGTCATTTGCCTTTCCGGAGCGGTAGCGCAGATTATTTTGGCCTTTGTTCTCCGTTTTCAATTATCGACATGGCTCTTCCAAAACGAAAAATACGCCCTTCATGTTTTCTTGATTCTGACCTCCTCGGCCATAGCCTTCATCAACGCCCTCTTTTATATCATTCTCCGTTTCCAGCGAAAATCCAAACACGTCATCTCCCTGAATCTCTTGTCGCTCTTCTTATCCGTTTCGCTGATCACGACCTTTTTAACGAAGTTGAAAATGGGCGTCATGGCACCAATCCTGGGCGATCTTATCAATCAAATCATTTTATTTTTTTGTCTGTTTCTTTTCTCCAGAACTTCGTTTGGTTGGCACCTCTCCAAACATGAACTTAAGGTGCAACTCCAATTCGGCCTTCCGACGATTTTCATCGGACTTGGATATTACTTGATGACTTCGATCGACAAATTGTTCATCAATAAATACGGTACGCTTGGTGACGTCGGGATCTATACTCTGGGATATAAACTCGGAACGATGATCCACATCCTCTTCATTCTTCCTTTCAGCCAGATTTATGCGCCGATGAGGATGGAATATCGTCACGATTCCAACGCACGCGAACTCTATCGGCTTATCCTGACCTATTATTTCGTTATCGGAACGTTCATCACCGTGGCTATCTCTCTATTTTCCCATGAACTGCTGAAGTTGATCTCGGGACAAAAAGACTATATTGTCGCTTACAAGATCATCCCCATCGTCATGCTGGCCCATTTGATCTACGGCGTAATCAACATTATCGACAATGGTATTTACTTCTCCCGAAAAATCTACTATCATGCGATCATTTTTTGGGTGAGTGTCGTGTTCAATGCGTCTCTCAATTATCTGTTGATACCAAGATTCGGATACATGGCTGCCGCCTATAATATTCTGCTTACGTTTGCCGTTACCATCGCTCTTGTATATTTCATTTCCAATCGATTGTTCAAGATTGAAATAGAAAGCATCCGGTTAGTCAAGGTCCTTGCCGCCGGACTGTTCATCATCATCGTCAACTCCCTCCTGTTCTTTCATTCCTTCCTTATAGCGCTCGCCATGAAAAGCGCCTTCGTCGCCCTTTTTCTCCTCTTCCTGTATGTCTCCGTTCTAAACGGTCGAGAAAAAGGAAAAATCGCGGGAATCGTGAAACGCCTCGCTCCTTCGGCGTTGAAGGGTTGATGCCCATGGAAAGCTTGAAAAACCGATTAAAGAAAAATGAGCTGACGATCGGCTCCTGGATCAATCTTGCACATCCGGCCATTCCGGAGATCATGGCCGATGCCGGCTTCGATTGGCTGGTCGTCGACCTCGAGCACAGTGCCATCACGATCCGAGAAGCGGAAGATCTCATCCGCATCATCGATCTAAAGAAAGTGATCCCTCTGGTTCGGCTGACTTCCAACGACCCAAACTTGATCAAACGCGTAATGGACGCGGGCGCCCAAGGGGTGATCGTCCCCATGGTGAACACGAAAGAACAAGCGGAAGCTGCTGTCCGGGCCGTGCGTTATCCCCCTTTTGGTAATCGCGGGGTGGGCTTGGCCCGGGCTCAAGGATACGGTTTCAAATTCGAAGAATACGCTCGCTGGATAAACCGAGAGTCCGTGGTCATCGCGCAGATCGAACATGTTGGAGCGATCCACCATCTCCAAGAGATCCTCGATGTCGACGGAATCGATGCCACGATCATCGGTCCTTACGATCTTTCGGGCTCGTTGGGAAAACCAGGCCGCTTTGATGACGAGGATGTTCAAGAGCAGCTCCAATCCTATGAGCGAATTTCCAAAGGAGCCGGGAAGCCCTTGGGGTACCATATCGTTCAGCCCGTTGTCCGCTTGCTTCAAGAAAAGATCGAGGCCGGCTATCGTTTCCTCGCTTTCGGCACAGACTTTCTTTTCTTGGGGACCGCTTGTCGAGAACGAATGAAGAAAATTAAAAGAAGTTGAGTCTCTGTTGCACGAATTTATCCAAAGACTATTATTGACCTTCAAGCCGATCGCATGGCATCTGGCGGAGCTGTATGATTTGCGAATAAACAAACACTGCCTCGCGCAGGGCCAGAATCCTTTGCTAATCGAAGATCTGGAAAACGCGAAAAAGAACATTCCAAAATCTTGTTACTTCAACACACGGTCAGGACGGATCGTCATCGGGAAAGAAACCGTCTTCGGCGAAGACGTGATGGTTTTGACCGGCAAACACTACCATATTGGAGAAGCGGAGAGAGAGAATCGGCCCTTGCATTATGTCCCCGAAAACGGTCGGGATATTGTGATTGGAAGGGGCTGCTATATCGGGAGCGGGGCTATTATCATCGGCCCTATCACAATCGGTGATTATTCCGTCATTGGCGCCGGCTCGGTGGTGACCAAAGACGTCTCCTCAAGGTCGTTCGCGGCCGGCGTTCCAGCCAAGACCATAAGGACGATTTGAATATTCTCCCTGTCCGGAACGATCCTATGAACATTGTTGGCGTCATTCCCGCCCGGATGGACTCGACCAGGTTCCCGAACAAACCGATGGCTGATATCCTCGGCATGCCCATGATCGGCCATGTCTATTTCCGAAGCAAAATGTGTGCTTCGTTCAGCGATGTCTGGGTCGCAACCTGCGACGCCGAGATCTCCGACTATATTGAAAGCGTCGGCGGTCGGGCTGTCATGACTGCCTCATCCCACCAAAGGGCTTCGGACAGGACGGGTGAGGCTCTTTTGAAGATCGAACAAATCACAGGAATCCGGATTGATTACGCGGCCATGATCCAGGGAGATGAGCCGATGCTCGTTCCGGGAATGCTCGACGCGCTTGTAAAGCCCATCGCCGTCGGAGAGGCGGTCGAGGTTGTAAATCTCATCGCTAAAATCGAAAGCTGGGAGGAATTCCTAGATCCGAACACCGTCAAGGTCGTTCTCGGTCTGCACGACAACATTCTCTATTTTTCGAGAGAGCCTATTCCTTCCACAAAAAAATTCAAAGGGATCGTCCCGATGTGGAAACAACTCGGCCTCATCCTTTTCCGCAGGGAAAGTCTTTTAAAATACATCGGGCTGACGCCTACCCCCCTGGAGATCATCGAATCCGTGGATATGAATAGGTTCCTCGAACACGGGATCGACATTAAGGCCGGACGGACAAGTCATCGCACCAGTTCCATCGACACTCCGGAGGACCTTATTCGGGTGCGGCACATGCTCGCCCTCGACCCTCTTGTCAAAACATATCTCCGATAAACCATGAAAGAACAAGAAATCCGCAACCGGGAAGCCTTAAACGAGTATCTCGAATTGGTCCGGCAGGATTCCGAAACGCTCCTCCGGGATAAGTCCTCATTCGTCTCCATAGCCTGCCCCGGCTGTGCATCGACGAGCCACGCTTTTCAATTTGAGAAATTCGGCTTTCATTATGTCCAGTGCCGGGATTGCGAGACGCTCTTCGTTAACCCCCGACCCCCGTATCAAGAGCTCAAACGGATCTACGAGAATTCCCGGTCGACGAAATATTGGGTCGAGGAATTCTTCCTCCCCGTGGCAGAAATCCGCAGAGAAAAGATTTTCAAGCCACGCGCGGAATTCATCGGCGCTGAATTCCCGGGACTTAGCCAGGGACGGATCGGTGATGTCGGAGCCGGATTCGGCCTTTTTCTACAGGAATTGAAAAAGATTTGGATGGGCGCAGACTTAGTCGCGATCGAACCGTCGGCTGATATGGCTTCGATCTGTCGGTCCAAGGGGGTTTCCGTTATCGAACGCATGCTGGAGGAAATGGACCCGTCACCGCAGTTCGACCTTTTAACCGCCTTCGAACTGTTCGAACATATCTATGCCCCCCAGGAATTCCTGAAGAAAATTTTCTCTCTCCTCAAGCCGGGTGGCTATTTTCTTCTGACGACGCTCAATGGCCTCGGTTTCGACATTCAACTCCTCTGGGAGCGATCCAAAAGCGTTTTTCCTCCCAATCATCTCAATTTTTTCAATCCTCGGGCCATCTCGGGACTCCTCGAACGTGCCGGTTTCGAGACATTAAACGTTACGACACCCGGGGAGCTCGATTGGGACATCGTGGAAGGGATCTACCAGAATGAAGGAACGGACCCTGGCCGGTTTTTCAAGACGGTCAGCGACCATGGCACGGACCAAGCCAAGAGAGAACTGCAAACGTGGATCAAAAACCACCGTTTCAGCTCCCATATGAGAGCTATCGCCAGGAAGTAACGGCAGATGAAGAAAGAATCGCTCAGAGTCGGCATAGCCGGATACGGAGTCGTGGGCAAGCGCCGCCGGATCTGGATCGACCAGAATCCGTCGTTGCAGACGGTCGCCGTCAGCGATATTCAATTCGCCCAAGAAGGCGTTTTCTCCGACGGGCTCAAGTTTTTTAAAACTTACGAAAAATTATTCGGGGAAAACCTAGATATCCTCTTCGTTTCTCTGCCCAATTATCTCGCCGCCGAAGTGACGATGGCCGGCCTCGAGAATGGCCTCCATGTCTTCTGCGAAAAGCCGCCGGCTTGCACCGTCCAGGACACCCGCAAAGTGATCGAAGTCGAAAGACGGTATCCGGGGCTGAAATTGAAATACGGCTTCAATCACCGTTATCACGATTCCGTCATGGAAGCGAAAAGGATCATCGATTCCGGCCGATTCGGAAAGATCATCAACCTGCGTGGAGTGTATGGGAAAAGCAGCATCATCCCTTTCTCCGGGGGATGGAGATCCGAACGAAAACTGGCAGGCGGGGGCATCCTTCTCGATCAGGGCATTCACATGTTGGACATGATGCGATATTTCGCAGGTGAGTTTGTCGAAATTAAAAGCTTCGTCTCCAACGATTACTGGAACCACAATGTCGAAGACAATGCGTATGCCATCATGAGGACCTCTGCGGGTTGCGTAGCGATGCTCCATTCGACCGCGACGCAGTGGCAGCACAAGTTCAGACTCGAAATTAGCCTCCAGGAAGCCCTCCTGGAACTGACGGGAATTTTATCCGGCTCGAAGAGTTACGGAGAGGAAAAGCTGAAGATCGTTCAACGGGAGGAAGGCTCGAATCTCGGCTCGTTCGGCGAAATCATCACCTCTTACCTTGAGGATTTCTCATGGAAGCGCGAGGTCGACGAATTCGCCGAGCTCATCACCAACGACAAACCCGTTAAAAACGGCAACGGCCAGGATGCATTGAGGATCATGGAGCTGGTCTTCAAGATCTACAACGCGGATCCGGCGTGGAAGGCCAAAATTCAAATAGAAGACCCCGGGAGGCCCTTAGTGAGGCTGGAATGAACAACATCGATGAAATCTATCGGAACATAAATGACCTCAAGGGCTTTACCGAGGGATACCTGAATTACCTGGCGCGGCTTTTCGCCCAATTCGACGCGTCGTGCATGAATGCTTTGGGGGAGGAATTTGAAGACGCGCGCGCCCGGGGGAGCGCCCTATTCGTTATCGGGAACGGAGGGTCCGCCTCCACCGCCACATCCATGGGGAACGACCTCGGATTCGACATCCTCAAGAAGACGGGAACGGATGCCCCCTTTCGGATCCTCCCCCTCACCGATAACGTCTCGGCCCTGACCGCCATCGCTAACGACGTCGGGTACGAGGATGTCTTCCTCCACCAACTCCGAGTGCATTACCGGCCCGGGGACCGGCTCCTTTTGATCTCGGCGAGCGGCAACTCGCCGAATATTCTCAAGGCCGCGCGATGGGTCAGATCCCAAGGAGGCCGCATCATCGGTTTCGTGGGCTTTGGCGGCGGAGAGGCGAAAGCCCTCTGTGATGTCGTCGTCCACGTCGATACGCTCCCGGGCGAATACGGACCCGTTGAAGACTTCCATTTGATCATTAATCACATCCTCTCCCATTGGTTTCAAAACAAATTGCGGCATAGCCGAGAAGGAGTTTGAATGTGAGCGTTTTATTCGATCACATCGAAGTCCATGTTGATGACATTCAGGAATACGGCCGTTTTTTAAGGACAATATTCGAGGGAGGGGCCTTCGAAGTCATTTCCTCGAGCGGTACGTCTATGTTCACGTCGCCGCAAGGTCTTCATATCGAAGTCAAGAAAAAAAGGACTACGGACAAACCGCTGGCGAGCGGATTCTGTAATCCCTGCCTCCGCCGGCCTCAGGCCAAAGAGTTCATCACGCACCTTGGATTTCCCATCGAAAAAGAGCTCGATTCCCCGACCGGGAAGGTCTATTTTTTCGTTGATCATGAAGGTGTCCTCTGGCACATCAAGAACGTGACTTCGTGAGTTGCTTTGAAGGAGACAACCTTGAAATCGGGACCATCGAAAAAAATCCTCATCGGTCCGTCCACCTTCGCGGCCACGGACACGACCCCGCTTCTCAAACTGCGTTCCGCTGGCTATGAGGTCGTCGACAATCCTTACAAGAGGAAGCTGACCAAACAGGAGCTTCTGCAGCTCCTGACCGACGATACCATCGGCCTCATCGCCGGGTTGGAAACGATCGACCGCGATGTCCTTCTCAAATCGAAACTCCGCGTCGTGTCCCGGGTAGGCTCGGGGATCTCGAATGTCGATGTCGGAGCGGCCAAAGAACTGGGGATCCAAGTTTTTTCGACGCCGGCCGGTCCGACGGAAGCGGTCGCAGAACTGACGGTGGGGGCCATGATCTGTCTCGTGAGGATGGTTTCCGCGATGGACAATGCCTTGCACAACGGTCTCTGGGATAAGAAGATCGGGTTTCAAGTTGAAGGTAAAACCGTCATAATCATCGGGTTCGGCCGGATCGGCCGCCGCGTCGCCGAACTTCTGAAACCTTTTCACGTCACACTTCTCATCGTGGATCCGTTTCTCCAGGACGAAGACGTTCGACCCTATCGGCGAATGTCCCTCGAACAAGCCCTACCCCAAGCTGACATCATTTCCCTCCACAGCGGCGGCGAGACATGCGTTTTGGGAGACAAAGAATTCGCCCTCATGAAACGCGGAATTTTCATTCTTAACGCGGCCCGCGGCGGAGTCATGTCGGAGGATGCGTTGAAAACGAATTTAGAAAGCGGCCGAATCGCGGGCGCTTGGCTGGATACGTTCAAAAGTGAGCCTTACAGTGGTCCATTGAGTGCTTTCTCCAACGTCCTGCTCACACCCCACGTCGGCTCCTATACCCGGGAATGCCGCCTACAAATGGAAACTGAAGCCGTCGAAAATCTTCTGAAAGGGCTTGGATAGGATCGCGCGAGAGAAACATGAAGATCGACTTCAAAGGAAAAATCGTCCTCGTAACGGGAGCCACGAGCGGTATCGGTTTACGGATCGCGGAGGATTTCGCCCGGCTCGGCGCTCATCTCATCTTGACCGGGCTCGAAAAACGCCGACCCAAATCAGTGGGTCGTGTCGAGCAGATACGCAAAGGCGCTTTAAAAAAATACTATCCTGTCGATTTCACGAACCGAAAAAGCTTAGAGCTATTTCTGAAAAGCCTCTCCGCCTGGAGCAGAGTCGATATTTGTGTCAATAATGCCGGCATTAACCGAATCAATCCCATCGACCAAACCTTGGTCAAGGATTGGGAAGATCTTTTAGCGGTCAATTTAGAAGGCCCCTTCAGGATCATTCGCGCGATCAGTCCGATCATGAAAAAGAACGGATTTGGACGGATCGTGAATATCGCCTCCATTTTCGGTGTGATCAGCAAGGAAAAAAGGTCCCTCTATTCGATCACGAAGTTCGGCGTCCGCGGCTTGACGGTTTCGGCCGCGATCGACCTGGCCCGCTTTAACATTCTGGTCAATGCGGTTTCTCCGGGTTTCGTCCTGACCGATTTGACGCGGCGCATCCTCAGCGAAGTGGAAATGAATGATTTGGTCCGCCAAGTGCCGATTCGCAGGTTTGCTCTCCCTGAAGAAATATCCAAAGTCGTCTTGTTTCTATGCAGTTCTCTGAATACGTATATCGCCGGACAAAACATCGTCGTCGATGGAGGATTCGTTAATGTCTGATCGCCTGGCGATCCAATCCAAGATTCGCCCTTATTCGCTGGACTTCGTCGACGATTTCACGGTGTTTTTGAAGCGGGAGCTCGATTCAGGAGCTTTCCTCATCCTCGATTCAAAGGTCTCCGACCTTTTCAAAACCAGATTTACTCCCTGGCTCCAACCTGACTCCTCTCTTTTGTTCGAAGCTCTCGAACATTATAAAACCATCGATAAATGCAAGGACGTCATCGAAAGGCTCGTTTCTCGCGGATTTCGCAAGACCCAAAAACTCGTGGCCGTGGGCGGCGGGATCCTTCAGGACGTCACGGCCTTTACGGCCTCGATCCTCTACCGCGGCATCGATTGGGTCTTTTTTCCGACGACGCTCCTCGCCCAGGCTGACAGCTGTATCGGCGGTAAAACGTCGATCAATCTGGGAGATAAAAAGAACTTGGTCGGGAATTTCTATCCTCCTTCGCAGATTTACAGCGATATTTCCTTTCTGGATTCTCTGGAAGAAAAAGACATCAAGTCCGGCATCGGGGAAATGATGCATTATTTTATCTACTCGGGGAGTGCATCCTTGAGAAAAATGATCGACCGCTATCAGGATATTATGAGGAACCGATCCGGCCTGAAGGAATTCATCTGGGAAAGTCTCTCGATCAAAAAGGCCGTGATCGAGGTCGACGAGTTCGACAAGAACGAGCGCAATAAGTTCAACTACGGCCACACCTTTGGCCATGCCCTAGAAACCTTAACCCATTATGAAATCAGTCACGGGCAGGCTGTCACGATCGGAATGGATCTCGCCAACTATGTCTCCCTCGTTGCCGGATTGATGTCCCGGCAGACCTTCGAGGACCTTCATGTCCTGCTGTCCTGGAATTTTCCTGAGTTTCATTGGGATCGACATATCCCGGAAACGTATTTTGAAGCTCTCCAAAGAGACAAGAAAAATGTGGACCAAGATCTTGTCTGCATCCTGGCCGAGCGGCCCGGTCAACTCATAAAAAAAAAGATTCCCTTGGACAGCGCTTTCAAGCAAATTGTCCAAGATTATTTTCATTTGGATTTTTCGCGGCCTGGGTGAGGTTTACATGATATATTTCAAACATCCTCAAGCCATCGTCGAATCTGAACATATCGGAGAAGGCACGCGGGTCTGGGCTTTTGTCCATATCTTGCCCGGGGCCGTTATTGGAAAAGACTGCAATATCTGCGATCACGTTTTCATCGAAAATGACATCAAGATCGGCGATCGGGTCACGATCAAATGCGGGGTCCAGGTCTGGGACGGAATTGAGATCGAAGACGATGTGTTCATCGGCCCGAACGCGACCTTCACTAACGATGCCTTCCCCCGCAGTAAACAATATCCGACCAGGTTCGCTAAGACGCTGGTCCGGAAAGGCGCCTCCATCGGGGCCAACGCCACCATCCTTCCGGGCCTGACGATCGGGGACGCCTCCATGATCGGTGCTGGGGCGGTCGTAACGCGAGATGTCCCGGCCTTCGCAGTGGTCGCCGGGAATCCGGCCGAGATCCGGGGCTATGTGGACGCCTCTGATCTGCGGAAAACGCTCCGAGCCTCGCCGACCGAAAGCGAGAGCCCTAGCCGTAGGCCAGCGAAGGTGAGGGGCGTCCAGGTCCTGAATCTTCCGCTCATCAAGGATATGCGCGGCACGTTGTCTTTCGCCGAGATCGGCCAGTTCCTACCGTTTCATCCAAAAAGATTTTTTTTCGTCTTCGACGTGCCGACGCGGACCGTTCGGGGCGAGCATGCCCACCGTGAGCTTCACCAGTTCATGATCTGCATCCAAGGATCGTGTTCCGTCGTCGTCGACGATGGGTCCCAGCGGGAGGAGATCCTCCTCGACAGGAACAACATCGGCCTCCATGTCCCGCCTCTCGTCTGGAGCGTCCAGTACAAATATTCGCCGGATGCTGTTCTCCTTGTGCTGGCGTCCGAGGTCTACATGGCCGAGGACTACATCCGGGATTACGACGAGTTCCTCCGTTTAAAAAAAGAAAGCATAACGCCCTGATGGTGACCTTCCTCAACCTAAAGAAGATCAACGACCTCCATCGTCAAGAGCTGATCGAGGCGATCACCCGGGTCGTCGATTCCGGCTGGTACATTCTCGGGAACTGCGGCCTCGAATTCGAGCGCGAGTTTGCGAGATACTGCGGCGTCAGGCACGCCATCGGCGTCGCAAACGGACTTGACGCGCTGATCCTCATCTTCCGCGCCTACCGGGAGTTGGGGATTCTAACTGACGGCGACGAGGTTCTGGTCCCGGCCAATACCTACATCGCCTCTATTTTAGCGGTCTCGGCGAATCGTCTCAAACCCGTCCCCGTTGAACCCGGCCCGGGGACCTTCAATATCGACCCCGACCGTCTCGAGGAAAAGATCACCAAGAGGACCCGGGCCATCCTGGTCGTCCATCTCTACGGGCGGCTCGGCTATTCCCGAAAAATGGGGGAGGTCGCCGAAAAACACGGCTTGAAGATCATCGAGGATTCCGCCCAGTCCCACGGCGCCGTCCTCGGCGGCCGCCGGGCCGGGAACCTCGGCGATGCGAGCGGCTTCAGCTTCTATCCCACGAAGAACCTGGGGGCGCTCGGCGACGCTGGGGCCGTCACGACCAATGACGCAAAACTGGCCGAAACGATCGCGGCTTTGCGCAACTACGGGTCCCGCCTCAAGTATGAGAACCTCTATAAAGGGGTTAACAGCCGGCTCGACGAGATGCAGGCGGCGGTCCTTCTCGTCAAGCTCAAATACCTCGACCGGGAGAACGATCGGAGGCGGGCCATGGCCCGTTTTTACCTCGATCAAATCTGCAATCCTCTGATCGTCCTTCCGGACGCGGCTATGCCGGAAGAAGCCCACGTTTGGCACCAGTTCGTGGTCCGGACGGATGACCGGGAGTCGTTCCAGGCCCACCTCAAGCATAGCGGAGTCGAGACCGCCATTCATTATCCCATCCCCCCGCACCTCCAGAAGGCATACGCTGAATGGTCCGCCGAAAAGCTCCCGCTTACCGAAGAGATCCATCGGACCGTGACAAGCCTGCCCATGGACATCACCCTCGAGAAGAAGGAATGGAAGATCGTCTCCGAAGCCTGCAATGGCTACCGGCCGGAGCCCTAAGGACGCGAGATTATGGAAGGCAAGACCTATAAATTCCTCGACCTTTCGGGGTACGCGTTCACGGGCAAACATGCCGTGAACGATCTAGTGCGCGAATTTAAAGGCTATCATGTCCCCCATTTCGCCGTCGAGTTCAATCTGATCCGGATTCAGGGCGGCATCCGCGACCTGGAGACGGCTCTGGTGGAGGACTGGTCGCCCATCCGCTCCGACGCGGCCATCCGGAGATTCAAACGCCTGGTCGTCCGGCTCGGCTGGAAGAACGAATGGCTCAAGCCAAAAAGCTGGTTCTCGGCCGTGGGATGGAACTACGACGCATATTACGGCGGTCGTTTTCTGGAATTGTCCCGGGAGTACATCGACCGGCTGGTCGACGTCTCCTGGATCGCGGACTGGCCCTATCCCCTGGCCGAGATCAGCGGGATCGAGCTGTTCGCCAGAAAATTCCTGCGGCTCGCCTTCCGGGTGAAACGGGCAAACGATTTTCGAGTCTGCCTGGCCGCGCCCGAGGATTTTTTGGGCCTGACTCGGCGTTATCTACAAGCCGTCTTGGCCTCCAACGTCGGCCCCGACATGGGGACGATCGTCATGAATAACGCCTTCGAGCCGTTCAATCCAGGCCGGGCCTTGAGGTATTTCGATTCCGCGAAAGCCGTCATCGTGGACCGGGACCCGCGGGACTCGTACGTAGCGGGGCTCTGGTACCGGCCGAACCGCCTTCCGGTGGAAGAGTTCATCCGCCGGTTCAAGTTCAGCCGGCGTGTCGCCGGCCACTGCGACCGAAACTCCTCCCGCGTGCTGAGCTTGCGGTTCGAAGATCTTGTTCTCGATTACAAGGCCACCGTGGCCAAGATCCTCACCTTCCTCGAGGAGAGCCCGGAGGTCCACGTCCGGGAAAAAGAGCACTTTAAACCGGATGAATCGAAAAAAAACATAGGTCTCTGGAAACGCCATGATGATCGGGAGGCCATTGACAAGATCCATCATGAGCTTAAGGAATTTTGTTATGAATAAACGTGGACTGTCCTCCCCATCCGGGACGAGAACGGCCTCCGTGATCCCCCTACCGTGCCGCGGCTGTCGGGGAGGGGGTTCGCTCCATCTTCTTCACTCTTTCGGGAAGCTCCCCGTGGCAGGCTATTTGGAAACCACCACCGCTCTTGCCCGCCGTGCCCCGAAGTTCGAGAACGCCGTCGCCATTTGCGGGATCTGCGGGCTGGTCCAACAGGCTGATCTGTCCTGCGAAAGCTTTATGGTCGAGAAGGTCTACCGGTTCTATCAGGCCACCTATTCCATGTCTCAAAAAGTGCGGTCCTATATGGATGCGTTCTTAGATCTGGCTGCCCAGGTATCCCATCTCAAGAGGGGCGACACCGTCATCGAAATCGGGTCTAACGACGGCTCCGTTCTCGATCTCATCCAGGCCCGGGGCCAGCGCGCCATCGGCTTCGATCCGTCGGCGAACGTCTCGGCCCGGGGCGGGCATAAGATTATTCAAGATTTTTTCAGCGCGACCACGGCGCGCCGGTTCGTCGAGGACAACGGCACGGTGAAGCTGGTCATGTCCCGGCACACGCTGGAGCATACCTTCGATCCTCTCGATTTTCTAATGGGCGTGGAGATCGCTCTGGATAAAAACGGCCGGGCGGTCATCGAAGTCCCTTATCTGCACTTCCAGATGATCAACAATCAGTTCCAGTCCATGACCTTCCAACACGTCCTGTTTTTTACGGTGACGTCGATCGTCAGGCTTTTCCACCGGGCGAAGCTTGAACTCCTGGACATCCGCTTTTCCGAGATGGATGCCGGCTCGATGATCCTGATCGTTGGAAAAACGTCCAGTCGGGGCCGGGATTCCCAGAATATCAAGACCATCCTATCCCAAGAAAGCGTCCTGGACCTCGCCCGGGTTTCTGGATATCGGGAATTCTTCGATAAAGTCGGGCGCCAGAAAGATACTGCCAGAACGTTCTTTCAGACACTCGCCCGCCGCCGGATTAGGGCCGTCGGCTATGGGGCCGGCGCTAAAGGGCAAGCCCTTTTAAATATGCTCGCTCTGGATTCCCGGATTCTGCCCTTTGTCATCGACGATACGCCCGGCTATGCCGGACGATTCGTCCCGGGCGTCGGGTCTCAAGTCATCAAAAGCCGCGATCCGCGCGCGAAGAAGGCCGACGTGATCCTTATCACGGCCCCCTCCCATGTCCAGGAGATCCTCGGCAAAGAACGGACCAAAATCGCTAAAGGCATCCGCTTCATGTCCACGGTGCCGGATCTCCATTTCGTGTCTGAGTCTCTCCCATGAATTCGATCCATCCAGAGAACCTGGATAAGGGAACTAACATCGAGCGACTATCGAGTCCCCATCTCACCTTTTTGTTCCCATATAAGGAGGTCAGCGGCGTTCCCGTTCTTTTTTCGACACTGGCAAATCATCTTTCGGCCCAAGGGATCAAAGTCACGATCATCGATTTCGCGGACGGCTATATGGCCCAAAGAACGAAGGACAACCCGGCCATCGAACGCCGCGTTTTCGAAACCGGGAAACCTTTTCCGATCGGACCCGACACCCTCCTCATCATGCAATCGATCCTCCCCTACGCGATGCGGCCGGAGCTGAACATCGATCCGGCGACCCCCGTCATCTTCTGGCATCTGTTCCCTTACAATCTTGTCAACGTCCTGCTTCCCTTGCCAGGGGTTCGGCATCTTCAGTTCAAATACAAGAAGGCTTATAAATTCGTCATGCGCCGGCTCCTCCCGGCAAAAAAAAAAGAGTCTTCAAACGTTCTTGGAGACGATGGTCAAGAAGGACGCGCTGATCTTTTACGATAGATACACGGTGGAAACGACGGCTGATTTCCTCGATCTAGAGATCAGGAATCCCGTCTCGGTCCCCGTTCCGATCGCCGGCGGATCGCCGTTGCCGAGGCCGGGATTGAAGAACGCGGCCCGGCTGGACATCGCTTGGATCGGCCGGTTGGCGGATTTCAAAATGCCGATCCTCCTCTACACGCTGAAAAGGGCCGCCGAGTACGCCCGGAACAAACGGAAACGCGTCACGTTCCATATCATCGGCAGCGGGCCGGGCGTCGCGGACATCAACCGGTTCGGCATCAGCCATGAATTCTTTGAGATAAGACTCGCCGGCATCGTCGATGGCGAAGCCCTCGACAGCTATCTTCGCGACCGCGTGGACGTGGTCGCGGCCATGGGCCTCTCCGCATTGGAGGGCGCCAAACTAGGACTGCCCACGATCCTGCTCGATTTTTCCTATACCCCCGTTATGACGGGCTATAAGTTCAGATGGCTGTTCGATTCGCCCCATAACGATCTGGGGCATTATCTGACGGGCGCCGATTATGAACCCGGCAACGACTCCCTCGAAAGAATGATGAATGCTCTTGAAACCGATTACCTCGCTTTATCTGACAGGACCTACCAATATTGTCGCTCTCAACATGATATCGACGCGATCAGTCGGACATTTCTTGAGATCGTCAGGGGCACGAAACTTCGGTTCGGAGATATTCCCCCGGATATCATTAAGAAAAAATTGTTCCGGCAGACATACGACAATCTCCGATATTACAAGAAACCCACGCTTATGGCCCCGCTGGGACGCTGGCTCTGGGGAGACGATTAGGGAGGATTGGGAATGGCTTTGATGAGACTCTCCCGATCGATCGTCGGGACGCGGGAAGCCGAGGCCGTTTCCCGGGTCATCCTCGAAGACGGCTATCTGGGCATGGGCACCGAGGTTCAGGCCTTCGAATCGGAGCTCGCCGCGTTCCTGGGGATTGAACCCTCGAATATCGCCTGCGTCAACAGCGGAACGGCCGCCCTGCATCTGGCAGCGCAGGCCCTTCTCAAACCCGGCGACGAGGTCCTCGTCCAATCCCTGACGTTTCTCTCGTCCTTCCAAGCCATCTCCGCGGCCTCGGCGGTCCCGGTCCCCTGCGAGGTCCTCCCGGAGACCTGCACCATTGATCTGGAGGACGCCGGGAAGCGGCTGACCTCCCGAACCCGGGCGATCATGCCGGTTCATTACGCCAGCTATCCGGGGGACCTGGACGCGGTCCACGACTTTGCCCGACGGCACGATCTCCGCGTCATTGAAGACGCGGCCCATGCTTTCGGGTGCACCTACAAAGGGAGGAAGATCGGCAGCTTCGGGGACCTCATCTGTTTCAGTTTCGACGGAATCAAAAATATCACCAGCGGCGAGGGAGGGGCGGTTGTGACATCGGACCCCGCGGCCCTGGCCCGCGTCAAAGATTCCCGCCTCCTGGGGGTCGAAAAAGATACCGAAAAACGCTACGCCCGGGAACGGAGCTGGGAATTCGACGTCAAGCATCAGGGCTACCGATACCACATGAGCAACATCTTCGCGGCCGTCGGCCGCGTCCAACTGATGCGTCTCAGGACCGAATTCGGGCCGAAACGCATCGAGCTGGCCAAAAGATACCGGGAGCGGCTCGGGCAAAATCCTGGACTCTCCCTGTTTTGGTCCGACTTGGGGCCGGTCATACCCCATATCCAACCGGTCCGGGTCTTAGGGGGTCGGCGCGACGAACTCCGGTCCGTGCTGGAGCGCGAGAAGATCCAGACGGGTATCCACTATAAACCAAACCATCTGCTCAGCTATTTCGGAGGAGGAAAGGTCTCCCTGCCGGTCACGGAAAGGATCTACCAGGAATTGCTCACGCTTCCTCTCCACCCCGGCCTGGGATCTTCCGATGTCGACCGCGTTTGTGATATCATCGAGCAAACGATGAAAAGAGCATAAATGAAAACAGTCATCTTAGCCGGAGGAATGGGATCTCGACTCTCGGAGGAAACCCAGATCAAACCCAAGCCGATGGTCGAGATCGGCGGGAACCCCATGCTCTGGCACATTATGAAAATTTATGCCTCTCATGGATTCCGGGAATTTATCATTGCCCTTGGCTACAAGGGGGAGAGCATCAAGGATTATTTTCTCAATTGCTATTATCTTCAGAACGACCTGACCATAAACCTCGAGAACGGTGAAGTCTCCTGCCTGAACAACAACCGCTTGAACTGGCTCGTCGATCTGATCGACACGGGCCAGGACAGCATGACCGGAGGCCGCCTGTTCCGCCTTCGGGACAAGATGAAAAAGTCTACGTTCATGCTGACCTACGGCGACGGCGTGAGCGACGTCAACATCAAAAAGCTTGTCGCGTTTCATAAAGCCCATGGGAAGACGGCTACGGTGACGGCGGTCCGGCCGACGGCTCGGTTCGGCGAAATGCTGGTCGACCGGGATATCGTCACGGAATTCAAGGAGAAACAGCATACTCAGGAAGGTTGGATCAACGGCGGATTTTTCGTTTTCGAGCCCGAGATCTTCGACTATCTTCCCGACGAAAGCGTCGAACTAGAAAAGGCCCCCCTCGAGGCTCTGGCCAGGGAAGGCCAACTCATGGCCTTCAAACACGAGGGCTTCTGGCAATGCATGGACACCCTGCGTGAAAAACAGCTCCTCGAAAGGCTTTGGAATTCCAAGTTCCCCCCCTGGAAAACGTGGAAATCATGAAGAGTCCTTCGTTTCGCGATCTCTTCCGGGGAAAGAAGGTCCTCGTCGTAGGACACACCGGGTTCAAAGGATCCTGGTTGTCGCTCTGGTTGACGTCCTTGGGAGCCGACGTCGTCGGCTATTCCCTCTATCTCCCCTCGACACCGTGTAATTTTTCGGTCTGCGACCTGACCCATCATCTGACCCACGTCGAGGGAGATGTCCGCGACCTGGACGGCCTTCGCCGGGTCTTTGACTATCATCTGCCGGAGGTTGTCTTTTATCTGGCGGCGCAGCCGATCGTCCGTCGCTCTTACGCGGAACCGAAACTGACGTTCGATACGAATGTCGGCGGGACGGTCAATCTTCTCGAATGCCTCAGGCTCACCTCCACCGTGAAGGCCGCGGTCATTATCACCAGTGACAAATGCTACAAGAACGTCGAATGGGTCTGGGGATACCGGGAAAACGACGCGCTCGGCGGCGACGATCCCTACGGCGCTTCCAAGGGATGCGCGGAGATCGTCTGCAATTCTTATGCCCGGTCCTTCTTCGACAAAAGCGATTTCCCCCGCATCGCCACGACGAGGGCTGGCAACGTCATCGGCGGAGGGGATTGGGCCGCGGATCGGATCGTCCCGGACTGCGTCCGGTCCTGGGCTGAGGGGAAAGAAGTGGTCGTTAGGAACCCGCGAGCCACCCGGCCGTGGCAGCACGTTCTTGAGCCCTTGAGCGGATATCTCTGGCTGGGAGCCAACCTACTTCAAACCCGTCAGTTCCACAACGAACCCTTCAATTTCGGCCCCGATCAGAAGGTCAACAAGACCGTGGCCAACTTGATCGAGGCATTCATATTATCGTGGGGACCGGCCAAGTGGCGAGAGGAACAGGTCGGGACTCCCATCAAGGAGAATACCCTACTCAAGCTCTCCTGCGACAAAGCGCTTTCTCTCCTGGGATGGCACCCGGTCCTTTCTTTCCAAGAGACGGTCCGGATGACCTCGGACTGGTATAGAGACTTTTACAGCGGACATAAGGACATGCGCCGTTATTCCCTGGACCAAATCGCCGAATACGGCGAGCTGGCCTTAAAACGAAACCTTTCATGGACCCAAAAGGTAAACGAGACATGATCGAAGGCGTCGTCCAGGTTCCGTTGAAACAGATCGCCGATGAGCGGGGAAAAATCCTGCATATGCTGAGCATCCATTCGCCGCATTTCACCGCTTTCGGTGAGGTCTATTTTTCCGTGGTGAACCCCGGCATCGTCAAAGCCTGGAAATACCATTCTGTGACCACTCAGAATATAGCTGTCCCCGTTGGGAAGATCAAGCTCGTAATCTACGATGGCCGACCGGACTCTCCGACGCGCGGGACGATCGACGTCATCGAGACCGGAGAGGATCATTACCGATTGGTCAAGATCCCGCCGCGGCTGTGGTATGGCTTTCAAGGGCTCTCGACGGTTCCCGCGTTGATCGCCAACTGCATCGACTCTCCGTATGACTCCCAGGAAATCCAGCGGCGGGATTTCCTGGACCCCGCCATCCCTTTCCGCTGGACAGAAACTTAGCCCATGTCCCCGTCAGCTCCGCCCAAAGTCTCAATCATCATGAATTGTTATAACGGCGAGCGCTATCTCAAAGAAGCGATAGACTCCATCTACGCCCAGACCTATGCCGATTGGGAGATCATCTTTTGGGATAATGCTTCGACGGATAAAAGCGCGGAGATTGCTAAAAGCTATGACGTACGCTTAAAATATTTCTGCAGTGAAAAGACAGTCCCTTTGGGTTCTGCTCGAAATATGGCTATGAAGAAAGCAACTGGAGAACTCGTCGCTTTTCTCGACACGGACGATTTGTGGCTTCCTTATAAACTGGAGCGGCAAATCAGCGTTTTCGAGGACAATCGTTATGCCCTGAGTTATGCTGGGGTTATTCATATTGACAAAGATGGACAAACTATAGGTTCTTATGTTCCCAAATATAGAAGTGGATATCTTCTTCCCAATTTACTGAGACAATTTGACATTAATGTGCCAACGGCTATAGTCCGCAAATCTATGTTAGAAAAAAGCAACCTTAGCTTTGACGAAAGTATAGTTGCTTCGGAGGAATATTGTCTTTTTATGCAATTGGCTGTAGATCATGAAATTAATGTTATTCCTTCTGTATTGGCGAAATATCGGATTCATGATAATGCATTAACTAACAAAGCCATCAATAAGTGGGGCGAAGAGCGAGAATATACCTTGAATTTGATAGTAAATAAATATCCAGGAATAGAACATAAATTTCGATCCGATTTTAAAGAAGCATTTGCCCGAGCAAAATATTATAAAGCGAGATATTATGAATTTCTTGGAGAAAGGAAAAGAGCGCGCGGCGAACTAAAGAAAATATTATTTGTAAATTACAAGTATGTTGTCGCGTTGATATTGCTATATTTGCCAAACAATTTATGGAATTGTTTTCATAATAAAAAAACAAACAGAAATATCAAAAAATCAATTAGTGGTTTTTGAATATGTATTAATATAATAAGCGGATTATTAATACACATTCTGAAGTAGGCCGGCAATAGCCGGATAAAGAAAAGGCCGAAATACCTTGTTAAGTCAGTCTGCTATAATTGTTATTATATTTTTTTTCATATGCATAAGCCATTTTCTGGCGATCTATAAGACATGTGTATAATCTTATGAAAAAACATAATTTTCTTAAATTCGCAACAATATTATTTTTGTGTTTTACGCAGATAATAAATAATAATATATTTCAATATATAATATTTATAATTTTATTATTT
>JADGNV010000115.1 GCA_017883285.1 Candidatus Aminicenantota bacterium | reverse complement strand
GTGGACCGCGTCGACGGCCGCCTCGTCCTCAAGTTCCTGCCGGCGACCACCGTCCAGCTCCAAAAGCTGACCGCCCTCCTGAACCGGCAGGCCGGGACGCTGACCCCGCAAGGCGTCATGACCCTGGCCCTCAAGGCGCGGAACGACGAGGACTTCCTCCGTGAAACGATCGCCGTCTTGATGGCGTTATAAGGATATAATATAATAAATTGAAAATGAAAAAGATGAGAAGAGAGCGTCCCGTCCGGGCGGGCGGCGCGATGTTCGCCGTTGCGCTCTGTCTGGCGGCGACGCTGGCCTGCCGGAAATCCGCGCCGGACGGCGCAAGCGGCGGGGCGGGCCTCGTCGAGGACCCCCAGAAGAAATCTCTCGCCGTCCTGACGGTGGAAGATTCCACCTTCACCAATGATGATTTCGGCAAATACGTCCGGGCCACCATCGGGGACGGCGCCAAGTCCGTCACCGTGCCCGTCCTCAGCCGTCTGTTCGGCGACTTCGTCGACGAGAAAATCCTCCTCCAGCGGGCCCGGGCCAAGGGCGTGACCCTGACCGACGAGGAGAAGCGGGATTACCTCGGCCGGACGAAGGGCGCCGTCGCCGGCGACGCTTCAGCGGGGGCGGCCGGAGATGCCGGCGACGCCCTCCTCACGGAGCGGCTCCTCGTCGAGAAGTATCTCTCCCAGCTCGTCAAGGACCTCAAGGTCGAGGACAAGCAGGTCGCGGCCTTTTACGCGGAGCATAAGAGCGAATACCTCCAGCCCGAAAAGCTGCAGGTCAGCCAGATTCTATTCTCCTCCCAGGGCGCGGCGACCGAAGTTCGGTCGCGCCTCAACGGCGCGTCGGAGGAAGAGTTCCGGACGATCGCCCGGACCCGCTCAGCCGGCCCCGAGGCCTCCCGGGGCGGGGTGATGGGCGTCTTCAGCGCCGGGCAGCTCCCCTCGGAGCTCGAAAAATTCATCTTCCTCATGAAGGAAGGCGAGATCAGCCGGGTCGTCGAGTCGCCCTACGGCTACCACATCTTCCGCCTGGACAAGCGGTTCGAGGCGCGGCTCGTGACGCTCGCGGACGCGACCGCCTCCATCCGGACCAAGCTCCTGGACCAGAAGGGCAAGGAGGCGGTCGCCTCCCACCTCGACACGCTGAAGGCGGGGATGGAGTGGAAGACCCGCCTCGAAAACCTCTCGTTCGCATATCAAAGGAATGAAACATGACCCACCGCAAAGCCAGGCTTTCCCTTCTTCTCTTCGTCGCCGCGGTCGCGCTCGGCGCGGCCCGGCAGGTCGTCGAGGAGATCGTGGCCGTCGTCAACGACGAGGTGATCACGTTCACCCAGTACAAGCGCGAATACGACCTCCGGATGCAGGCCGCCCAGGCCCAGCTCAAGGGCGAGGAGCTGGACAAGACGGTCGCCCAAATCAAAGCCGGGCTCCTCGACGCGATGATCACCGACACCCTGCTCCTCCAGATGGCCAAGGAAAAGAACATGAACGTCTCCGATCAGCTCAAGATGGCCATCGAGAACATCAAGAAGGAAAACAACATCGAGTCCGACGACGACCTCAAGCGCGCCATCCGGTCCCAGGGGATGGAGTGGGAGACGTGGCTCAAGCAGATGGAAGAGAACATCATGCGCCAGAGCATCGTCTATTCCGAGGTCAACCGGACGCTCGTCCTGGACGACGCCGAGATCGTGGACTACTACAAGAAGCACGCAGCCGACTTCGTCGTCCCCGAGGAATACAAGCTCCGGGCGATCTATCTCTCGACGACCGAGGCCGCCGCCTCCGCCCTCGAGGCCAAGAAGAAGGAGATCGACGACAAGATCAAGGCCGGCGGGGACTTCGCCGAGATCTCCGGCGCCTCCTCGGACGCGCCGGTGAAGGCCTCCAAGGGCGACCTGGGGACGCTCAAGAAGACCGAGATGGACAAGACGCTCCTCGCGGCCGTGGAAAAACTGAAGAAAGGCGACCTGTCGCCCTGGGTCCAGGCCAAGAACGGCCTCTACCTGCTGAAGCTCGAGGACAAGAAGGACAGCAAGCAGCTGACCTTCGAGGAAGCCCGGAAGCAGATCGAGGACCGCACGTTCGGCGAGAAGCAGGGCGCGAAGCTCGCCCAGTTCCTGGACACCCTCAAGAAGAAAAGCTACATCAAAATCCTGAAGCCCAACCCCATCGGGAACTGACCGCCCTTATTTCTTCTCGTCTTTCGGCTTGACGGGCGCGTCCTCCTTGAAATCGATCGTCCGGGAGACCACCGTCCAATTCACGACCGGCACGTGGTGCGATCCCTTCCACTGGACGAACAGCTTCACCACCCAGGTCTTCCAGCTGGGGTTGTCCTTGAAGGAGGCGAGCGACGTGCCTTCGACGCCGAAGTTGCTCTTCATGAAGATCGGATCGCTCAACTCCCCCGGCAGGATCCCCTTATCGCGGATGGCCGACAGGAAGTTGTCGCCGTTGTTCTCCACGGCGTTCATCTCCTTGAAGAGGGCGTTGAAGTTGACGAACGTCAGGGGGGCGGAAGTGAGGTTCTTGACCCGGAAGGTGATGGTCGGGACCAAGGTCAGCTTGGGGTGCGGCCAGGTCTTGTATTCCTTGGCCACCCATTTCGACTCCAGCCCGACGATCTCGACGGATTTCTTGACCTCGTCGTCCGAGGGCGTCTTGCAGCCCGCGACGACCAGTATCAGGGGGATGAGGACCGCGGCGGCGACGGCCCGGGCGAAGGGGAGGCGGCGGTGTTTCATGGATATCTCCTTGACCGAATTCAATATAGCGGATGACCGCGCTTTTGGCAACTGTGCTAGAATGAAATCCCCATGAAACGGACGTTCGCCCCCGCGTTTTTCGGCCTCAGCCTGGCCGGCCTCGCCGTTTCGGCGGCGCTCCTCGCCCGCGGCGTGCCGTTCATGAAAACCTGGTTTTACTGTTTCGCCTGGTGGTCCATCCTCCTCATCCTGGACGCCGTGAACCTCCGCCGGACGGGGACGTCGCCTATGACCGCAGACTTCCCCCTCTTTGTCCGGACGGCGTTTCTTTCGGTCCCGGCTTGGCTCGTCTTTGAAGCCTTTAACATCCGCCTGGGCAACTGGTCCTACCATGGCCTGCCTCCGGACCTTCCCGTGCGCTGGCTCGGGTATGTCGTCGCCTTCGCCACGGTGATCCCCGCCCTCAAGGAGCTCGCGGCGCTTTTCCTGTCCTTCGGGCGGGAGAAGATCGCCTCCCGCGCTCTCAAAATCACGCCCGCGCTGCTCCGGGGCCTGACCGCCGCCGGAGGGCTGATGCTCGCCCTGCCGCTCCTTGCGCCCCGCCTCTTCTTTCCGCTTGTCTGGCTGGGCTTCGTCTTCCTCCTCGACCCGGTCAATTACCGCCGGGGCCGGCCGTCTTTTCTCCGGGACCTCGAGAGCGGCCGCCGGCGTCCGGTCGCGGCCTGGATGCTCGCCGGCTTGGCCGCCGGCCTGATTTGGGAATTCCTGAACTGGGGAGCCGGCTCGCACTGGGAATACCACATCCCCTACTTCGGCTTCGGGCGGATTTTCCAGATGCCGGTCTTCGGCTTCGGCGGTTTTATCCCCTTTGCCCTCGAAATTTATGCCTTGGACGCTTTCCTCCAGGGCGCGTATGAAAAAATCCGGGCGCGGGAGCCCCTGCGAGCCGCTTTCTGGGCGGGCCTCGCCCTGTTCGACGTCGCGGTATTCGTCCTGATCGACCTCTTCATCGTCGTGCCATAGGGGTCAGGTCTTAACTTTTGACATTTTTTGATAGACCTGGCACCGGGGGGTCAGGCCGGGCCAAATTTGTCAAATGTTAAGACCTGACCCCTATCTGTAATTTGACATTTCGGCGGAATCATTCTATTAAAGACGGAGACCATTTCGAGAGAGGAGAGTCGCGCCATGGGTTTGGTCAAGAAAGGCAACAAGCTCTGGTTCTTCGAAGAACTCTATACCGACATGACCTACGGCTTCGAGGTGTCCAAGGTCATCGTCCCCGAAACGGACACCGGTTTCCAGAAGCTCATGATCCTGGAGTCCGACCGGCTGGGCCGGGTGCTCATCCTCGACGGCATCGTCCAGCTGACCGAGGAGGACGAGGGCATCTACCACGAGTGGATCGCCCACTGGCCGCTCTTCGCCCTCCCGAGGCCGGCCGAGCACGTGCTCGTCATCGGCGGCGGCGACGGCGGCGTGGCCCGGGAGGTCCTCCGCCACCCCACCATCAAGAAGGTGACGATGGTCGAGATCGACCGGATGGTCGTGGACCTCTGCCGGGAGCACATGCCGTCCATCTCGGCCGGCATCTTCGACGACCCGCGCTTCGAGCTCATCGTCGGTGACGGGGCCGAGGTCATCCGCCGGCTGAAGGGCCAGTGCGACGCGGTCATAATCGACTCCACCGACCCCGTCGGCCCGGCCAAGAGCCTGTTCAACACCAGCTTCTATGAGAGCGCCAAGGACGCCCTCAAGGAGGACGGCATCACCATCCACCAGACCGGGGCGCTCATCCTCCAGCCGTTCGAGGCGCCGGGCAGCTGGCGCCAGATGGAGCGGACGTTCGACGACGTCCGCGTCGTCCAGTTCGCCAACGTGAGCTACATGGGCGGGCCCTTCAGCCTGACCGCGGGCTCCAAGGGTAAGCGCGTCTTCAAGGACGCGGTGTCGAACGCCCGGAAGAACTACAAGAAGGCCGGGATCAAGACCCACTGGTATTCGCCCGAGATTTCGGCCGTCCCCTATCCCGAGTTCCAGCGGCGCCTCGAGGTCGACAAGTACGGCGAGGAGATTATCATGGACATCGACCTGCCCGGCCGGAAGCGGCCGAAGGGCAAGCAGGTCGCGAAGTGGAGCCGCGAGACGTGCAAGGCGATCCGGATGGTCGCCTACGGCTCCCCGGTCGTCTCCAGCCCGGCCCTGGACGAGGGCGACACGCTCGTCCAGTACATCGAGACGAGCGCCATCAGCTATCGCCGCTTCGGCGCCACGGCCTGCGCCAACGTCTTCACCTGCGCCTCCCTCCCCGTCGACGAGGCCGTGGACTTCTCCCTCGATTTCTTCGGCGCCGGATCGACCGTCTGCTGGCACATCCCCCGCGGATCGTTCGCCGGGCTGAAGGACATCCGGCGGGCGAGCAGGATCTACAAGACCCAGCTGAAGACGTCCGAGGCCCACAGGATCGACGTCATCTCCCAGATCTACCGGCCGAAGCTCGTCGAGAGTGCGGCCGCCTTCGCCCCCGGCTTCCGGCTGCCCCAGGAGCGGGGCGTGTCCGCGGCCTGCGAGCTGATCATGGACATCTACGACTGCGACTATCCGCGGATCTCGAACTGCGACACCGTCGCCCGGTGGGCGAACGTCGAATTCCCCAAGGCGAGCGGCCTCGTCCCGGTGGGCGTCCCCGATGCGCCAGATTTCGGCCACGCCAAGAAGAAGACGGCCGGCCCGTCCGTAATCCAGCTCCTCGAGCAGGGCTCGAACATCAGCCACTATTCGATGAACTGGCTGATGATCTTGGTCAACGTCGTCAGCCGCGAGCCGTTCCCGCTGAAGAAGGCGGTCGAGAGCGCCATGCGCACTTTCCGGGGGAAGTCGGCCGTGTGCTGGCTCGTGCCCCGGGGCCTCAAGAGCCAGAACATCGCCGAAATCGCGGAGAACACGGTGATGTTCCGGGTGGAGATGCCGTAGCCCTTTTAGGGCTGCTCCACGATGTCCGAAGCGAAGACGAGCGTCACGCCGTAGCTCTCGGCGAAGGCGATGTATTTCCGGAGCGCGGCCAGGGTCTCGGGCTTCGGATGGCAGATGCCGACCGCCCATCCCCGGTCCCGGGCTATCTGGAAGAGCTCCTCGATCCGCGCCTTGATCGCCAGCTCGTCCAGCGTCCCGTCGAGAAAGACGTTCCGCTCGGCCGCCCGGATGCCCAGGCGGCGCGCGGTCTCGTAGGCGACGGAGGCGCTCGTCGTCCGGCTGTCGATGAAGTACAGCCCTTTTTCCCGAATGACCTCCAGGATCATCGGCATCGTTTCCCCGTCCTCCGTGACCTTGGACCCCGCGTGGTTGTTGACCCCGACGCAGCCGGGGACCTGGTCGAGACAGGCCTGGACCCCGCGTCGGACTTCCTCGCGGGTCATGCCGGCCGAGATCGTCCCTTCGGGCGTCCGGCGCGGCTTCTCCAGCGATTCGAGCGGCAGGTGGAGCATGACTTCCAGGCCGCAGGCCGCCGCCGCGTCGACGGTCGGGCGGGTCTCGGCGGCGAACGGCAGGACGGCCGCGGTGATCGGCCGGCCGAGCGCGCAAAGCGCCCGGATGGATTCGAGGCTGTTGCCCATATCGTCCATGATGATGGCGGCTTTGGGAGAGGCCGCGGCTTTGCTTTTCGGCGGCTTGGAAACGGGGACGGTTCTGTGTCCCGGAGCCTTCGAAGAGAACCCCTTGTCGAGAGGGGGCACCGGGGCCGTCGCCGTCGCCCTCTTCCCAGAGGACGAGGACGGCAGCCCAGGCCGCCGTGAGGACGGGACCTCGATCAGAAGGAATACGGCCAGCCCGATGATCAGGACGACGAGGAACGTCAGGGGGAGGGAGAGCGTCCGCCTCATCGATCAGCGGCCGGCGGCGGCAGCGAGCGTCTTTTCGAGGTAGTCTTTCGTTTCGGTCTTGGCGAGGTCGAGCTTAACGTCGGGGGTCACGCCCTTGGTCCAGAGCTTTTCGCCCGACGGTAAGCAGAACACCCCGGTCGTCAGGACGAGCGAATCGCCCTGCTCCAGGGGGAAGATTTCCTGCCGGGACGCGAGCCCTGCGGTCGCCGTGCCGATCACTTTCGCCCGCTTCTGGTCCTTGAGGACCGCGGCCGCGATCTCGGCCGGCCCCATGGTCGCCGGGCCCACCCAGACGACGAGCGGCTGGCTTTCGAGAATGGGGCTGCCGGGGCAGCCGAGGGCCTCTTTCGCCCCGCTCTTCTTCTCGAAGTAGCCGATGTTCTCGGCCTTCAGGAAGATGTTCAGGAAGGCCGCGGCTTCGGCGACATCCCCTTCGTGGCAGTCGCGGAGGTCCAGGACGAGCGGGGCCGCGCTCCCCGGGACGGCGGGGAGGACGGTCTTTTTGAATTCCGCGGCGAGCGTCGGATAGAGATGCGGGATCCGCACCACGCCCGCGGTGCCCTTTTGGGCGGCGAGGGCCAGGGGCTTGCCGTAGATCGCGGCCCGTTCGACGTCCATCTCCTTGGTCGTGTTGTCCCGGATCACGCGGAGCTTGACCTTGCCGGCGCCGGCGTCCTTGAGCCGGATCACGGTTTCGGTCAGGCTCCAGACGAGCGTCGATTGGTTGTCCACGGCGCTCAGGTAGTCGCCGATCTTGAGCCCGGCTTTTGCCGCGGGCGAGTTCTCGAGCAGGCCGACGACGAGCGGAAACGCGTTCGGCCGCTTGTAAAGGACGGCCCCGATGTCTTTGAGCTGGAGCCTGTTCAGGGCGCCGAATTTGGCGGCGGTCGGCTTGTCGAGGTAGCCGGAGAGGACGTCAAGCGAGTTGATCAGGCCCTGGAAGGCGCCGTCCATGACTTTCTTCGGGTCGGGCTCCTCGAGGTAATCGGCCTTGATGTAGGAGATGACCCGCTCCATGACCTTGAAGCTTTCGCGGGCGGAGGGCTTTTGAGGCGCGCCCTGAAGGACGTTCGCTCCGAATCCGAAACCCCGGATCACGAGGACGGCCGCAACCGCCCGCAAGACGCCTATTTTATTCGTTTTCAACATGTCCGACCTTTTCGACGGCGACGGATTGTATCACCTTCGCGACAGCCATTGCAAGGGATCGAGGGGCTTGGCCTGGTAGCTGATCTGGAAATAGACCGAGACGCCGACGAGCGATCCCGTGTCCCCGGCCACGGCGATCGGCTGGCCGTCCGCAACGAAGTCGTTGAGGGCGACGAGGAGCTCGGCGCAGTGGCCGTAGATGGTGTGGTACGAGCCGCCGTGGCTGATGATGATCGAATTGCCGTAGCCCTGGATGTAGTCGGCGAAGACCACCTTTCCCCCGTGCACGGCCCGCACCTGGAGGTTGTCCTTCGGCGGAGAGATCTCGAGGCCGTTGTTCATGGTCACGGTGTTGTACTGGGGGTGGCGCTGGATGCCGAATTTCTGGAGGACGGTCCCCGCCGTCGGCCAGGGAAGCTTCCCCTTCCGGTCGAGGAAGGGGAAGAGCGGGAACATCAACCCGGGCGGCTGGTTTTCGAGCTTCTGGAGGATCTTCTGCAGCTCCTGAGCCCGGACGTTCAGCTCGCCGATCGTCTGCTCGTAGGCCTTCCGGCTGGACTTGATCTCCACGACGAGGGCCCGGTTCCGCCGCTCCTGGGCGTCGAGCTCGGTCTTCTTGGCCGTGGCTTTCCCGATCAGGTCCTGGATCTCCGCCTCCTTGGTCTTGAGCGCCTCGGCCGCCCGGCCGAGATCGGCCAGGTTTTTGGCGTAGTCGGCGATCATCCGCTCCTGCGTGGCCGCGAGGAGCCCCAAGTGCTTGGTCTCGCCGATCAGGGTGGCGAGACTCGAGGACTCGAGAATGACCCGGAGGATGTCGAACCGCCCGTACTTGTAGAGCGTGACGAGGATCCGCTTCAGGGCGTCCCGGTCCCGGTCCAGGTTCGCCTGGATCCCGGGGATGTCCTTCTTGATGCCGGCGAGGTCGGCCTGGTTCTTCCCGAGCTGCATCGTCAGGAGGGCGAGCTCGTTGCGGAGGAGGCTTTTCGTAAACCCGATCCGGTCGAGGGTCGAGAGCATCGTCTTCTCTTTCTTCTCCTCCCCGGCCAGCTTGCCCCGGAGGGCCTTGATCTCGTCCCGGATCCGGGCCAGGCGCTGCTCGTATTCCTTGGAGCCGGACGCGGTCTGGGGGGCGAGCGGCCGGACGGGGAGGAGAGCGAGGGTGAGGACGGCGGCCAGGGCGAGCTTGAGCGGCCTCATTTGCGGGCGAGATAGATGACGCCGCCGACGAGCCCGACCAAAAGTCCGAAGGCGACTTCGATGATGGAGAAGCCCCAGGCGGCCTGGGCCGGGATGCCGTAGAACCGGAAGATCTGGATGTAGGCCCCTTCGCGCAGCCCCGCCCCGTTGATCGAGATCGGGATGATCTGGACGAGGTGGACGATGGGGATGAAGATGAAATAGTCGAGGAGGCCGATCGGCAGGTGAAGGGACTTCCCGATGAGGTAATAGTAAAGGATGACGTTCAGCTGGAGGAGGACGGCCAGGACCGTGGCCCGGGCGAAGGCCCCCCGCGCTTCCCGGTAATGGAGGATCGCGGCCCGGAAGGCGATGACCTTGTGCTTGAAGCGTCCGGGCAGGCCTGTTTCGGGGAGGCGCTCGAGCGCCCGCCCGGCGGCCGGGAGAAAGAACAGGACCGCGGCGGCCAGGCCGGCGATCCCGCAGGCGAGCGCCGCCCAGATCACCGGGACTTCGCGGGCCATGTCGAGGCGGAAGAGGGAGGCGACGAGGGCGAACAGGAAGAGGACGATGATCCCCGTCGCCCGTTCGACCAGGACCACGGCCGAGGACCGGACCAGGGATCGGGAGTATTTCGAGCCGTCCCAGATGCGGACGACGTCCCCGCCGAAGCGCGTCGGCAGGAAGTTGTTGAAGAACGTCCCGACGAGGTAGGACTTGACCAGAAAAAGGAGCGGAACGTCGTCGCCCTGGGCGCGGACCAGGATCCGCCAGCGGACCGCGCTGAACAGAAGCCCGAGGGCATGGAGGGAGAAGGCGACGGCCAGCCAGGCCCAGGCGACGCCCGCGAGTGTGCGGCCGATGTCCCCGAACGAGACCTTCGAGACGAAAAAGAAAAGCGTGAGGGCGGCCAGGCTGAACGCCGCCTTCAGCAGGAAGAGAAGGGTTTTCCGCTTGGCCATCACCGCTTAATTACCACAATCGAAGGGCGTTGAAAAGGATGAGGGAGGCCGGCGGGTTGATCGTCACCGGCCCCACCGGGACGAAGGGGATGGATATCCGGGTTTCTTTTTAGCTTGACAAGCACCGCCGGGCAGTCTAAAATAGATTTTCTATTAATCCGATAGAATTAGGAGACTTTAAAATGATCAAGAAAATCGGCGCTCTATTGGTGGTTGTGCTGGCGCTTTCCGGCCTAGCATCGGCCACGACTAAGGAATTCTCCATGGGGCATTTCTACCTGACTCCCCAGATCGGGTTCGCGTCCTGGGGCGGCAGCATTCCCTTCGGCGTTAACGCCGAATACGCCATCACGGACAATATCGGCGTCGGCGGCACGGTCATGGCCCAGTTCTGGAGCGATACGTGGGGTTCCGTGAGCTGGATCACAGTTTTCGCGGAAGCGAACTATCACTTCATCAAGCTGAGGGCCGACAAGCTCGACCTCTACGCCGGCGCGGGGCTCGGCTACGGGATCTACAGCGTGAGCTATGCGTCCGGCTTTATCACGGGCGGAACCGGCTCGTCCGGCCTGATCCTGCAACCTATCGTTGGCGCCCGGTACTACTTTTCTCCGAAGATGGCCGGCAGCCTTCGGATCACCACCCCGTTCCTTGGCGGCTTCACCGGGTTCGGGGCTGCGGTCGGCGTGACCTTCCTTCTGAAATAAATCGATTTTCGTCCTCTTTTTCGCTATAATATAGTAAGATGAATGCCGGTTTACGGGTAAAAGGAGATTTTTTATGAAAAAATTCCTCGTCATGATGGTGATCGTGGCCGTCGCCGCGCTCTCCCTGAGCGCCGACGTCTACATCAAGACCAAGACCCACACCGACGCCATGTCCATGATGGGCCAGAACACCCCGGCCCGGGACGACGTCAGCGAGGCGTGGATCGGCGACGACATGTTCGTGACCATTACGGCCGACCAGACGATGATCATCGACCTGAAGAATAACATCGCCTACATGATCACGCCCAAGTCCAAGACCTACGTCGAGACGCCCCTGCCGCTCGATTTTGCCAAGATCCTGCCTCCGGAGGCCGCGGCCATGGCCGGCATGCTCAAGATGACGGCCACCGTGACGCCCACGACCGAGACCAAGAAGATCGGATCGTGGAACTGCACGGGCTACGACGTGAACATGACCATCATGGGCATGGCCATGAAGATGCGGTCTTGGGTGTCCACGGACGTCCCGTTCGATTTCGCCGCCTTCAATGCCAAGTTCCTGGCGAATATGCTCAAGGGCCAGATGCGGCTCGATGACGCCTCCGCCAAGGAATTCGCCAAGATGAAGGGCTATCAGATCGCGAGCGACTTGACCGGCGACATCATGGGCGCCAAGATGCACAACACGACCGAAGTCGTCGAAATCACGAAGAAGTCCGCCCCGGCCGGCACCTACGCCGTCCCCGCCGGCTTCACCAAGACGGCGACGCTGAGCCTGGACGCCCTCCAGAAGCGGTAAGCGCCCGCGCGCTCGTCATTTTTGTCCTGTCCATTCGGGGCAGGGTCCGGATTCCCCGGAATTCGGGCCCTGCCCTTTTTTTATTGGTATTCCGCCCAGTGCTTGATCTGGAGGTCGGCCATTGACTTGTGGGCCAGGGCCTGGACAAAGAGCTCGGCCACCTGGAGATTGGTGAGGAGCGGGATCGGGAAATCGACCGCCGTCCGCCTCAGAATGCCGTCGGGCTTCTCGCGGGCGATCACCTTCTCGACGAAATCGGGTGTCACCGGCAGGAAATAGACCTTGTGGGCGAGGTGGCCGGACGTCTGGATGGTGGCGATGTTGGGGTTGATGAGGACGACTTCAAGGCCCTCGTCTTTCAGAGCTTTGATGGCCTGGCTGCCCGAATAGTCGAATTCGCCCGCGCGTCGCCAAAATGGGGACACCCAGCCCCCAGAATCGCGATTAACGCTAATCTCGGACGGTGGGTGTCCCCATTTTAGCGACGATATAGAGTAAACAGGTATTGTGTCTCCATAATTCGGGTGATATCATCGATTCGCGCCATGGACAAGATCAACCGAATCAATCCCATCCTCGAAATCCTGCGGACGTCGCCCCGCCGGGTCAACAAGATTTTGTTGCAGAAGGAGGGCGGACGGCGGCCTGCGGGCGAGATCGTCGCCCTGGCCAAGGCCGCCCACATCCCGTATCTCTTCGTCCCCAAGGTGGCTCTGGACAAGCTCTCGGCTTACCACCAGGGCGTTGTCGCCTTGATCGCGCCCAAGGAGTTCGCCTCCCTCGACGAGATTCTCAATCCCGGGGGAGCGCCCTCGTCTTCCGAAACCGTCAAGGCATCAGGTCCCCCGCCAAATCCCTTCCTCCTCCTCCTCGACGAGATCGAGGACCCCCAGAACCTGGGGGCCATTCTTCGCAGCGCGGAATGCGCCGGGGTCGACGGCGTCGTCCTGCCCGAGCGGCGGAGCGCCGGCCTGACCGAAGCCGTCTATGAGGTTTCCGCGGGCGCGCTCGAGCACCTCAAGGTCGCCCGGGTGCCGAACCTCGTCCAGACGATGGAGCGCCTAAAGGAGCGCGGAATCTGGCTGGTCGGGGCGGAGAGCGGCGGCGAGGGCGGCTATTGGGAGTTCGACTACACTCAGCCCGTCGGCCTCATCCTCGGCTCGGAAGGCAAAGGCCTGCGCCCTCTCGTCCGTAAAACGTGCGACAAAGTGCTCTCCATCCCCATGCGCGGCAGGGTCAACTCCCTGAACGTGGCCTCCGCCGCCTCGGTTTTTCTCTTCGAGGTCGTCCGGCAGAGAACGCGTAACGATAACCCTTGAACGTCATCCCGGGCATAGGGTGTCGTTGCGAGGAGCTCCGCGCTTGCGGTGCGACGAAGCAACCCCATGCGCCATGAGGGGGTTGCCGCGTCGCAAGGCTCCTCGCAACGACATATCGTTATTGCGCCCGCGACGCGCGCGGCTTCATACGGTTGACAGCCAACCGCTCTCCCCTTAGAATAACCGCGGATATGTATCGGTAACCGTAGCCGGGAAAACCCATGAGCATCATCGAAGACTTTTATCAGCTGGAGCGCCCCATCGTCCTGCTCAAGGAGCAGATCGACGTTCTCGGCTTGAACGCCGACCCCGGGGCCCGGGACAAGATCGCGGCGCTTCGGCAGGAGATCGAGCGGGAGTGGGCCAAGATCTATCCCGACCTGACCCCGTCCCAGATCGTCCAGATCGCCCGGCACCCCAAGCGGCCGTACACCCTGGACTATATCAACCTTCTGATGCAGGACTTCATGGAGATCCACGGCGACCGCCGTTTCGCCGACGATCCGGCGGTCGTTGCCGGCCTCGCGTTCTACAAAGGCGAGACCGTGGCGGTCATCGGCCACCAGAAGGGCCGGACGACCCGCGAACGGATCGACCGCAATTTCGGCCAGATGAACCCCGAAGGCTACCGCAAGGTCCTCCGGGTTGTGAAAATGGCCGAGAAATTCGGATTCCCGGTCATTAGCTTCATCGACACCCCGGGCGCCTACCCCGGCATCGGGGCCGAGGAGCGCGGCCAGGGGGAGGCCATCGCCCACAATCTCAAGGTTTTCTCCACTCTCCGCGTGCCGATCGTGATCGTCGTCATCGGCGAAGGCGGCAGCGGCGGCGCCCTGGGCATCGGCATCGGCGATTCGGTGGCGATGCTCGAAAACTCGTTCTACTCCGTCATCAGCCCCGAAGGCTGCGCGGCCATCCTCTGGAAGGACCAGAACGCGGTCAAGCTGGCCGCCGATAACATGAAGATCCGGGCCCGCGACCTGTTCGGCTTCGGGATCATCGATGAGATCATCCCCGAGCCGCCGGGCGGGGCGCACATCGACCCCGAGCGGGCGATCCGGGCCGTAGACGAACACCTCTCCCGCACGCTCGCCGCCCTGAAGCCCGTGCCGAAGGCCGATCTCCTCGAGGCGCGCTACCGGAAATTCCGGAAAATGGGGATCTTCACCGAATCGTGAGCACCGACACTCCCGCCAAAAAAGAGCTGACCGCGGTCAAGGGCACGCACGACATCCTTCCCGGCGAGGTCGAGGTCTGGCAAACCGTCGAAGCCGCGGCCCAGCGCCTCTTCGAGCGCTACGGCTACCGCGAGCTCCGCGCTCCGATCATCGAGCCCACCGAGCTCTTCGAAAAGGGCACGGGCGAGACGACCGACATCGTTACGAAGGAGATGTATACCTTCGTTGACAAGGGCGGCCGCTCGATCACCCTCCGCCCCGAATACACGCCCTCCGTGGCCCGGGCCATCGTCGAGCACCGGCTTGACCTTCTGGGGGTCCCGATGCGCTACTACTACATCGGCCCCATGTTCCGCTACGACAAGCCCCAGAAGGGCCGCTACCGCCAGTTCCACCAGATGGACATCGAGGTCTTCAACGAGAAGGACCCGGCGATCGACGCCGAGATCATCGAGATGGCCGATGCCCTCCTCAAGACGTTGGGCGTCACCGAGACCGCGACCCTCGTCAATTCGGTCGGCTGCGGCGCCTGCCGGCCGGCCTATTCGCAGGCGCTCCGGGAGCGGGCAGAGCGGGACCGGGTCCGGCTCTGTCCCGACTGCCGGCGCAAGACCGCGACGAACCCCCTCCGCATCTTCGACTGCAAGGTCGAAACCTGCCGGGAGGCGGCCCGGGACTTTCCCAAGATCTCGGAGTTCCTCTGCGAGGACTGCCGCGTCCACTTCGCCGGCGTGCGGGCCGCGCTCGACCTCACCGGCCTGAGCTACAAGGTAGATCCGAACATGGTCCGCGGCCTCGACTATTACACGAAGACGACCTTCGAAGTCGTCAGCCAAAGCGGCGGCCAGCAGAACGCCGTCCTGGGCGGCGGCCGCTACGACGACATGATGAAGGACTTCGGCGGGCC
>JADGNV010000114.1 GCA_017883285.1 Candidatus Aminicenantota bacterium | reverse complement strand
GCTTTGTAGCCGTCCTTCTCGGTCGCCGCCATGATCGCGTCGATGCCGGCGGCGTCGGAGGCCTGGATCCCGCGACCCAGGGCATAGGACAGCATGTCCTCGGTAATACTACGGATGATCGCCTCCTTTTTTTTCATCAGGATCGCTTTGAGCTCGCTCGGCGTGGAGAACTTCTCGCCGGTCGGGAGGATGCCGTCGGAGACCACGGGCTTCCCCTGGATCTCCGTCCTCCAGCGGCCGATGGGGTCGAAATTCTCGAGCGCGAAGCCGACGGGATCGATCGAGCGGTGACAGGCGGCGCAGACGGGATTCGCCCGGTGCTTTTCCAGCTGATCCCGGAGCGTGAGCCCCTGGACCGGAGCGTCGTCGGAGGGGAGCGGAGGGATGTTGGGCGGAGGAGGGGGCGGCGGGTCGTCGAGGAGGGTCTCCAGAACCCACTTCCCTCGGACGACGGGGCTCGTGCGGGCGGGATGGCTGGTCAGGGTCAGGACTCCGGCGAAGCCCAGAACTCCGCCGCGATTGGGGTCGCTCAGTTTCACTTTCTTCATCGCGGCTCCCGAGACGCCCGCGATCCCGTAGTGGCGGGCCAGCTCTTCATTCACGAACGTATAGTCCGAGCTGATCAGATCGAGGAGGCTGCCGTTCTCGCGGAGCAAGGCCCAGAAATATTCGGTGGCTTCGTCGATCATCGCATCGCGCAGCGAGGGCGTGTACTCGGGGAACTTCTTGGGGTCGGGGCGGACGGTCGTCTCAAGCCGGGAGAGATGGAGCCACTGGCCGGTGAAATTCCGGGCGAAGGCCCGGCTCTTGGGGTCTTGGATCATGCGGAGGGTCTCGCTGCGAAGGGCGTCGGGGGTTTTCAGCTTCTGCTCGGCGGCCAGGGCGAAGAGCGCGTCGTCGGGCATGGAGGACCAGAGGAAATAGGAGAGGCGGCTCGCGATCTCGTAGTCGTCGACCGGCCAGGGTTCGGTGAGCGCCTGGTCCGCCTCCACGCGGAAGAGGAAATACGGCGAGGTCAGCATGCCGCGGAGGACGGTTTTTACGGCTTCCTCGAACTTCACGCCTTTCTTTTCCAGCGTCTCGTAAAGAGCCGTCCAGCGGTCGACGAGCGGAGCGTCGGGCGGACGGCGGAAGGCCTTCGCGCCGAAGTCGGCGATGATGCGGCGGGCGGACAGCTTGGGCGTCTTTTCCACGTCCGCCTTCACCATGCAGAGGTGCTTCGCGTCGGCGGCTAGGACGAGTTCGCCCGCCGCGGAGTAGTAGTTCTCAAGGAGGAGCGGCGGCACGAACAGCGTTTCCGCGTTGTTGTCGAAGCCCTTGCCGCCGCCGCCGTCGGCGGGGAATTTGTCGGCGGGACGGATCGTGACCCCCAGCAGGTCGCGGACCGTGTTGTTGTACTCCTCGCGGGTGAGGCGCCGCGCGAGAGTCCGGCCGGGGTCTCGAAGGGGGGAGGCCTCGGCCGCGTTGCGGACCTTCTTCAGCCAGGCGAGGAAGGCGGTCTTTTTCGGGGCCGGGGGTTGCGGGCTGTCGTCCGGGGGCATGGCGCCGTCGCGGAGCCGCTCGTCGATCTTCCGCCAGAGGCGCGGTTCCCTGCCGGGGCCGGCCGTTAGGGCGAGGGAGACGTCGAGCTTGGCTTTCTGCTTCTCGGGCCCGTGGCACTTGAGGCACCAGGCCTCGACGAAGGCCTTGGCATCGGCGTCGAGGGGAGCGGGAGCCGGCGCCTTCTCCTGGGGAGAAAATCCCGGAAGGGCCAGAGCGGCCCCGAGAAGAAATGCCCAGGAGAGTCTCATGATCCCGCGTCCATCAAGAATCCTACGCCGGCGGGGAGGGGATGATTTCGGCCGAGGTGGGAGTCTTTGAGGGCATGGTTGCCTTCTGGCGCGAGCCCAAGAACCCGTGGGTGCTTTTTGGCCTTGATTTGAAAGGACTAATAAAGGACCATTAAAGGATTGGAGGACGGCCGATGGGACTCGCGAAGGATATTCACACGGTGACGGAATTGAAGACTCGCTCGGCACACTTGCTCGCGGAGCTCAATCAGCAAAAACGTCCCATGATTATTACGCAGGAGGGAAAGCCCCGGGCCGTGATGATGGACGTCGACAGCTATGAGGAACTCCGGAATGCCGTTGGCCTCCTCAAGCTGGTGGCGCAGGGGGAGGAGGACTTTCGAGCCGGACGTTGGGTGGAACAGGATGCCCTCTTCGATCGCCTGGAAAATCGACTGAAGGCCGCTCGGAAGCATGGCCCCAAGAAGGCGTAAGGTCCGCTGGTCCTCCTCGGCCGCGGAGGATGTGACGGCGATTATTGAGTTCATAGCCCAGGATCGTCCATCGACCGCGCTCGAGATCCTGTCCCGAATCCGAGAACGCGCCGAATCCCTGGATTACGCGCCGGAGAAGGGTCGCCGGGTCCCCGAGCTGGAGCGTCAAGGGGTGCGTGAATACCGGGAACTGGTGATCTCCGTCTGGCGGGTCGTGTATAAGGTCGGCCCCAAGGCGGTGGAGGTGCTCGTTCTCGTCGATTCCCGAAGAAACGTCGAGGACCTCTTGCTGCTTCGTCTTGCCCGTCGATAATAGTTTCCGGCATTTCCTTTGCAGGATCGGCAAGCGTATCTTCAAATGGCCCCTCTATGATGAAAGCGCTCGTCTACACCGGCCCCGAGACCGTCCAGATGATGGACGTCGCGTCGCCCACCATGGCGCCGGGCGAAGTTCTCCTCAAAGTTCACGCCTCAGGCATTTGCGGCTCGGACATCCACGGCTTCCTCGGCCACAGCGAGCGCCGCAAGCCCGGGCTCATCCTGGGACACGAAGCCGTCGCCACCGTCGACAAGGTCCACGCCTCCGTCACCGGCTGGAAGGCTGGGCAGCGCGTCGTCATCAATCCGCTCCAGACCTGCGGTCTGTGCCCGGCCTGCATGAACGGGAAGCAGAACCTCTGCTCGAACTGGAAGGTGCTCGGCCTGGACCGCTGCCACGGCACCTACGCCGAGTTCATCTCCGTCCCCGCCGCCTGCCTGTATCCGGTCTCGGAGACCCTGTCCGAGGCCGAGGCGATCATGACCGAACCCCTCGCCAACGTCGTCCACTTCTTCCGGACGACGATGTCCGAGGTGCCCGACTCTCTGACCATCATGGGCGCCGGCGCGATCGGCATCCTCGCGCTGTCGATGGCCAAGCTGCGCGGCATCGCGAAGGTCTGCGTCGTCGACAAGAACGAAGGCCGCCTCGAGGTGGCCCGCCAGCTGAAGGCGGACCATATCGTGTCGAGCGCGGCGGGCGACCCGGTCAAAGCCGTGCGCGAATGGAGCGGCGGCGGGACCGAGTTCGTGATCGAGACGGCGGGCATCGCGAAGACGCGGCGCCAGGCGGTCGATCTCTGCCGGCGCGGAGGCCGCATCCTCTTCATCGGCATGGCGGAGATGGAGTCCAGCCTGCCTTGGATCGAGATGATCCGCGACGAGAAGTCCGTGTTCACGACGTTCTGCTATACGCCGCGCGACTTCCAGACCTCGCTCGAGATCATCGAGGCGCGCAAGCTGGACTTGCGTCCCTGGACCGAGACGCGGCCGCTGTCGGACGGCCAGGCGGGCTTCCTCAAGATGGCGAAGGATCCGGGGTCGACCATCAAGATGATGTTCAAGATCTGATGGATTCCCCCGTCGCGCCGAGCCGCACCCGCTACGGCGTTATCTACTTCGGCGTGGCGCTGGCGGTCATCCAGTACATCGACCGGGTCTGCATCGGCCAGGCCCGGGGCGCCATCCAGGACAGTCTCCACCTCGACAAGGCCCAGATGGGCTGGATCTTCGGGTCGTTCGGGCTGGCCTACGCGCTCTTCGAGGTGCCGACGGGCTGGCTGGGCGACAAGTTCGGGCCGCGGAAGACGCT
>JADGNV010000113.1 GCA_017883285.1 Candidatus Aminicenantota bacterium | reverse complement strand
GGCAGGATGTCGTGGAACTCGGCGAAGAGGAGATCGCGCGCGGCGTCCCGGAGCTCGTCGGCCGGGTATTCCATGAGTCCCTGGAATGCGGCGGCCGCAGCCATCTTCTCCGCGGAGAAAAGCTGATTTTCGAGTTCGCGGTGCTTCCGTTTGACCCTGGCCATCGTCGTGTAGCAGCCCACGGCCCAGGGATTGAGGTCGCGGGCGACGCGCGGCAGCCGTCGGCCGCTCGCGGCCAGCTCCTCGAAGTAGGCCTCCGCAGTCGAATGGCGGATTTCGACGTCCCGCCGTTCGGCCTTGAGCGCAGCCAGGTCTTCCAGGTCGCGGCGGGACGCCCCGCCGCCGTGGTCGCCGATGCCCCAGAGCAGAAGGCTCCGTTCCCTGCCGTGATGGGCTTTCAGCCAGTCCTCGACCTTGGCCCGGGCGCCCCCTTCCTTGGAGTTGTAGTGGGCTTCGGCCCTCAGGGCCGTGATCTCCGAGCCGTCGAACCCGACCCAGGCGAACTCCTCGGCGGGCAGCTCGAGAAAACTCTTGTCCGGGCGGCAGAAGAGATACGAGTGGTAGCCGCTCTTGGCCAGGATTTGGACCAGGCCGCGCGCGTGGCCGAAGGGATCAAGGTTCGCGGCCGTCCGGACGTCGACGCCGAACTTCTCCCGGAAGTAGCGCTTGCCGAACATTACCTGGCGGACAAAGGACTCGCCGCTCGGCATGTTGCAGTCCGGCTGGAGATACCAGCCGCCCAGAATGTTCCAGCGGCCCTGACGGACGAGCTTCCGGATCCGGCGGAAGAGCGCGGGCTCGTATTCCTCGACCCATTGGTAGAGGATCGCCTCGTTGTGGCAGAAGACGAAATCTTCGAAGCGCTCGCAGAAATCCGCCGCGGTCCGGAACGTGGACAGCGCCTCGCCGGCGCCCTCCGGCCATTCCCACAGCCAGACCGGGTCGACGTGGGCGTTGCAGACGAGGTGGAGGCGCTTCACAACTTGATTTTGATGAAAATCGAAAAGAGGGTGTAAATCGCCAGGGCGAAAAGGCTGACCGCGAGGACAATAAAGATGATGCGGAAGGTCTTGGCCTTGAACAAGTGATGGTATTTGGCCACGTAGTACGTCAGGATGAAATACCAGGCCAACCCGCCGATGCCGACGGCCAGGGAGAATAGAACGGGGCTCGTCCCGGAGGCCGAAACCCAAGAGTGGCTCGTCACCGTGCCGGCTACGACGATCCAGAATGCGTAGAGGGCGGGGTTTGAGACGTAGAGTAAAACGACTCCCAGTATGGCCCGGGCTGAGAACGCACCGGTTTTCTTCTCGGGGAGGGAGGCATTAAACGACTTGGATTGGATGAAAAGGCGGATGCCCAGGATCATCAGGACCACGGCCGCCACGACCTTCATGATCGGCAGGCCCAAGTACTTGTTCAGATGGACGGTCAGTGTGGAAACCCCGAGGAGGGCAACCAGGCAGTAGATCGTGTCCAGGACGGCGGCCGTCAGGCCGGCTATGAAGCCATGCAAGAAATCGCGTTTGATAGTTTGGGAGATGACGAAAGCGTTGACCGGCCCCAAGGGAATCGCCGCAACGAAACCGAACATCAGGCCTATGATGATGTACATGATATCGAGTCCCGGAACGTTTCCTTCCGCCTTCCTGCGGAGGAATAGGGAAAATATCAAATAAAAAGACTTTTTGTCAACGTGTTTTCTAAGATATATCGAAACATGACGGCCGGAATGCGGTCAATCCGGGCCGGAGGATCATTTCGCCGGGGGGCCCGGCGGCGCTTCGAGGAGCGCCCGGACGATCCGCTCGATTTCCGGCAGGGCGGCCTCGACGGCTGGGGAGAGATCGAGGGTCATGGGCTGGATTTTCTCGACCGAAACGGTAATGAGGGCGATTTCCGGGAGCCCTCCCAGGAGAGACGCCGCTTCGACGAGGTCTTTCAGGCCGATGTCGTGGGCGCTGAGGGACTTCGGAAAATCGCTTGCGAACCGGGGGCGGAGCACCGAGACCGTCCCCGGCGGACGGCCGTCGGCGGCGGCGTCGATCATGATGATCCGGGCATACTCCGAGAAATACGAGAGCAATTGGAATCCGCCCGTCCCGCCGTCGACGATCGAGGCTCTGGCCCGGAGGTCGCTCTGTTCGAGCTTCCGAGCGGCCCACGCCCCGATGCCCTCGTCGCCGAGGAGGATGTTTCCGATCCCCAGGACGAGGGGTTTCACCTCGTTCTTACTCAGCTTTAGGGAATTCCTTTTCGATGAATTTCCAGCCGCCCGCCATGGACGAAAGGATCCCGCGGCCTTCCACATAGTCGTGGTAGAAGACGAGGTAGATGTGGACCATGGCGAACAGGATGAAGAACCACATGAACATGTGGTGCCACTGCCGGACGGCGAAGTCCCCGCCCATCAGCGGGACGACCCAGGCGAACAGGCGGGGGAGCCAGGCGTCGCTCATGGCCGAGTACATACCGAATCCGGTCAAAGACTGGAAGGCGAAGGCCAGGAAGGTCAGGAAGTAGGTGAACCCGGCCAGGGCGTTATGGCCGATCGTGTCCATGGGCTTGACCTGAGCCTGGAAGATGTCGACCTTCAGGACCGAACCGATCTCCTTGATCTGCGACGTGCGGTGGAGGATGAAATTCTTCCAGCTGGCGTAGGAGTTGCCGGCGAATCCCCAGTAGAGCCGGAACAGGAAGTTGAAGAAGAAGACGTAGGAGGCGGCGAAATGGAGGAAACGGATCGAGCCGAACCAGTAGGAGTAAGAGGCCTCCGCGGACAGCTGCAGGGCCAGCGGCCGGCCGATCAGGTAACCGGTCACGGAGAGGACGAAGACGGCCAGAAAGTTCAGCCAGTGGTAGAAGCGGACCGGGACCTCCCAGACGTAAACGCGACCCAATACGGCTTTTTTCACGGCCGCCTCCTAGTACGTGGTGAACCGGGACACGCTCCGTCCCTTCTCGTCGTACAGATGGACCGCGCAGGCGAGGCAGGGGTCGAAGGAGTGGATCGTCCGCAGGACCTCCAGGGGCTTCTCGGGGTCGGCCACGGGGGTGCCGATGAGGGCCGCCTCGTAGGCCGACCGCTGTCCGGCGGCGTCGCGCGGCGAGGCGTTCCAGGTCGAGGGCACGACGAGCTGGTAGTTGTCGATCTTCTTGTCCTTGATGACGATCCAGTGGGCGAGGGCCCCGCGCGGGGCTTCGCTCAGCCCGACGCCTCGGGCCTCGGTCGGCCAGGTTGACGGCTCCCATTTCTCGCCGTTGTGGGTGCGGGAGTCGCCGTTCTTGATGTTGGCCAGAAGGCTCGCGTAGAATTCCTGGGCCCACTGGGCGATGAGGAGGGTTTCGAGCCCGCGGGCGGCGGTCCGGCCGAGAGTCGAGAAGAGGGCGGTGATGGGGACGTTCAGCTTCTTCAGCGTTCCGTCCACGACCTCCTTGACGTCCTCGCGGCCGGCGGCATAGGCGACGAGCAGGCGGGCGAGCGGCCCGACTTCCATCGGCTTCCCGTTCCAGCGCGGCGTCTTGAGCCAGCTGTACTTCCCTTCGACGTTGAGCTGGTCGTAGGGCGGTTTGGGACCCGTGTAGTTGAACTTCGTCTCCCCGTCCCAGGGGTGCCGGCCGTTGGCCTCGCCGCCGCGGTACTCGTACCAGGAATGGTTGACGAATTCCTGGATCTGCTGGGGGTTCTTGCCGTCCACCTCATGGACCTTGCTCAGATCCCGGTCCAGGATGACGCCCCGGGGGAACTTGAACTTGTCGGGGTTCCCGAAGCCCGCCGTCGGCAGGTCGCCATAGGCCAAATAGTTGGTCAGCCCGCCGCCGATCGCGCCCCAGTCCTTGTAGAACGAGGCGACGGCCAGGAGATCGGGGATATAGACCTGCTCGATGAAGGTCTTCCCTTCGTCGAAGAGCTGCTTGACGTAGGACAGCCGCTCGCCGTTCAGAGCGTTGGCGTCGTCGATGTTGATCGCGCAAGGCACCCCGCCGACAAGGTAGTTGGGATGGGGGTTCTTGCCGCCGAAGATGGTGTGGACCTTGACCATCTCCTTTTGCCACTCGAGGGCTTCGAGGTAATGAGCGGTGCCGAGGAGGTTGACCTCGGGGGGCAGCTTGAACGCGGAATGGCCCCAGTAGGCATTGGCGAAGATGCCCAACTGGCCGCCCTGGGCGAACGTGGTCAGGCGCTTCTGGACGTCGGCGAAATAATTCGGGGAGCTCTTCGGCCAGCGGGAGATCGTCTTCGCGATGTCAGAGGTCTTGACCGGGTCGGGCTTGCGGGCCGAGAGCACGTCCACCCAGTCGAGCGCGTGCAGGTGGTAGAAGTGGACGACGTGGTCCTGCATGTACTGGGCGCAGAACATCAGGTTCCGGATGAGCTCGGCGTTCGGCGGGACGGCGATGTCCAGGGCGTCCTCGACCGTCCGGACCGAGGCGAGGGCGTGGACCGTGGTGCAGACGCCGCAGACGCGCTCGCAGAAGGCCCAGGCATCGCGGGGATCGCGGCCCTTCAGGATGATCTCGAAGCCGCGGACCATGGTTCCGGAGCTGTAGGCGTCGGTGACCTTGCCGTTCTGGACCTCGATCTCGAGCCGGAGGTGGCCCTCGATCCGGGTCACGGGATCGACGACGATGCGTTTCGCGGCCATCACTTCCCTCCTTGCCCGGCGGCGGGGGGAGCGCCGGCGTCTTCGCTCGAGGCGATTTCCTCCTGGATGACCCGGCGCTTGCGGATGTTGGTCGTGACGGCGTGGGCGGCGATGCCCGCGGCCGTGGCCACCGCCGCGATGGCCCCGACCGTGTCGGCCGTCGTCTCGATGCCGAAGCCCGGGAACGAGGCCAGGTGCTGATAGAATGGGCCGTTGTCCCAGAACTTGGCCTCGCTGCAGCCGATGCAGCCGTGGCCCGACTGGATCGGATAGCTCACCCCGTTGTTCCAGCGCATGACGCCGCAGGCGTTGTAGGTGACGGGGCCGCGGCAGCCCATTTTGTAAAGGCAATAGCCCCGCCGCGCGTTTTCGTCGTCGAACGAGTTGACGAACAGCCCGGCGTCGTAGTTCGGGCGGCGGTAGCAGGTGTCGTGGACGCGCCGGGAATAGAACGCCTTCGGGCGGCCCAGGCCGTCGAGTTGCGGGATGCGGTCAAAGGTCAGCAGGTGGACGACCGTGCCGGTCATGACCTCGGCGATCGGGGGGCATCCGGGGACGTTCACCACCGGCTTGCCGGAGATGATCTTGTGGACGGGTGTGGCCTGGGTGGGGTTAGGGTTAGCCGCCTGGATGCAGCCGTTCGAGGCGCAGCTCCCCCAGGCGATGAGCGCCATGGCGTTCTGCCCGGCTTCCTGGACGATGTCGAGCGCGCTTCGGCCGCCGATGCAGCAATAGACGCCGTCATCGGCCAGCGGGACCGCGCCTTCGACGAGCATCAGGTACTGGCCTTTGTACTTGGCCATGGTCTGGTGCAGCGCCTCCTCGGCTTGCTTTCCGGCCGCGGCCTGGAGCGTCTCGGTATAATCGAGCGAGATCTTGTCGAGCACGATCTCGGTGACGAGCGGATGCGAGGAGCGGAGGAACGACTCGCTGCAGCACGTGCACTCCTGGAAATGGAACCAGACGACCGGAAGACGCGGCTTGCTGTCCAGGGCTTTCACGACCTGGGCCACGGAGCTAGAGGTCAACCCCAGCGAGGCGGTCATCCAAGTGCAGGCGCGGATGAAATCGCGGCGCGAGACGCCTTTGGCTTGGGCGGATTCCCAAACAGTCGGTCTTTTCCCTTCTTCCATTCTGCTTCCTACCTTATTTGAATGAGCCTATGATTATTCCAACGAACCTATTTTGTCAATAAACTAAATAGGAATTACCGGCGCGGGGGAACGTCGAGCTTGCGGACGCCGGCGGAAAACGTCGAGTTCCTCGCCCCGCTCGCGGCGGCCGAGGGCCGCACCCCGGAGGATTTTCGCCCGAGCGAAAAATAAATTTATTAAATCTATTGACTTTATAAAAATAATAGGATATATATATACCATACCTGCTGCGCTGGCTGGGCAGGAACCCTCCTTGTTACCCCCTTTAGCTTAATTCCCTGAAACAGCCAGCACTTCCCTCCCGGGTTGACAGGCCCCGGGCGGCGACATATAAAGGGGAACGTCGGCAGCGCATGAAAAAAGCCCTCCTCCGGACCGCTCTCGTCCTCGTCGCGGTCCTGGCCACGCTCGCCTTCCTGGAAATCGTGCTCCGGTTCGCAATGCCGCTCCGTTTCCGGCCGAGCGCCGACGCGCCGCTCTTCGCCTCGCGGACCTACCGGCTGTCGGCCGACAAAACCCTGGTATACGAGATGCGGCCGAATTCCCAGGCGACTGCGTTCGGCCTCGAGTTCGCCGTGAATCCTTCGGGCTTCCGGGACAAGATCTATCCCCGCCTGAAAGCCGGGAAGAAGCGGATCGTCTGCGTCGGCGATTCCCTGACCTACGGCTGGCTCGTCCCGCTCCGGGCAACGTATCACAAGCAGCTTGAAGCCCTGTGGAGAAGCGAAGGGCGGGCGGTCGAGGTGATGGGGATGGGGGTCGTCGGCTACAACCTCATCCAGGAATTCGCCCTCATCCGGGATCGGATCGCGATCCGCAAACCCGACCTCGTCCTGCTCCAGATCGGACCCAACGATTGCGAACGGACGGTGGGCATCAAAACCGTCCCGGAAACGGGAAAGCTCATCCTGATCCCATACCACGATCGCATCATCCCCTACATGACCGACAAGACGGCCTTCACGACCGGCCTGATGCGCCGGTCCCATCTCTTCCGGCTCCTGAACCTGGGGCTGTTCGGGCTGCGGGGAAAGGGCCATCCCGATTATGTGCCCCGCGACGTCTTTATGATCGGGGAGGAGGATTCCTTCGCCCATCTGGCCAAGATCAAGCGCTTCCTCGATGGGGAGGGCATCCCGCTGGCCGTTGTCGTTTTTCCCTACCGCAGCCATGGGAGGGCGTATCTCTACGCCGCCCTGACCGGGCGGATCCGGCAAGAGCTCGAGAGGCTCCGAATCCCGTATCTCGACCTGTTCGACCGGCTGAACGCGGAGAAGGCCGGCGAGATCTGGATCGACGGGCTCCACCTGAACGGTGAGGGGTACGGAATCGTCGCCGCGGAACTCAAGACGTTCCTCGGCGGCCGCTTGGGCAACAAATAGGGCAAATAGGGCCGGACGTCGTTCCTCCGTATTGACACCGCCGTGCGGCGGAGGCTATATTCGAACGGAGGTGACATCATGAAATCCTTCCTCCGTCTGAGCCTCCTCGCCCTCATCCTGTCCGCGGCCGCGTTGTCTTCACCGCAGGCCGACCTGTCCAAGGACAAGGTCCTCTATACCGTCGGCTACGCCCATCTCGACACCCAGTGGCGCTGGGATTACCAGACGACCATCAACGAGTACATCTGGAACACGATGGCCTTCAACTTCAAGCTCTTCGAGAAGTATCCGGACTACGTCTTCAACTTCAGCGGGGCCAACCGCTACCGGATGATGAAGGAGTACTACCCGCAGGAGTTCGAAAAGGTCAAGAAATACGTGGCCGCGGGCCGGTGGTTCCCCTCCGGCGCGTCCATGGAGGAGAACGACGTCCTGGCCCCCTCGCACGAGTCCGTCATCCGCCAGATCCTGCTCGGAAGCAACTATTTCCGCAAGGAGCTCGGCGTGACGAGCCAGGAATTCATGATCCCCGACTGCTTCGGCTTTCCGGCCTCGCTGCCCTCGATCCTGGCCCACTGCGGGCTCCAGGGATTCTCCACGCAGAAGCTCTCCTGGGGCTCGGCCGTCGGGATCCCGTTCAACGTCGGGACGTGGATCGGGCCGGACGGCGCGTCGGTCACGGCCGCCCTGAACCCGGGCAGCTACGGCAGCCGGGTGGGCGAGGACTTGAGCGCCAGCGCCCCCTGGAAAAAGCGGATCGACGAGCTCGGGGCGAAGGCCGGCGTCTTCGCAGACTACATGTACTACGGAACGGGCGACGTCGGAGGCTCGCCGACGGACGAATCGGTCCGGTGGGTCGAGACCAGCCTGAAGAGCAACCGGGATTTCAAGGTCCTTTCGGCCAAGGCCGATCAGCTGTTCAAGGACCTGACGCCCGCCCAGAAGGCGAAGCTCCCGACCTACAAGGGCGAGCTGCTGCTCACGAACCATTCGGCCGGGTCGATCACCTCGCAGGCCGCCATGAAGCGCTGGAACCGGAAGAACGAGCTCGCGGCGGGTCGGGCCGAATCGGCCGCCGTCATAGGCGAATGGCTCGGAGGGACGGCCGTCCCCCGGGACCGGATGAATGAGGCCTGGCGGCTCGTCCTGGGCGGCCAGTTCCACGACATCATTCCGGGGACGAGCATTCCCCGGGCCTATGAATTTTCCTGGAACGACGAGCTGGTCGCGGCGAACCAGTTCAATTCCGTCTACGCGGACGCCGCGGGCGCCGCCGTCCGGGCGCTGGACACGCGGGCGAAGGGCGTCCCCCTTGTCGTAGCCAATCCGCTGGCCGTCGAGCGTGAGGACGTTGTCGAAGCGACCGTCGTCTTCGAAAAGGCCGTTCCTCCGGCGGTCCGCGTCTTCGACCGCGAGGGCAAGGAAGTCCCGTCCCAGATCTCGGGCATCGCGGGGAATAAAATCGGCGTCGTCTTCCTGGCTAAGGTGCCCTCGCTCGGCTATGCCGTGTTCGACGTCCGGCCTGCCGATGCACCTTGCGCCCTGTCCACGGGATTGAAGGTGACAGCCTCGACCCTCGAGAACGGGAAATACCTGGTCAGGCTCGACGCCGCGGGCGATGTGGTCGGCATCACCGACAAGAGCGCCGGACGGGAGCTGCTGGCGGCGCCGGCCCGGCTCGAATTCCATTATGAACGGCCGGCCCAGTGGCCGGCCTGGAACATGGACTGGGAGGACCGGGTGAAGCCGGCCTCGGGCGTCGTCGAAGGTCCGGCCAAGATCCGGATCGTCGAGAGCGGCCCGGCCCGCGTCGCCCTGGCCGTCGAGCGGGAGTCGCGCCACTCGAAATTCGTCCAGATCGTGCGCCTCGCGGCCGCCGGCGGCCGCGACCGGGTCGAGTTCGCCTCGACGATCGATTGGGCGACCCGGGAATCCTCGCTCAAGGCGGCCTTCCCCCTGACGGTCGCCAATCCCAAAGCCACCTACAACTGGGGTGTCGGGACGATCGAGCGGGGCAACAACGAACCGGTCAAGTTCGAGGTCCCGTCCCATCAATGGTTCGATCTGACGGACAAGGACGGCCGCTACGGCGTCGCGGTCCTCGAAGACTGCAAGTACGGGTCGGACAAGCCGGCGGACAACACCGTCCGTCTGACGCTTCTGTATACGCCCGGGGTGAGGACGTCCTATCGGGAACAGGCTTATCAGGACTTCGGACGCCACGAGATCCTCTACGCCCTCTACGGCCATGCGGGCGACTGGCGCGCCGCCGACGCGAACCTGCAGGCCGACCGCCTCAACCAGCCGCTGGTCGCGTTCCAGGCCGCGCCCCATGGTGGGTCCTACGGAAAAGCGATCTCGTTTCTCGCCGTCAGCAGCCGGGACGTGGTCGTCTCCGCGTTGAAGAAAGCGGAGGTGGGCGACGAGATCATCGTTCGCGTGGTTGAAACCAAAGGCAAGGCGGCCAAGGCCGTGGAATTGGCCTTCGCCGCGCCCGTCGTCGCGGCCCGGGAAGTCAACGGCCAGGAGCGGGACCTCGGCCCCGCCGCGGTGAAAGACGGCCGGATCGTGTTTGACATCACGCCCTATCGGCTGCGGACGTTCGCCCTGAAGCTCCAGCCAGCCCCATCGCCGCTTGGGGCGGCCGTCTCCACGCCGGTGGACCTGCCTTACAATGTCGATGTCGTCAGCGGCGACGCGCACAAGGCCGACGGCGATTTCGACGGGACCGGCAGGTCGTATCCGGCCGAGCTCTTCCCCGAAACGGTCAAGAGCGGGCCCATCGTCTTCAAGCTCGGCCCGAAGTCCGACGGCGCGCTGAACGCGGTCGCGTGCGCCGGCCAGACGATCCAGCTCCCCGCCGGGAATTTCAACTGGCTGTATCTGCTCGCCGCCTCGCAGGAGGCGGGCGGTCAGCGCGGCGCGGACCCGGCGGCCGTCGCCTCCGGCTCGCGCGGCGCATTCAAAATCGGAAGCGCGTCGGTGGAGATCCCCGTTGAAGCCTGGACCGGATTCTACGGGCAGTGGGACAAGCGCCTCTGGGACGGCGACGGCGCATCGACCAATTTCGACCGCGGCATCAATTACGTCGGCCTCGCCCCGGCCTATGTCCGGAAGGACGACATCGTCTATTTCGCCACCCACCGTCATCTGAGGACCGGGGCCAACGATCCCTATCAATACGCCTATATCTACAAATACCGGATCGATCTGCCCGCCGGAGCGAAGGAGATCGTCCTTCCCTCCAATGAGCGGATCAAGATCTTCGCCCTGACCGCCGCCGTGAACGAGAACGATGCCGCCCTGCCGGCCCAGCCGCTGTTCGACACACTCGTCCGCGACCGGAACGATTTCGCCCGGTTCGCGGCCTGTCCGAAGCCCTTGATCTCTCCGGAGAAAGCCTATATTGCTTATACCAAGCCGCTGGCCGTGACCATGATGGTCTCCGACGAGACCGCCGAGATCCGGTATACGCTCGACGGCAGCCTTCCGACCGAAGCGTCGCCTCCGTATGCCGGCCCGATCAGCCTCACCCAATCCGCCGTTATCAACGCGGCGGCCTTCGACAAGACGCGCCTTTCGAGCGCCGTGGCGACGGCCGTCTTCAGCCGGTCCCTCCCGGTCAAATCTATCCAATATCTGGTCCCGCTTCCCGGCGCAAGGGGAGGCGCGGGCGCGGCCGGCAACCGGGCCCTGATCGATCTCGTTCGGGCGACGTCGGCGAACGACCGCGGCTGGCAGACCTTCGCCGCGGTCGACCTGGACGTGGTGCTGGATTTGGGCCAGGTGCGGGCGCTCGAGGGCCTGGTCCTCGGGACCATGGAAAACCACGCTTCGCGGGTTTTCCTGCCCGTGGCCGTCGAGTTATCGGTGTCGCTCGACAACAAGGATTTCCGGACGGTGGTTTCGGAGACGCTCGACGCCCCGACCCAAGCCCGCCCCTTTTCCCTGAAGAGCCTGACCTATGACCTGAAGAAAACGCCGGGCCGGTTCGTGCGCGTCAAGGCCAAGAATATCGGGACGCTTCCCGCGTGGCAGGCGAACGCGGGCCAAAACGCGCAGATGGCCTTCGACGAGATCCTCATCAAGTAGCGGCGGGAGAACGGCCGGTTTCAAAGCCCTGAACCGTAAATTTGTCTAAACCCATCGATGATGCTAAACTTACGGCAAGGGATTATTAAATGAAGAAGCTGCAACGAACCGTATGGTTTTTTCTGTTCATGGCCGCCCTCGCGCCCGCGTTCTCCCAGACCGGTGTCGTCCGGGGGCAGGGGACGAAAGCGGGCTCCGCGTACCTCGCCACGGACATCACCATTACTCTCAATCCGTATCACGTCTCCCCGCTGGCGGCCATCGCCGAATTCACGACCAAGTTTCCATGCAACGTCATGCTCGACGTCTGGGGTGAAATCCCCGTGAGCCGGGATTTCAAAGACGACAGCACCGCCCATAGCATTCCCATTGTGGGACTTTATCCGGGGCGAATTAACACCGTCGTCCTGACCCTTTATCGGCACCACGGGACGCCCGAGATCCAGACGCTTCCGATCACGACCGCGCCTCTACCGGCCACGTTTCCTGTCATGGAGGTCAACACGTCCATCCCGGCCCTCATGGAACCGGGCTGGAACCTCATGGACTTTGCCTACACCACCGGAACGGGGCTCATCGTCAACCCCTTCATCTTCGATCCCTCCGGCCAAATCCGCTGGTACTTGGACCTATCGGCCACCCCCGGTCAGGCGTTTCCCTTTGAGCGGCTGAAGAACGGCAATTTCGTCGTCGGCGCCGGGAACTCCATCTACGAGTATGATATCCTGGGCAAACAGCAGAACAAGCTCACCGTCCCGGGTTATACCTTCCACCACGACATCCGGGAGATGCCCGACGGGAGCCTCATCGCCGCCGTGAACAAGGCCGGCAACCAGATCATCAACAGCACCGGCCTGATCAACAGCATCGAGGACGACATGATCCAGGTCAACCGGACGACGGCGGCCGTCATGGGCGAGTGGGACATGCGGGCCCTCCTTGACGTCAGCCGGAACGAAGTCATCAACAGCACCGGCGACTGGTTCCACATGAACGGCATCTGGTATAGCGCCCCCGACGATTGCTTTATCATCTCCGGCCGCCACCAGGGCGTGGTCAAAGTCACGCGAGGCAACAAGCTGAAATGGATCCTGGCCGCCCAAGACGGCTGGGGCAATACCGGCTTCGACGGTTCGGGCCCCGATCCGACGCCGTTTCTCCTCACGGCCGTCGATGCGAACGGCATTTGGTACGATCCCATCATCCAGAGCGGATTCGCGGCGGACCCCGATTTCGATTGGACCTGGGGTCAGCACAATCCCATGCTCCTCCCAAACGGCCACCTGTTCGTCTTCGACAACGGGTTCCGGCGGTGGTTCTCCGATGTCAGCGACTTCTTCTCCCGGGGCGTCGAATACCTCATCGACGAGAAGGCCTTGACGGTCCGCCAGATCTGGCAGTACGGCAAGGAACGCGGGATCGAACTGTATTCGACGATCATCAGCGACGTCGACGACCTGCCGCTGACGCACAACCGGCAGATGAACCCCGGCATCGTTCAGCTTCCGACCGGCTCCTACGCCAAGGTCATCGAAGTCACTTATCCGGGCAAGCAGGTGGTCTTCGAGGCCACCGCCCGCTTCAAGAACCTGCTCTCTTTGGGGACCGCGAACGGGGGATTCGATCTCGTCTACCGGACGCGGCGGATCTCGCTTTATCCCTGAGAGGGCGAGCGAGGAGCATCGATGATCGGACCGCTGAACATCCTCGTCGTCGATGACGAGGCGAATATCCGCAAAACCCTATCGGTCTATCTCGAATCGGAAGGCCATCGGGTCATCGGCGTTTCGAATTTCCAGGATGCCCTGGCCGAGGCCTCGCGCCGGTCGTTCGACCTGGCCTTTGTCGACCTCCGCCTCGGCACCCAGGATGGGCTCGACCTCATTCCCGCCCTTCTGGCCGCGACGCCCTGGCTGAAGATCATCGTCATCACGGCCTATGCTTCCATCGATACGGCCGTCGAGGCCATCCGCCGGGGGGCGACCGACTACATCCCCAAACCGTTCACGCCGGCTCAGATCGGGCTCGCCGTCCAAAAAGCGTTCGAAATGAGGACGCTCGAACAGCGGGTGGCCGCCCTCCAAGAGGACCTGGGCCGCACCCATCCCGAGATCGATTTCGCGAGCTCTCACCCGGCCATGCAGCAGGCGGTCGACCTCGCCCGGCAGGCCGCTCCGTCGGAGGCGACCATCCTCCTCCGGGGCGAAAGCGGGACGGGAAAGTCCGTCCTTGCCCGGGCGATCCATGCCTGGAGCCGAAGGGCCGATCGTCCGCTTGGTGTCGTATCGTGCCCTTCGTTCCCCTCTGAGCTTCTTGAAAGCGAGCTTTTCGGACACGCGAAAGGGGCGTTTACGGGAGCGGTGCGCGACTTCCCCGGCCGGATCGCCGCCTGCGAGGGCGGGACGCTGTTTCTCGATGAAATCGGGGACCTTCCGTTGGCCCTCCAACCGAAGCTCCTGCGGTTCGTCCAGGACAAGGACTATGAGCGCGTAGGCGATCCGGTCCCGCGCCGCGCCGATGTGCGCCTCATCGCCGCGACGAATCTTGACCTCGACCGGGCCGTGAAGGAGGGGCGCTTCCGGGAAGATCTTTATTATCGCCTGGCCGTCATTCCGATCGACATTCCGCCCCTCCGGGACAGGCCGGACGACGTGGAGGCCCTGGCCCTTCGACTGTTGTCGTTCCATGCCCGGGCCAATCACCGGGCCTTCGCGGGCTTCACCGAGGCGGCTTTGCGCTTGCTCCGGGGCTACACTTGGCCGGGCAACGTGCGCGAACTTCGCAACATCGTGGAGCGGGCCGTGATCCTGTGCAGGGCCGAGCGCATCGGGGTCGAATTCCTTCCCTCCGGTCTGCAGCCCGCGGAGTCCGCCCCGAAGATCGGCGACAAGGTCTCCCTGGAAAAAGTCGAGGAACAGCACATCCGTCGGGTGCTCGCCTCCGCCAAGTCCCTTCAAGAAGCCGCGGACATCCTCGGCATCGATCAGGCCACGCTCTGGCGCCGCCGCAAAAAATACCAGATCTGACCTTTCTCCGGCCGATTTTCCAGGCCATCAAGAGAATATCGCGCCTTGCCGAATTCAAAGCATTTCTCTCCCAGCCCTTGCATAATGCAAGGGGCAGCATCCCGATATTTGTATATCTGTTTTAAAATGAGCACGTTGCTGGCTCCAGAGGTTGGCATAGGACTTGCATTTGAAATGGAATGCGAGGAGAACGCAAATGTTCGGAATCCGTCAAAAAGTCCTGCTCGGTTTCGCCGGCCTATTGATCATCATCCTGGTCATCGGCGTCCAGAGTATTCTGACGCTGACCGGCCTGGGAGAATCGATCGACGTCATCCTGAGGGAAAACTACCGGAGCGTCATCGCCTGCCAGCAGATGAAGGAAGGCCTCGAGCGGATCGACAGCGGCCTGCTCTTCACCCTGCTTGGAGACCGGGCCCAGGGGGAAGATCTCATTCTCAAGAACCAGAAGGCGTTCGAAGAGGCCCTGCAAACCGAGCTGAACAACATCACCGTGCCCGGCGAAGGGGAAGCGGCCGAAAAGCTGCGGAGCCTTTATGCCACTTATCGGGCCGCGCTGCCGCAGGCGCTGGCCCCGGACCGGCCTCTGGCGCTGCGCCACGACGCCTATTTTTCCTCCCTTTTCCCGTTGTTCGGCCAAATCAAGGCGGCGGCCGACGAGATCCTCCAGATGAACCAGAGGAACATGATCGAGGCGAACGACCGGGCACGATTGAGCGCCGCCCAAGCCCGGAGCGGCATGTATCTCCTGCTCGCCCTTTGCACCCTCGTTGCTTTAGCCTTCATGCATCTCACCGGCCGCTGGATCCTCCGGCCCGTGAAGCGCCTCACCCTCTCCGCGGACGAAATCCGGCGCGGGAATCTCGACCTCGTCGTAGCCTCCGATTCCCGAGATGAGATCGGACTCTTGGCCGAATCATTCAATGCGATGGCCGCCAGCCTCCGCGAATTGCGCCGAACCGACCAAGCCCGGCTCCTCCGCATCCAGCGCGCCACGCAGGAGGCCTTCGACCGGCTCCCGGACGCCGTGGCCGTGGTCGATCTCGATGGCCGCGTGGAGGTATCCACCGAATCCGCGAAAACCGTTTTCGGTCTGAGACCCGGCTCGCCGATCTTCGATTTGCCGCACGGGCTGGCCGATTACTTCAAGGAAGCGCTGGCCGAAGGCCGGCCCGCTCCGGCCAAGTCCCTGGCGCCGATGATCCAGCGTTTCGTGGGCGGAGAGGAGCGCTTTTATCGGCCCGAGGCGGTTCCCATCCTGGGCGCTGAGCGACAGCCGACCGGCGCGATTTTCGTCCTCCACGACGTCACCCAACTGCGTCTGCAGGACGAGCTGAAGACGAGCGTCATCCGCGCGGTTTCCCACCAGCTCAAGACGCCCATGACGTCCATCCGGATGGCGATCCACGTCCTCCTCGAGGAAAAGATTGGCGGTTTGACCGAGAAACAGGCCGAGGTTCTCATGGCGGCGCGCGAAGACAGCGATCGGCTCGACGAGATTCTAAGCAACCTTCTCGATATCAGCCGGACGGGAACGGGCAAAGCCAGTTTCGAATACCAATCGTTCTCCCCGCAGTCGCTGGTCATGGATGCCCTGGAACCGTTCCGGTCGACGATCCAGGAAAAGGGCATCGCCTTGGGCATCGACCTTCACGGCAACCTGCCCGATGTTTGGACGGACCGGACCCGGACCAGCCGGGTCTTTGCCAACCTCCTGTCGAATGCCCTCCGCCATACTCCGGCCGGCGGACGCATCTTCCTCGCCGCCAAAGAAGAGGAAAATGCCGTCCGGTTCGTGGTTTCCGATACGGGGGAAGGCATTCCGGCCGAGTCGTTGGGCCGCGTCTTTGAACCGTTGTTCCGCGTCCCCGGCCGCGATTCCGCCGGCGGGGCGGGTCTCGGCCTATCCACCGCCAAGGAGATCGTCGAGGACCAGGGGGGAACGATCTCCGTCGAAAGCCGGGAGGGGAAAGGGACGACGTTCGCGTTCACCCTTCGCCGGACGGATCGGATCGATTCAAAGGAGGTTTCCCAATGACGGATTTTATCCTGGTCCTGGCGATCTTTCTGCTGTTCGGGCTCGGCGTTCTGTATGTCCGGGTATGCGAAAGGCTGTGACCCATGTTCGAGCTCCTCGCCCTCATCGCCGGTCTCCTGCTCATCGGCTATCTGATCTTTACGGTCCTCCGACCGGAGAAATTTTGAAGCGATAGGTGGCCCATGGATATCCCCGGATTGATCCAACTGGTCCTCTTCATCGGCGTTCTCGGCCTGCTGACGAAGCCGGTCGGCCTGCTCCTCGGCCGGGTCCTGGATCCCGAGGGCCGGACGGCACTCGACCCCGTGCTCAAGCCCGTCGAGCGGCTCCTGTACCGTCTCCTCGGCGTGGATCCCAAAGCGGAGCAGAGCTGGAAACAATACGCCTTTTCGCTCCTCGCCTTCAGCTTGGTCGGCGTGCTGTTCACCTATGTCGTTCTCCGCTTTCAACACCTCTTGCCCTTGAACCCCCGGAAGCTTGGCCCGGTCCCGCCCGGACTCGCCTTCAACACGGCGGTCAGCTTCGCGACCAACACCAATTGGCAGAACTATGCGGGCGAGAGCACGCTGTCCTATTTTTCGCAGATGGTCGGGCTCGCCTTCCACAATTTCGTCTCGGCGGCCGTGGGCATCGCCGTCGCCGCGGCGCTCGTCCGGGGGATCGCCCGGCGTTCGGCGAAAACCATCGGCTCCTTCTGGGCCGACCTCGTCCGGGTGAACCTGTACCTGCTGCTGCCGATCTGCCTTGTCCTGTCGCTCGTCCTGGTGTCGCAGGGCGTCATCCAGAACTTCCAGCCCGCCCGCGAGGCGGCGCTGGTCGAGCCGTCCGGGACGGTCGCGACGCAGACGATCGCCCAGGGCCCGGCTGCCTCGCAGATCGCGATCAAGATGCTGGGCACGAACGGGGGCGGGTTCTTCAACGCCAATGCCGCTCATCCCTATGAAAACCCGACGCCGTTCTCGAATTTCCTCCAGATGCTGGCCATCTTCCTCATCCCAGCCGGCCTGACATATTACCTGGGAACGAGCGTCAAGAACCGTAAGCACGGCTGGGCGGTCTGGACGGCGATGGCCGTCCTGTTCCTGGCCGGCGTTCTCGTCTGTTGGCGGGCTGAAAGCGTCGGCAATCCGCGCCTCGCGGCCCTCGGCCTGGATTCGGCCGGCGGCAATATGGAAGGCAAGGAAGTCCGGTTCGGCATCTTCAATTCGAGCCTCTTCGCCACGGTCACGACCGATGCTTCCTGCGGAGCGGTGAATGCCGCGCACGACTCCTTCACGCCCTTGGGCGGGCTGGTCCCTCTGTTCAACATCCAACTCGGTGAAGTGGTTTTTGGGGGGGTAGGCTCGGGATTGTACGGAATGCTCGTCTTCATCGTCCTGGCGGTGTTTCTGACCGGCTTGATGGTCGGGCGCACGCCGGAATACCTGGGCAAGAAGATCGAGGGCTATGACGTGAAAGTCGCGGTGCTGGCCCTGCTCGTTCTGATCTTCAGCATCCTCGGCTTCGCCGCGTGGGGCGCGGCCGGACGGTCCGGACTGGCCGGCCTGGGGAACCGAGGCCCCCATGGTTTGAGTGAGATCCTTTATGCCTTCTCCTCGACTGTGGGAAACAACGGCAGCGCCTTCGGCGGATTGAATGGGAACTCGCCCTGGTACAACGTGACTCTGGGGCTGGCCATGTTTTTCGGCCGGTTCCTCATGATCGTCCCCGTCCTGGCCCTGGCCGGCAGCCTCGGCCGCAAAAAGCTCCTCCCTCCAAGCGAAGCGAGCTTTCCCGTGAGCGGACCGCTGTTCATCATCATCCTGATCGGCACGATCGTCATCGTCGGAGCGCTGACGTTCCTGCCCGCTCTGGCCCTCGGCCCCATCGTCGAGCATTTCACGATGACCGGATCGGCGCTTCTCTATTAGGGGACGAAGATGGTCGCTAAAACCCATTCGCTGTTCGATCGCCGGATCATCGGGCCCGCCATGCTCGATTCTTTCCGGAAGCTGAACCCGGTCTTTCTCCTGAAGAATCCGGTGATCTTCGTGACCGAAGTGGGCGCTGCCCTGTGTACCCTGGGCCTGGTTTTCCGCTGGGCCGGCGAAGCGCCGGGCTTCACCTTCCAGATCTCCCTCTGGCTCTGGTTCACCGTGCTCTTCGCCAATTTCGCCGAGGCCATGGCCGAGGGCCGGGGCAAGGCCCAGGCCGATGAACTCCGCAAGGCCCGGACGCGGACGCAGGCCAGCCTGTTGCAGGCCGACGGTTCGGTCCGCATCGTCGCCGCGGACGAGCTGCGAAAAGGCGATCTTGTCGTCGTCGTCGCCCGCGAAGTCATCCCCGCGGACGGCGAGATCGTCGAAGGGGCGGCCACGGTGGATGAATCGGCCATCACCGGGGAGTCCGCCCCTGTCATCCGGGAAGCGGGCGGCGACCGGAGCGCCGTGACCGGCGGCACCCGGGTGCTGTCCGATCGGATCAAGGTCCGGGTCACGGCCAACCCGGGCGAGAGCTTCCTTGACCGGATGATCGGACTGGTCGAGGGAGCCCGCCGCCAGAGGACTCCGAACGAGATCGCCCTGACGATCCTGCTCGCGGCGCTCACGATCATCTTCCTGGTCGTCGTCCTCAGTCTCCGACCCTTCGGAAGCTATTCGGGCGTGTCCTTGACGGTGACCGTTCTCGTGGCACTCCTCGTCTGTCTCATTCCGACGACGATCGGCGGCCTGCTTAACGCCATCGGGATCGCGGGCATCGACCGCATGGTCCAGAAAAACGTGCTGGCCATGAGCGGCCGGGCCGTCGAAGCGGCGGGCGACGTCGACGTCCTTCTTCTCGACAAAACCGGGACGATCACCTTGGGCGACCGCCAGGCGTCGGCCTTCATGCCCGCCCCCGGGGTCTCCGTCGAGGACCTGGCGAACGCGGCCCAGCTCGCTTCTCTCGCCGACGAGACGCCCGAGGGACGGAGCATCGTCGTCCTGGCCAAGAAATACGGTCTCCGCGGCCGGACCATCTCCGATATGCCCGGGGCCGTATTCATTCCGTTCTCGGCCCAGACCCGGATGAGCGGCCTGGATTTCGAAGGACGCCGCATCCGCAAGGGCGCGGCCGATGCCATTCAAGGATTCACCGGAAAGCCGATCGCCGCGGAAGTCCAGGACGCGGTCAGCTACATCTCCCTTTCGGGCGGGACCCCGCTCCTCGTCGCGGACGGTCAGAATGTCCTGGGCGCCATCCACTTGAAGGACATCGTCAAGGGGGGCCTCCGCGATCGTTTTGAGCGATTCCGGGCCATGGGCATCAAAACGATCATGATCACCGGCGACAACCGCCTGACGGCGGCCGCCATCGCCCGCGAGGCGGGCGTGGACGACTTCGTAGCCGAGGCCAGGCCCGAGGACAAGCTCACCCTGATCCGGCGAGAACAGGCGGCCGGCCGTCTCGTGGCCATGACCGGCGACGGGACGAACGACGCGCCGGCGCTGGCCCAGGCGGACGTCGGCGTGGCCATGAACACCGGAACGCAGGCGGCCAAGGAGGCGGGCAACATGATCGACCTGGACTCCAATCCCACCAAGCTGATCGAGGTCGTCGAAATCGGAAAACAAATGCTCATCACCCGCGGGGCCCTGACGACGTTCAGCATCGCCAACGACGTGGCCAAGTATTTCGCCATCATCCCCGCCCTGCTGGTCGGCGTCTTTCCGGTCATCGCCCCGCTCAACATCATGGGCCTCCGCTCCCCGCAGAGCGCGATTTTGAGCGCCGTCATCTTTAACGCGCTCATCATCGTCGCCCTCATCCCCCTGGCCCTCCGCGGGGTGCGCTTCCGGCCTTTGGGCGCGGCCGCGCTCCTCCGGCGCAACCTCCTGATCTACGGCCTCGGCGGGCTCATCGCCCCTTTTCCGGGCATCAAAATCATGGATATCATCGTGAACGCTCTCCATCTCGTATGAGCGGGCGAAAGGCGGACAGACCATGAAATCCTGGATGCGGGAGATTCGGACGTCGCTGAGGGCGACGGCGGCCCTCGGCCTTCTTCTCTGCGGCCTCTATCCGTTGGTCGTCTGGGTATCGGCCCAAATCGTATTCCCGGCCAAGGCCAACGGCTCGCTCCTTGTTCGCGACGGGAAGGTCGTCGGCTCCGAGCTCATTGCCCAAGGATTCGCGGGCGCGAAATATTTCCATCCCCGTCCCTCGGCCGCGGGTGGGGGATACGATGCCCTGGCGTCTGGCCCCAGCAATCTAGGGCCGCTGGCGAAGGGCTTGATCGAAAGCGTGCGCGGACGCGCGGCCGCCTATCGGGCGGAAAACGGCCTGGAATCCGGCGCTCCGGTGCCCGCCGACGCCGTGACCGCTTCGGGAAGCGGCCTCGACCCCCATATCTCGCTCCGAAACGCCGCTCTCCAGGCTCCGCGCGTAGCTTTGGCCCGAGGGATGACCGAGATTGCCGTCCGAGATATCATCGGATCGCTGGCCGAAGACCGGGACGCAGGAATTTTCGGCGAGCCGAGGGTGAATGTTTTGAAGCTCAATCTCGCGTTGGATGAAAAAAGAAATGGCGGACGATAGGGCCAACGAGTTCCTGCAGCTTATCCGGCGATCGCAGCGCGGGCGGCTGAAGGTCTACCTCGGCTACAGCGCCGGGGTGGGGAAGACCTACCAGATGCTCCAGGAAGGCCATCGCCTGAAGGGTGACGGCATCGACGTCGTGATCGGACTGCTCGAGACGCACGGCCGGACGGCGATCGCCGAGCTGGCCCGGGGACTCGAAGTGGTGCCCCGGCGCCGCCGGGATTACCGGGGGATCGTCGTCGAGGAAATGGACGTGGACGCCGTCCTGGCCCGGAAGCCGCAGGTCGCCCTGATCGATGAGCTGGCCCATACCAACGTCCCCGGCAGCCGGAATCCGAAACGGTATGAGGACGTGCTGGACGTGCTGGCCGCGGGGATCCACGTCATCTCCACCCTAAACGTCCAACACCTCGAAAGTCTCTATAACATCGTGGAAAACGCCGTTGGAGTCAAGGTGCGGGAGCGGATCCCGGACTCCGTCCTGGCCGAGGCGGATCAGATCGTGGACGTGGACCTGGCGACCGAGGATCTCCGCAAGCGCCTGGAGGACGGCAAGATCTATCCGAAAGATCGCATCGCGACCGCCTTGAGCAATTTTTTCGTCCCCTCCAACCTCGAAAAGCTCCGGGAGTTGACCTTGCGCGAGCTGGCCGCGCAGATCGATTTCCGCCGGCGGGAAGCCAAGGCCGAAGAGGGCGAGACCGTGGGGGACCAGGTCATGGTCTGTCTAAGCTCGCACGGCCCCAACAGCGAAAAGCTCCTGCGCTACGGATCGCGACTCGCCGGAAAGTTCAACCGCAACTGGTATGCGGTTTATGTCCAGACGCCTTCGGAGGCGGCCACCGTCATCGACGCCAAAGTCCAGCGGATGCTCTCGGACACGCTCACCCTGGCCAAACAGCTCGGCGCGCTCGTGTTCACCTACAAGGGCGAAAATATCGTAGATACCATTCTCCGCTTCGCCCGGGAATACCGCGTCGGCCACATCGTCGTCGGCAAGTCGTGCCCCAAGCCCTTCTGGAAAAGATTCGGCCGGAACAAGGCAGTCGTGGAGGATCTTATCGCCGCGGCGAAAGGCGTAACTGTGATCGTCATCGATCCCGCCTCGAATGTTCCCCCGGCCATCGCCCGGCCCCGGCCGGAACTGGATGACCGCGAGGGACAATACGGGAAGGCGGACGCTGAAGGGGCGGAGGCTGGCCCTTCAGCGCCCGTCGTGCGGGACCTGCTCAGCCCCTGGCTGTCCCCGCGCCGCATCGTCCTCTGGGGAATGCCTATCGCCAAAGAGCAGGTCCTCCGGACGCTCGCGGAAACGGTCACGCACGAAGACGGCGTTTCCGATCCGGAGAAGCTCCTCGCCGACATCCTGGTCCGGGAGGAGCAGGGATCCACCTTCTTCAATGAGGGCGTCGCCTTCCCTCATGTCCGGGTCGAAGACTTGACCGCTCCGGTCGTGGCCCTGGGATTGACCCGCGGGGGCGTGGCGGACATTGCAACCGACAAGCCGATCGAGATCGTCTTCCTCATCCTATCGCCCGCCGGTACGCCCGACCTCCAGGTGAAGCTCCTGGGCGCAGCGAGCCGGGCTGCCCAGAGCCGCCCGCTTCTCCAGGCTTTGCGATCGACGGAAACGCCGGACGAAGTGCTGCGGGCCATCCTGAACTGGGAAGCGTCTATTCCGCGTACCATCGGAGCGTAAGTCGCGTAGAGTGAAAGAGCAGATCTTTATACTCTAATATTTTGTCATTCTTAACTTTGAAAGGGGATGTCCACGAAAAAACTTATTACCGCTTTCGCGGCCTCGGCGCTTTTCCTTGCTTCCGCAACGGTTTTCGCCCAAGCCTCTCCCGCCGATGAACCCAAATCGCCGTACACGTTTACCGGCAATATTTCCTTAGCCAGCCAATACATCTTCCGCGGACTAGCCCAGACCAACGGTTATCCCGCGCTCCAGGGAGGAATGGATTTTTCCCATGCGAGCGGATTCTATGCCGGCATCTGGCTCTCCAATATTTCCTGGTTCACGGACCAGAACGCCAACATCAAGTCGGCCCCGGTTTCGCTCGCCTCGCCCGGCAGCGTCGGCGCCCCCTATGCGCCGAATCAAAGCAATGCGGCCGGCATTGAATGGGATTTCTACGCGGGTTTCAAAAACAGTTTTACCAGCGGCGATTGGAACTATGATCTGGGGATCATCCAATATTACTACCCGGGCCGCTACGATAACGTCGGGGCCTACCGCAACCCAAACACGATCGAAATCTACGGCTTGATCGGGTACAAATGGGTGTCGTTTAAGTATTCCAGGGGGATCAGCGCCTATACTTTCGGGGTCAATGAGTCCAAGGGCGCCTATTACCTAGACCTCTCCGCGACCATTCCCCTGGGCGAGAGCGGTTTCAACCTATTGGCCCACGTCGGCAAATACAATTTTCCGGGCAACGCCAACGTCGGATACTGGGGAACCTCCGGGGGCAATAACAACTTCTTTGACTATACCGACTACAAGCTGGGGCTGACAAAAGAATATTTGGGCTACATCTTCGGGATCGCCTGGACGAATGCCGACACAAAGGACGCCGCTCCGGACGGCCAGACGACTGCCTACATGAACGCATTTGGCAAGAACATCGGGGGTCATCGCGTCGGGCTGTCCGTCACAAAGACCTTTTGATCCGTAGAATCGTCGAGAACTACCTCGACTGCGGGGATCCACTTCCGCCGCGAAGGCTCGTCCCTTGACTGGACTTTTCTTGCGGATCCGGATAAATATAGACGAAGATTCAAGGAGGACCTAATGGCCGAACATCCGCTCAAAACCATGGAAAAACTTGATCCGGCGCTGATGGATCACCTGCACGGCTCGCAGGACTTGTTCTTTGCCGACGGCGCCCTGCCCAAAAAGATCAAACTCCTAATCGCCATGGTCTTCGATGCTGCCCACGGCGCCCAGAACGGCGTGCGGGCCCTCGCCGCGGCCGCCCTGCGGGAAGGCGCGAGCAAAGCGGAGATCGCCGAAGCGATCCGGGTGGCGTATCACCTGACGGGGGTGGGGACGCTCTATACCGCGGCCCAGGGATTGAAAGAGCTCGTCGCCGAGACGGACCAAGTCATCTGACCCGGCGGGGGAGGACCCTCATGAAACGAACCGCCCTGGTTGCGCTATTATTCCTAGCCGCGGTGCTGGTCCTTCCGGCGGCAGCCCAAGTCCCCGCGCCGGAGTCGGTCTTCGGGTTCAAGGCGGGGGCCGACATGCGGCTCCCGACCTATGACCAGGCGATCGCGTATTTCAAGAAGCTGACCGAAGCGAGTCCCTGCCTGAAGCTCGTGGAAGCGGGCAAGACGAGCCAGGGCCGGACGGCGTATTTCGCCCTCGTTTCGAGCCCGGAGAATCTGGCCCGGATCGACCGCATTCGGGAGATCGCGCTGCGGCTGGCCCATCCCGAGGGGCTGACCGACGAGGCGGCCCGCGCTCTCGCCCGCGAAGGGAAGGCCTTCGTCCACGTCGACGGCGGCTGCCACGCGACCGAAGTGGCCGGTCCGCAGATGATGCCTCTGCTCGCCTACGATCTGCTCCGCCGTTCGGCGGAAACGCCGTTCAAGGAGATCCTCGACAACGTCGTCTTCTTTCTCTGGCCGACCATGAATCCGGACGGCCAGCAGATGGTGGGAGAGTGGCACCGGAAGAACCTCGGCACGCTCTACGAGCAGTCCGGCCTGCCGCGCCTCTACCAGGAATACGTGGGCCACGACAACAACCGCGATGGGTACATGCTCAACATGATCGAATCGCGGATCATGGAGCATTTCTGGCGCCAGTGGGAGCCGCAGATCGTCTATGTCCATCATCAGACGGCGCCCTTCCCGACGCGCATCTGGCTGCCGCCGTTCTCCGAGCCCGTCGGGCTCGAAGCCCCGCCTCTCTCCTCGCGCGAAGTGAACATGATCGGCATGGCCATCGCCCAGGGCCTCGAGGAGCGGGGTATGGTCGGCGCGACCCACATGGGCACGTCCTTTGACGCTTGGTATCCCGGCTACGTCGACTACGCGCCGATCTTCAAGAACATCCCGTCCTTCTGGACGGAAACGGCGGGGAACATGGCCGCGCCGCGTGAGTATACGCTGAACGACATCCCGCAGGGCTTACGCGACCTCCGTCCGGGGAGCCTGTATTCCAGTCCGTGGCCGGCCGGCTCGTGGCGCCTGGCGGACGCCGTCGCTTACGACGAAGTCGCGTCGCTCGCGGTGTTGGAATACGCCGCCCGGTACAAGGACTCGCTTCTCTTCAACCGCTACCAGGCCGGGCGGGACCAGATCGCCCGCGGCCGGAAGACCGCCCCGTTCGCCTACGTCATTCCCCAGGGCCAGCGCGATCCCGTCGCGGCGGTCGAATTGCTCCGCCGCCTCGCGTTCGCCGGGGTGCGGGTCTCGCAGCTCACCGCCCCGGCCACGGTCGACAACGTGGAGTATCCGGCCGGCACGTGGATCGTCCCGACGGACCAGGAATTCGCGGCCATGGCCCGCGAGCTCCTCGACATCCAGAAATATCCCGATTTGCGCCAGTATCCGGGCGGCCCGCCGCTTCGGTCTTATGACGCGGCCGGCTGGACCCTGCCCCTGCAGATGGGCCTCAAATGGGCGGCGGCCGCGGCGCCGCTCGGGGACGATGTCCGGGCGAAGATGAAGCCCTTGGGGTCGGCTCCCGATCCGAAGGACAAGCCCACGCCTTACAATATGGCCGCGGTCGATGATCCGGCGCCCTTCGACAGCGTTCCCGGCATCGGTTTCGACGCGAGCCCGGCCGCGGCGGCCGTTGTTCCGCCGGCGGGGAAGATCTCGGGCCGGGGGCCAGCCCTCGCGGTCGATCCCGCGCAGAACAACGCCTTCCGGGCCGTGAACCTGGCCTGGAAACAGGGCGGCCGCGTCGCTTATGCGGCGGGCTCTCCTGGCGCCGGAGCGCGCTATCTCATCAGCGGCCTTTCGGAAAAGGCCCAGACGCAAATCGTCAACTCGCTGGCCCTCGTCGCCGAACGGAAGGCCGCCGGCGGGGTCCCCATGAAGAAGCCCCGGATCGGCCTCTTCCAGCCCTGGAGCGGCAGCATGGACGAGGGCTGGACGCGCTGGATCCTCGAACAATACGGGTTCAACTTCTTGAGCCTCCATCCCGAGGACTTCCATGCGCCTCTACGCAATAAAATCGACGTCCTGATTCTCGCCGACGATGCCCGTCTGCCCGTCGCGGGTGGCGCGGGGACACAGGGCGCGCGCGGCGCGACGCCGGCCGGAGGAGGAATGCCTTCCGCGACGTCTGCGACGACCAGGTCGTCTTTGACGACCGAGTCGACCGGCTCGCCCGCGGCCGGAGCGGGGGCCGGACAGGGCGCCGGGGCGCGGGGGGGCAGTGCCGCCAGAGCGGTCCGCCCGGAATATGCCTATACGCTTACACCTGAGGATTTGCAGGCATTCGAAGCGTTCGTCCGGGGCGGCGGGACCGTCGTCTGTTTCAACGCGGCCACACGGTTCGTTATCCAGCAGTTCAAACTGCCGGTCAAGAACGTGGTCGAGGGTCTGAAAGCGGAGGAATTTTTTATGCGCGGCTCGATCGTCGAAGTCGTCGTGGATCCGACGCACCCCGTGATGGCCGGCATGCCCGAGACGGCGGCGGTGTTCGTCGACGGCAGCCCGGTCTTCGACAAGCTCGAGGGCTTCAAGGGAACGGTCCTGGCAAAATACGCCGACGCGGGCCATCCGCTCCTCTCCGGCTATCTCATCGGCGAGAAATATCTCCACGGCAAGGCCGCGGCGCTCGACGTCGAGCTCGACAAGGGCCATGTCGTGCTCCTCGGATTCCGCCCGGAGTGGAGGGCGCAGCCGTTCGGAACGTTCCGGGTCGTGTTCAACGCGGCGCTTTACGGGAGGTGAGGCCGGGCCCCCCGCTCCCTCGTCCGAATATTCGGGATTTTTGGGGCTATTGACATCGCCGCACCGCAGGGATACATTTCTTACATGTGCGAGGGGGAGATACATCGCCCGAATCGGCCATTCGCCTCATACTCTCGGCTAAAATCCAATATCGTCTAATGTTCTTTATCTAAAATAGAAAGGAGGTCACAATGACCTGCATGAAACCGTCCAGAAACCTGAGGACCCTCGGATTGCTTTTGTTGGGACTATTAACCACGTTTGCGATGACCGGGTGCAAAGGCAAAGAAAGCCCTCCAGCGCCGACCCCGGCTCCGGTGACCGAAAAGCCGGCCGTTCCATCCGACGAGATCACGATGGATACGGTCGCTTCGGTTCTAGGCAAAGCCGAAGCTGAAAACTCAGGCGTTTTCGAACTTAACAAAACGGACCAAGAACTCCAGGTCACTTACCATTTTTACCGGCTTCATCAGCGGCGCATGGAGGAATTTCTGGGGCCTGATCTGGCACCCAAAATCCAGGCGCTCTATAAGAAGTTTCCCTCGATCGACCGCGTATTTTTCAAAGTGAATGCCTTCATCAGGACTGATGGCATTCAATGGAAGCCGTACTGCACATTCGTCACGACGCGGAAACTGATCCAGGAAACCAATTGGACCGATCAGTTGGCCAACGACCTCTTCAAGGTCGTCCAAGACCTGAAATACATAGAGTAATCTCCTCCCTCGGTCATCCGGGATCGAGCCCCTGCTTTTTCGTTGAGGAGAGGGGCCGATTTTGATAGAATCCGAGCCGATCCGTTGATCTCTTTCCGAGGGAGGAGGCATCCGATGGGAAAACCGGGAAAAATCAGGTCCGTGGCAGGCTCCATCCGCTCCATCATAGCCATGGTCTTCTGGGGCGTCCTTCTCTGCGTACTCGTCGTTCTGGGCTATCAGTTCTTCAAGATGAAGATGCTGGTCGGGCACTACAAGGAGGGCGTCGTCGAGATCACCCAGAAATACCAGGGCGTTTTGGACGAATACAACAAGGCGGCGGAAAAGTTCAACGAGCTCAAGTCGCGCTATAACGAGGTCCTGGCCCGGACGGTCATCACCGAGCTCAAAGTCGAGAACAACAAGTGCTCCGTCATCCTGAAGAACTCGGAGGGGGTGCTGGCCGAGATCCCCATCGAGGTTGATCTCCGCAAGGAGGTGTTCGTCGACTACATCTTCTTCGACAACCGGCTGTTCATCCGGCGCGTATTCGATTCGGGGACCGCCCCCGAACGTGCCGCGGACATCCTCGCCCTCCAAAACGTCCGGGGATTCCTGCCGGCGGCGATCGACTGGAGCGACCCAAAATTCCGCTATGGCAAGAGCATCTACCGGAAGCTCGCGGACGGCACCTGGATGATCACCGTGACAGGCGGCGGGGCGTTGGACATCGATCGGAAGGAAAACATTCCCCATCTCGAGTTCATCAGCCCGCTCGAAGGCTTTCTCCTTAAAGACTACAAGCCGGAGAACGGCGAACTCCTGCAGAAGGCGTTCGACGAGAAGATCAACAAATACGCGGGAGAACTGGGCGTCCTCGATGTCCTGAAATTCGCCCTCGGCATTTCGGGCGGTAAATAGGGGGCGGGCCATAAAGGCCATCGTCGCCCAAGTCCCGTTTCCAGTTTGTGCATTTTGCCGGCCTGACAATTTTCGCGGCATTCATGACATTTTCCGCGATAAATCGGACTGTGCCTTCATAGCATTCCGTCAGCACGGTTTTTTTGTCTTCATAAGTGGAGTGGCAAACGGAGGCCATGGCATACATGTTACTGAAGGGCGGGAACAACATGCCGAAATGATTAAAGGTCATGAACAGAGTTGAGAACACGCGACAACTCTTGGTCGGTAAGTTCTTTCTTTTTCATTCAATCTTCCTTTGTTGGATGCTGACCTAATCCAGCTCATTGTGCCACCGGTAAGTGAAAGTACGAAGTCTCTCTGGATTATGCTATACTTTTAGCGGTCGGGCTTTCTGGGATGTCATTTGGGGAAACAAACATCGATGATTATGATTTGAAAGGAGGCCGTCATGTCTGAGATTCGCATTGGTAAAGTGACGCACTATTTCGATCATATCAGCGTCGCGGTGTTGGAACTTACGGAGAAGATACGGGTCGGCGACACAGTCCACTTTCTTGGCCACTCGACTGATTTTAAGCAAGAGGTGAATTCTTTACAGATTGAGCACCTTAGCGTGAACGAGGCCACGCAAGGCCAAGAGGTGGCCCTGAAAGTGAGCCAAAAAGTCCATCCGAATGATGCCGTGATCAAAATCACTGCGGAGGGATAAGGATTTACTTTTTTTGGCTTATTATTCTTCCGACCGAAAAGAACCTTGGCCTGGATGTTGTTTCCGCCTCGCTTAGAGGCCGAGCAGGATCAAGACGCCGGCGGCGATGGCCAGGACCTCCATGATCGTCGGCATACCGCTAACGTTCAATTTGAGCACCGGGATCAGCCCGGTCAGGATGAGCCAGATGCCCAACAAGATCATTCCTAGACTCTTGGTCACCTTGAAATTAGCCATTTTTTTGCTCCTTGAATACCTAATGCCCGAGGAACGCCCTTCGTCCCTTTTTTTAAAGTTTATCATGCCACAATGGCTTTAGCAAGCGCGCCTTGTTCTCTTGGTTCTCCGGATTGTCGAGGAGGAGCCGAAGCCCGGTTACTCGATCGCTTTCTTGCTCGAATCGTAAATCCGGAAGCCGGTTTGGTAAGCCTCGACGGTGCGGTCGGGCAGGTTCGAGGACGGACCGTGGTGATCAACGCCGACACCGTGCACGATTTTCGCGGTTATTGACAGCGTCGCCCGGCCGGCGATATAGTACCGGCAAGGTGAGGAGGGTAGATTCATCGTCCGGAGCGGGAATTCGCCGCGTCGCGGAAAAGGAAACTCCCATCACGTTCGACGCCCATCGCCAGAAGAGGCCGTAGGATAAACGCCGAAGAAAAAAAGTGATCGCGCGTCGTAATGACGGAATGGGATTGAAAAAATGCTAATAAAAACGCGCGGCCGTCTCAGCGGACTGACTCATCTTTCGGCGGCCCTGGCGGCCGTTGTCGGCTCCGTCGTTTTGATCCTTGTAGGCGGGACGAACCCGGTGAAAATTATCGCCTTGAGCATTTACGGCATCAGTGTGATTTTTCTCTTCGGATCGAGCGCCGCGTATCATTTGATCAAAGCCGAACCGAGGGCGATCGCCAATTTGCGAAAGCTTGATCATGCGGCGATCTATGTGCTGATTGCCGGAAGCTATACGCCCTTCTGCGCGATAATGTTCACCGGCTTTTGGCGATGGGGATTCCTGGCCATCATCTGGTCCCTGGCCGTACTGGGGATCATCGTCAAGATGTTCATCATCAAGGCTCCGCGCTGGGTTACCGCCGGCGTCTACGTGATCCTGGGGTGGCTTTGCCTCGTCGCCGCAGGGGAAGTTATGAGGACGCTTCCGGCCGGCGCCCTGATCGGGCTAGGCATCGGCGGCTTAATCTATACTATCGGCGCGGTCATCTACATCACCAAAAAGCTCGATTTATTCCCAGGGAAATTCGGATTCCACGAAGTCTGGCATATCTTTGTCATTCTCGCTGCGCTGGCCCATTACATCACCATCGCGGTCTATATCGCCCCCGCCGGATAACGAATTGGAGAGGCCAGCCGGAAGATTTTCTATTTCAGTTTTGTCTTGCCTTCTTTGGGGGATTCCGCCGTTTTTTGGCTCTTGACGCCTTCCTGTTCTTTCGGGGGGGCTGCTTTCTTTTCCCTCTTTATCTTTTTTTCCTTGCCCTCTTCGGGGACTTTCTTAGGCTTCTCGACTTTACCGCCTTCCTGTTCTTTCGGGGGGGAGGCCGCCCTTTCCGCCTTTATCTTCGCCATTTCTTCCGTTCTCTTTTCTTTGTCGGCGATCAGCCTCAGCCTTTTATTCGCGGCCCTGACATTTGCTTTCAATTTTCTAACGAGAGGATCTTTATCGATCTTGGGAGCTTCGATCCCCTTCCCAGACAGGAAAGACAGCCGATTTTGCAGTTCTTGTTCAAAATATGCCTTATGCCGCATTTGCACCTGCTTCCGCTTTAATCCCATTTCTTCCTCCTCTCCGATTCAGTTATTCTTCTCCGGCAGCCTTTAGACTATGCATGGTCTTCTCTTCCCTGCCGGGCTGATAATTACCGAGGTTATGTATATCAGGGTTTTCGCTAAAAAGCCATCACATTTCAGGTTGGGCTTGGCCTTGTAAACGTAAGTCACAGTCAGATTGCCGGCGTTGACGCCCGCCACCGTCCCACCAGGGCGCCGGCTGCATCATAGCGCCCGGGTCGCCTTGACTATTATTCCATAACGGACGTATTAGAAAGAGAGTAACGTGAAAAAGGGGAGGCCGCAGAGAAAAGCATGAAAAGAACAATGTCGCCGGCAAGGTCTTTGGGAAAGAGGCCTTTTCCGGCCTTCTCCAATACACCGACAGACCGCAATGTTCACGGCAGCGACATGATCGCCAAGGATCGCTATTCGCTGATCGTAATCGGAGGCGGACCGGCCGGTCTCTTCTGCGCCTTACGGGCGGCGGGGAATGGGCGAAAAATACTCCTCTTGGAGAAAAAGCCCTCTGTGGGCCGAAAAATTCTGATGACCGGCTCCGGGCAATGTAATATCACCCATGATGGAGATATTCGGTCATTTCTCTCCCATTATGGAGACAACGGCCGATTCCTCAAACCATCTCTGACGAACTTTCAGAATCGGGATTTAATATCGTTTTTCACCGAACGAGAACTGCCGGTTGTCACCGAATCAGGAGGGAAGGTCTTTCCCGTTTCACGAAAGGCCGTCAACATTCTGGATATTCTCGTCAAGGAATGTTCAGCCGGGAAGGTGGAGATCAGATGCGGGGACCGGGTCTTGGACGTATCCTCCCGGGAGGGGGAATTTCAGATCCGGACGGGTCGGGAAACATTCCGAGCCGATCACGTGGTGATCGCAACCGGAGGGATCACCTATCCGGTGAGCGGATCGACGGGAGACGGGTTGAGTTTCGCCCGAAGTCTGGGGCATCGAGTCACGGAGGTGGGGCCGGCTCTCACCACCGTATCCATTCAGGACTATCCTTTCTCCGACCTTTCCGGGGTCTCCTTTGGGGATGTGATCATCTCTCTCATCCAGGCCGGTCGAAAGGTGCGGCAACATACCGGGGATCTGCTCTTCACCCATACCGGACTGTCCGGCCCGGGGATTCTCGATTTTTCCCGATTTATCCGTCCGGGGGATACCCTCCGAATCTCCTTCCTCCCGGGCATTGATTATCCGAAAGCGAAAGAAATCCTGATGGCCCGGATCAACGC
>JADGNV010000112.1 GCA_017883285.1 Candidatus Aminicenantota bacterium | reverse complement strand
TGGCGTGGATGCCCTCGTCCCCGAGGACGACGAACCGCCGCCGGGACGGGACGATGAAGAAGAGGATGCCGTTCCGGTCCTTGGTGTTCGCCACACCCAGCCGCCGGAACGCGCGATCGGCGACGGGCCGGACCTTACCCCAGAAGAACTGGGAAACCGACACCCGGATCTCCCCTGATGTCTGCTTTTCGGCCTCCTGGATGGCCGTCTTGATCCGCTCGGAATCGATCGCCCGCAGGAGTTTGCGCCGGTGCATGATGCCCATGGTGGAGCCCCTTTCGCTACCAGCCGCCCGAGGCGCCTCCGCCTCCCGATCGGCCTCCGCCGCCGCTGAATCCGCCGCTCCCGCGCCCACCCCTGCCGGAGATGCCCCCCCCCGCGAAGGAAAACAGGAGCTGGAGGATAAAGAAGGCCAGCTGCGGGTGGGTGATGAGAAGAATGAGGCCAAGGATGCCGCCGATGGTGAGGACGATCGGCGGGACTTCAGCCTTGGATTTCGACGGCCGTTCAGCCGGCGCTTCATCCAGGGGCCCCGGCCCGGAAATGAACCCCAGCAGGGCCTCGACGGCCGCCGGGACCGCGCCGTCCGGGTCGCCGGCCCGGATCCTCGGTGCCAGGATGCCGTCAATGACCTGGGACGCCCGGGCATCCGTCACCCTGTCCTCGAGTCCGTAGCCGACCTCGATCTTGATCTTGCGGTCCTCGGCCATGATGAACAGGACGAGCCCGTCGTCAAGTCCCTTGCGGCCGACCTTCCAGGCGGCGAAGGACTTGACCGCGAACTCCTCGATCGGATAGCCGCCCGTCGTCCGGCCGATGTAGACGAGAACCTGGTACCCTTCCCGTTCGGCATACGCCCGGAGGCGGGCGTTGACCGTCTCCAGGACGGCCGGGGACAGGAACCCGGCCATGTCCGTCGCCCATTGGGCGGGCGAGGGCGGAATGACGATCTCGGCGGCGGTGGGGGCCCCGAGCTCTGCCCGGGGGTCTGCTTCCGCCGTACTCGCCCGTGTATTAAAATCACGGGCGAGTGCCGAGCCGAAGGCTCGTCCCTCGGTGGACGCGGCAACAAAGACGACCGCGCCTAAGGCGAGCGCCGCCAGGAGACAGCGGAATCGCGACGACCGCACGGTCACTTGAAATTGACTTTGGGAGCCGTCTCCGTGCCTGCCTGCGCCTTGAAGTAGGGTTTTTCCGCGAACCGGGAGCCGAAGAAGCCGGCGATGAGCACCGTCGGGAAGCTCATCCGCTTGGTGTTGAAGCCCTGGGCGGCTTCATTGAACCGCATGCGCTCGACCGTGATCCGGTTCTCGGTGCTCTCGAGCTGGGACTGGAGCATCTTGAAGTTCTCCGTGGCCTTGAGCTCGGGATATTTTTCGACGACGACCATCAGGCGCGACAGGGCGGACGAGAGGCCGTCCTGGGCCTGTTGGAACTTGGCGAACGCGGCCGGGTCGTTGATCGAGCCGACATCGAGCTTGGTCTGCCCGACCTTGGCCCGGGCCTCGGTCACGGCCGTGAAGGTGTCCTTCTCGAAGTTCGCCGCGCCCTTCACCGTTTCGACCAGGTTGGGAACGAGGTCCGCCCGCCGTTGATACACGTTCTCGACCTGGGCCCATTGGGACTTGACGGCCTGATCGAGCTTGTTCAGGCTGTTGTAGGCGCCGATGCCCAAGAGCCCGACCACCACCAACCCGAGGACGATGACGCCCAGGCAGCCGAGCAGGCCGAATTTCATCCGCGGCTTGGCCGGAGCGGTTGTCGTTTCATTCGCCATGTTGACCCTTCCTTTCAGGCCGTAGCCTTGTTCAAGAAAAATTGTAACGGGAGCGAAGGCGGATTGCAATAAGAAAATATCTCCCGGATTCGGGGCGCCGAGAAACGAGCCGGGCCTAGCGCGGCCCGGCCGCCTTTTCCCCTTCGACCACGACCTGGGAGTAGTCCGCCATTTGGACCAGGATCTTGCGGATGGCCTGGAGGAGGCCCAGGCGGTTCTTCCGGAGCTTCGTCTCCTTGGCCATGACGAGCACCTTGTCGAAGAAGACGTTGAGCCCCGGCTGGAGGCGGAAGACCATCTTCTGCGCCTGGGCGAAGTCGCCCTTGGCGATCATCGGGGCGACGTTCTCCTTGACAATCGAAAACGCGGAATAGAGATCCCGCTCCTCCTTCTCGACGAAGAGGTCGGCGTTGAGGCTGCCGGCCGGCTGACCGGCCAGGATGTTGTTCACCCGCTTGGCCATCAGGATGAAGGGCTCGAACTGCGGGCTCGCCTTGAGCGCGTCCAAGGCCTTGATCCGGAGATGGACGTAGAGGATGTTTTCGAGGCCGGCCCCAAGCCCGCCGTTGATCAGGTCGTAGCGGATCCCCTGCCGCTCGTGGAGATACCGCAGCCGGCTCGCGAAGAACTCGCGCACGTAGTCTGTGATCTCCTTGGGGGGGAGCTTCAGGCGCTCGCCGTAGACCGCCAGGACCTTGTCCAGGAGCCGCGGGAAGGTGAGGTTCAGCTTCCGGTCGAGGATGATCTTGCAGACGCCCTGGGCGTTGCGACGGAGGCCGAACGGATCGCTCGAGCCCGTCGTCTGGATGCCGACGCCCACGACCCCGACGATGGAGTCGAGCTTGTCGGCGAGCGACAGCAGGGCGCCCGCGAGCGAAGCCGGCGATGCGTCCTCGAGGCTCATCGGCAGGTAATGCTCGTAGATGGCCGCGGCGACGGTCTCCGGCAAGCCCTCGGCCCGGGCATAGAGCCCTCCCACCTTGCCCTGGAGGGAGGGGAATTCCCGGACCATGTCCGTGACGAGGTCGGTCTTGCAGAGCTCGGCGGCCTGGACGGCGTCCTTCTCGATCTTCTCTCCGTCGGCCCGTCCGCACAGATAGGCCACGATCTTCTTCAGCCGCTGGGTCTTGTCGTCGTAGCTCCCAAGCTTCTCCTGGAACAGGACGTGCTTCAAGGCCGGGGCCCGCTTCTTTAAGCTCGTCTTGAGGTCGTGGTCCCAGAAGAACCGGGCGTCCTCGAGCCGGGCCTTGAGCACCCGCTCGTTGCCCTTACGGATAAAGCCCTTGGCGTCCGCCGGGGCGTCGGCTACGCCCATAAACAGGGGAAGCTGCTTCGCCCCCCGGACTACGGAGAAGACTTTTAGCCCTTCGCGCATGGCCGTGCTCAGGACCTCGATCGGGAGGCTCAGGTATTTCTCGGAAAATTCTCCCAAGAAAACAAACGGGCATTCGACGTCGTTGGCCAGCTTGTGGAGCAGGTGCGGATCGGGGTAGAGCTGGGCTTTGAGAGGCGCGAGCAGGGCCTCGATCTGGGCGAGGATCATCGCCCGCCGCTCCTCGGCGTCGACAATGACCAGGGCCTCCCGGAGGGCGGCCTTGTATTCCGCGAAGGAGGCCGCCCGGACGGGCCGCGGAGCGCGGATCTTGTGCCCGGTCGTCGTGTTGCCGGCCGCGAGGCCGTCGATCTCGAACGGGACGGGGCGGCCGTCGAACAGGCAGAGGATGTTCCGGATCGGACGCGAAAACTTCATGCTTCCCGTCCCCCAGCGCATCATCTTGGGGAACGAGAGCGAGAGGATGGCCTGCGGGACCGCCCGGCTCAGCACCTCGGCCGTGGGCTTCCCTTTTTCGACGGTCCGGAAGCCGACGTATTCCCCCCGCTCGTTCGTGACGATCTCGAGTTGGGCGACGTCGATCCCCTTGGACCGGGCGAAGCCGAGGGCGGCGGGCGTGGGCGAGCCGTCGGGCGCGTAGGCGGCCGCTTTCGGCGGCCCCGTGACCAGGCCTTCCCGGTCGGCCTGGCCGGCGGCGAAATCGCCGACCAGGATGAGGCGCCGGCACGTGCTCAGGGCCGCGAGCGACGCCACGGCGATCTTGGCCGCGGCCAGCTCCTTGGCCAGCCGCTCCTTCAGGTCCTCCATCGCCGTCCGGACGTGGGACGAGGGCATCTCCTCGACGTTGATCTCCAGCAGGAATTCCATCAGCCCCTCCCCTCGCGGCCGACGAACTTCGTGGCCACCTGGTTTACCAGGGCCCGGATCTGGGCGATCATCTTGACCCGCTCGGTGACGCTGATCGCCCCGCGCGCGTCGAGGAGGTTGAAGGCATGGGAACATTTGAGGCACATGTCGTAGGCCGGAAGGAAGAGGCCCTTGCCCAGGAGCTGGGCAGCCTCCTTCTCGGCCAAGGCGAACCCCTCTTGAAGGGACTTCACCGTGGCCTGGTTGAAATTGTAGTCGGAGAACTGGCGCTCCTCCTCGAGGCGGAGGTCGCCGTAGGTCACGTCGTCGGACCATTGGAGGTCGTAGATGTTATCCTTTTCCTCCAGAAACATCTCCAGGCGCTCGATCCCGTAGGTGATCTCGACCGGGATCGGAAAGACGTCGAGCCCGCCGGCCTGCTGGAAGTACGTGAACTGGGTAATCTCGAGGCCGTCGAGCATGACCGACCAGCCGACGCCCCAGGCGCCGATCGTGGGCGACTCCCAGTCGTCCTCGTCGAAGCGCAGGTCGTGGTCGCGGAGGTCGATGCCGAGCGCGGTCAGGCTGTCGATGTACATCTGCTGGATGTTCGCCGGGGAGGGCTTGATGATGACCTGGAACTGGTGGTGCTTCTGGACGCGGTTCGGGTTCTCGCCGTAGCGGCCGTCGGTCGGGCGGCGCGAAGGCTGGACGTAGGCTACCTTCCACGGCCTCTCGCCGAGGACGCGGAAGAACGTGTCGGGGGTCATCGTCCCCGCGCCGACTTCGAGGTCATAGGTCGGCGCCAGGTAGCAGCCCTGGTCCGCCCAGAATTTCTGGAGGTTGAGGATGAGGTTCTGGAGGCTCATTTAGGTCCGGCTTTTCTCCCACTTGAGGATCGGGTTGCGCGCCGCCGCGGTCTCGTCGAGGCGCCGGACGACGGTCTGGTGGGGGGCCGCCTTCAGAAGCTCGGGCTCGGTCTTCGCCTCCCGGGCGATCGTCTTCATGATGTCGATGAACTGGTCGAGGTCCCGCTTGCTCTCGGTCTCGGTCGGCTCGACCATGAGCGCGCCGTGGACGATGAGCGGAAAGGACATCGTCGGCGGATGGACGCCGTAGTCGATGAGCCGCTTGGCGATGTCGAGGTTCGACACCCCGAACTCCTTCTGGAACTTGTCCGAGAAGACGCATTCGTGGAGCGTCGGCGCTGTGTATTTCAGATGGTAGTCCTTGTCCAGGCTCCGGCGGATGTAGTTGGCGTTGAGGACGGCCACCTCGGCGATTTCTTTGAGGCCGTCGGGACCGAGCGACCAGATGTAGGCCAGCGCCTTCAGGATGACCCCGAAATTGCCGTAGAAGCTCTTGACCTGCCCGATCGATTTGGGCCGGGCATAATCCAGGGCATAGGCGCCGCCTTTCTTCACCACGCGGGGCACGGGCAGATACGGCTCCAGGACTTTCTTGACGGCCACGGGGCCCGCGCCGGGGCCTCCCCCGCCGTGGGGCGTGGAGAAGGTCTTGTGGAGGTTGATGTGCAGGACATCGACGCTCATATCGCCCGGCCGGCATTTGCCGGTCAGGGCGTTCATGTTCGCCCCGTCCATGTAAAGAAAGCCGCCTTTGGCGTGGACGATCCCGGCGATCTTGATGATGTCGTATTCGAAGACGCCCAGCGTGTTCGGATTGGTCACCATCAGGGCCGCGACCTCGCCGGTCATCTGGCGGGCCAGGTCCTCGAGATCGACCGTGCCGCCCTCGTTGGACTTGACCTCCTTGACGGTGTAGCCGCTGAGGTGGGCGCTCGAGGGGTTCGTGCCGTGGGCGGAGTCCGGGACGAGGACGTATTTCCGCGGGTCGCCCCGCTCTTCGTGGCAGGCCCGGATGAGCATCATGCCCGTGAGCTCGCCTTGAGCGCCGGCCGCCGGCTGGAGGGTGCAGGCG
>JADGNV010000111.1 GCA_017883285.1 Candidatus Aminicenantota bacterium | reverse complement strand
TCGCCTTCGGCCGGAGCTGCGGCGCGGACGAGATCGAAGTCGGGATCGGCGACGGCGAGGAGTTCTCCCTGGACGTCCGCATGGGCGACATCGAGAACCTCGTCGAGGCTGGGTCCCGGTCGATGGGGCTGCGGGTCATCAAGGATGGGAAGACGGCATTCGCCTCCTCCTCCGACCTGGCCCCGGAGACCCTCGAACGCCTCGTCCGGAACGCCGTCAAGCGGGCCGAACTCTCGAGTTTCGATCCCTTCGCCGGCCTGCCCGAGCTCTCGAGCCGGCGGATCGACCCGAAATCTCTCGACCTCTACGACCCGGAAGTGTCCGAACTGAACGACATCATCAAGATCGACCTCGCTCTCGAAGCCGAGCGGGTCGCCCTCGCCGACAAGAGAATCACCAATTCTTACGGCGCGAGCTTCGGAACGCACGAAATCCGGTCCGTCCTCGCGAGCTCCAACGGTTTCAGCGGCGATTTCCGCAAGACCTACTGCAGCCTGAGCCTCGGCCTGCAGGCCGGGGAGACAGACGACCTGGTCGAGGACTTCTGGTTCTCCTCCGAGACCCATTTCCGCGACCTCGAAACGCCGGAACAGGTGGGGCGGAAGGCGGTCGAGCGGACCGTTCGCCAGCTCCACCCCCGCAAAATCAAGACCCAGCGCGTTCCCGTGATCTTCGAGCCGCTGATGACGTCGAGCCTGCTCGGGTTCCTGTTCGGCTGCGTGACCGGAACTGCGATTTATCAGAAGGCGTCGTTCCTCGTGGACAAGCTCGGTCAGCCGATCGCCAACGACCGGATCACGGTCTTCGACGACGGGCTGATGCCCGGAAAGCTGGGCACGAGTCCGTTCGACGCGGAAGGCGTCCCGTCGCAGCGGACGGTTGTCGTCGAGAAGGGCGTCCTCAAGAATTATCTCTGCAACACCTACGCCGCCCGGAAGCTCAAGCTCCGGACCACGGGCAACTCCGACGGCGGCGGCGTCAGCCCGAACAACTTCTACCTTGAGCCGGGGGCGCATTCCCCCGAGGAGATCATCCGCTCCTGCGCCAAGGGGCTGCTCCTCATCCGGACCCTCGGCCACGGGCTCAATCCCGTCACCGGCGACATCTCGCGCGGCGCGTTCGGCCTATGGATCGAAAAGGGCGAGATCGCCTACCCCGTTTCCGAAATCACGATCTCGGGCAACCTGGGAGTGCTGTTGAAGAACGTGGAGATGGTCGGCAACGACCTCGAATTCCGCGGCTCGATCTGCGGCCCGACGATCAAGGTCGCGGAGATGACCGTCGCCGGGGCTTGATCAGAATTTATTGATGTGCAGGATGTCCTTCAGCCTGCGCTTCGGGACGTGAAACGTCAGGTCCGGCTCCTGCCAGTATTTCTTGCACGTCTCCGTCAGCTCCTCGACCACGGACGCCTGGCCCGGGTAGCCCAGGGCCAGCACCGCGTCAAGCTCATAGTGCTCCGGGATGTGCAGCAGCTCCAGGATGCGGGGCTTGTCGATCGAAATCACCCAGGCGCTCGCGATCCCCTCGCCGAGGGCCGCCAAGGCCATGTTCTCGATGGCCGCACCGATGTCGTATTCGTACATCTTCTGCCGGATCTGCCGGTTGACCAGGACGAAGATGTAGGCTTGCGGCTCGTGCCCGGGTTTCGGGTTTCCGAGAGGGGCGATCGAGGCCGCCCACTTCAGCCAGGAGAAGACCTTCTTCTTCAGCCCGTCGTCGTCGACGATGATGTATTCGAGCGGCTGGAGGTTCGCAGCCGACGGCGCCAGGCGGGCGACGTTCACCAGCTTTTCCAGGATCTCCCGTGGAACGGGCTTCGGAGCGAATTGACGGATCGTCCGCCGGGCGACGATGAGGTCGTAGATGTTCACGTCGGTCATCCTTCCTTGAGAATTCCCAGGATCTTATCGGAGTAGCCCCGGCCGGCCGCGTCGGAGGAGACGATCTCGATCCGGTCGGGGGCGGTGACACCGAGCCCGATTTCGACCGCGCGCCGGATCTGGTCCTGATCGAAGACCTTCCTCGACATGATGGTCGCATTCGAACCGAGCTCCTTGAGGACCGCGACGCCGACGGCGTCCACAGCCACGCGGTCCGTCCCGCCGATGACGACGCCGGCCTCGACCTTCTTGCCCGTCGAGGGTCCGCCGTCCACGAACGCATCCACGCCGTCCAGCACGATGAGCTTCGGCTGGTAGCCCTGGTTCAGCTCGGCGATCATCTTCCGCATGTCGGTGTCGCGCTTGCTGTGGAGCTCGCGCCGGATGCTCTTGGGGGTCAGGCCGACGGCCAGCTTCAGGGACATCGAGAAGTGGCCCCCGAAGCCGTGGGTCTTGAGGCAGCAGGTCGAGACCATGAAGGGCGACTCGACCACCGCCCGGGGAAGCGAGAAACCGTCTTGCCAGTGGTTCCCAGCCGGGGCGAAATGCGTCCAGCCGTCCTCCGCGAGCTCCTCGAAATTGAGGACGTCGAAGCCGAGCTCCCGGGCCAGCGCCGGGATGCCCTTGTCGTCCATGACGTTCTTCGTCTGCGGCGGACCGCTGCTCTCGCCGAGAGTGATCTTGCCCGCGCCTCGCGTCTTCAATTCGAGCACGAGCTGGCGGAGCGTGTCGTTATGGGTCGAGCCGGGCGCGGGATCGGCCGTATTGAAATTGGGTTTGAGCATGACGGCCCGGCCCTCGAGCGCCGGGACCTGGAGCAGTCGGAGTGCGTCTTTCACGCCCTGGGCGCGGTCCTTCGTCTTGATCAGGACGACGATCGATTTTCCGGGCGCCGGAGCGGTGCCCGCGCCGAGATTCCGGCCGAAGACCGAGAACGCCGCCGCGGCCGCGGCCGAGGTCTTGATGAAATCCCTCCGATTCAGCGATCCCAAGGAATCACGTTTCATGGTTCACCTCGCGAAGTCCCCTCATTCTAACATAAAAGCGCGAACGCGTCCCCTGCTCCGGGAGGGGGGTAAGGGCTGGCTGTTTGGGTTTGGGGAAAATGTTTGTATAAGGGGAAACTAAAGAAGGGTTTTACCTCGTACAGCCAGCAAAACGAAGTTTTCCCCATTCTAGCAGACTGCCATCGAAAAGCAAGCAAAAATTGCTGCCGCCCCGATTATTTTTTCGGCTTCAGGGCGAGGGCCGACGGCGCCACGGCCAACCCGCCGAGCGACGTGCAGAGCAGCTCCGGCGGCAGCATCCGGCCCGAAGCGAACACGGCGTCAATCGTTTCGTCGAGCGGAATGGGGTTCCGGTACCCGCCGAGGATGAGGTCCGCGCAAAGAAAGGCGTTTGACGCCGCGGCCGCATTCCGGGTATGGCAGGGAATTTCGCACAACCCCTGGACGAGATCGCAGACCGAACCCATCGTGTTCTGGAACGCGATAGCCGCGGCATCGGCCGCCTGCCGCGCGGTTCCGCCCGCCGCCTCCACGACGGCCGCGGCGGCCATGGCCCCGGCCGCGCCGATCTCCACCTGGCAGCCCGCGACTTCGGCCGCGAACGTCGCGCGGCGCGCGACGACGAATCCGACGGCGCCGGCTGCGAACAGGGCCAAGCCGAGCCGCCCGCGGTCGAGCTTGCGGTCCTCGACAAGCGACACCGCGACGGCGGGAATCACGCCGGCCGAGCCGCCGGTCGGCGCAGCGCAGACGACTCCCCCGCTGTTGCTGATATGGAGCGCGGCCAAGGCCCGGGCCGCGGCGCGCGCGTGGATGCCGCCCACGGCCAATCGTCCGCCGCGTTCCGCTTCCATGATCGAGCCCGCGCTCGGCTCGAGGAGCCGCATTTTCACGTTCGGGTCCTTGAGCCCGAGCGCGACGGCCGCGGCCATGATGTCGAAACGGCGGAGTATTTCAGCCAGGGCCTCGCTCTCCTCCAGCCCGAGGAGCTGGGCCTCGCAGCGCAGGGCCGCCTGGCCCATCGTCAGGTCGCATTCCCGGGCGTAGCGGAGCATTTCCCCGGCGCTGCCGAAAAGGGCGTCCCCGCGCTGGGCGAAATAAACGGGCCGCGACGTCCACCTCTGCTTGACGACGGGGCGCCGGGCGAGGCCGGCCATGAACGCGGGAGGCGGCGGATCGGGGCTCCGGAAACTCAGGAGGATGTCGTCCAGATAGGGATACTCGGCCAGGCGCTTTTCGCCGGGGGCGGCGTTGAGGAGGTCTTCGATCCCCGCGGGATCATTCTTGTCCAAAAGCAGGAACGTCTCGTGAGCCTTGCCGTCGATCGCCAGCGGCCAGCCTTCCAACTGATGAATCAGGAATCCGCCGCCGCCCGTCGACTTGGCCATGAGCGACAGGCCGCGGCCCGAGGCCCCCCGCGTCTCGATGCGCACGGTATTGGGGTGGTCCGCGCCGTCGAGGGCGGCGATTTTGAACCTCAACTCCAGACCCTTGTCGGCGGCGGTTTCGAGGGAGCGGGCGAAGCGCTCGTCGGTCAGGTCCCATTCCATCAGCCCGGCGGCGAACGCCTTGTCCGCGCTCTGGGGACGGAACGTGGCGGCATAGGAGCCGTCCGGGTCGAACGTGAATTGGGCCGCGACCGGGGCTTCCCCGAGGAGGGAGCGGGCGACCCGGGCGATGTGATAGGAGCCGGCGGTATGCGAGCTCGAAGGCCCCCGCATGACGGGGCCGAGAACGTCGTTGAAGATGCTGACGAACTCCGCAGGGCTCATGACTCAGACCCCGGCCAGCGACTCGACCAGCGCCCGGGCGCGTTGGGTGAGCGCTTCCCAATCGTCCCGCTCGATGGCTTTCGGGTCGAGGAGCGCTGTCCCGACGGCCACGCAGCAGGCGCCCTGCCGGATGAATTCCGCGGCGTTGTCGAGTCCGACGCCGCCCGTCGGCATCAGCCGGATATCGGGCAGCGGCCCTCGAAGGTCCTTGAAAAACTCGGGGCCGAGCGACGTCGCCGGAAAAACCTTGACCACGTCCGCGCCCAGGTTCCAGGCCGTGGCGATTTCGGTCGGCGTGAAGGCCCCGGGCGCGACAAAGACCCCCGCCCCGCGGCAGATGCGCACAATCTCGGGATTGAGAATGGGAGAAACGATGAAATCCGCCCCGGCCCCGATGGCGGCGAGCGCCGTTTCGGCGTCCAGGATGGTGCCCGCGCCGACGATGGTCCCGGCCGACTTCTCCTCGGCCATCGTCCGGATGACGTCGAGCGCTCCGGGCACGGTCATGGTGATCTCGATGGCCTTGACCCCGCCCCGCGAAATCGCGGCCGTCACCTGGCCGAGCTTGACCGCATCGCGCATCCGGATCACGGCGATGACCTTCGTCCGGAGGACGAGGTCCAGGACCTCGGCGCGCTTCGCCATCCTCTACCTCCTCACCCGGCCCGACCCGCCGCCCTTCATCAGGGCGAGGACCTCGCGTTCGGAAACCAGGTTGAAGTCCCCGGGGATGGAATGCTTCAGGCAGGACGCGGCCAGAGCGAAATCCAGCGCCTCTCCATCCGTCCGGAACGCATCGAACCCGTGGATGAGACCTGCCACGAAGGCGTCTCCCCCGCCGATGCGGTCCACGATGTCGGTGATGTCGTATCGGACCCCGGACACGAACTCCGTCTTCGTCCGCAGAACGGCCGACCAGCCGTTCCGGTCGGCGCTCGTATTCTCACGGAGCGTGACCGCGACCTTCGAAAGTTGGGGATAGAGGCTCATGACCTCCGCCGTCAGGCGTTCGTAAACCTTGCGGTCGAGACGCTCGGCCGGGGGCGGGAGCTCGGTCCCAAGCCCGAGCGACTGCTGGAACTCCTCCTCGTTGGCGATCCCGACATCGGCGAAGCGGAAGATCTCGGGCATGACCTCGGGCGCCGAAACCCCGTAGTTCCAGAGCTTGCTCCGGTAATTGAGGTCCACGGAGACCGTGAGGCCCGCCGCCTTCGCCGCCCGGACCGCTTCGAGCGAGAGGTCCGCGGCCGAACGGCTCAGGGCCGGGGTGATCCCGGTGATGTGGAACCAGTCCATGCCTTGCAGGGCCGCGCCCCAATCGATATCGCCCGGCTTCGCCTCGGCGATGGCCGAGTGAGCGCGGTCGTAGATGACTTGCGTGGGCTTCTGGTTGGCCCCGGTTTCCACAAAATACAGGCCGAGCCGCCCGCCCCGGCGGACGATGGCGCTCGTGTCCACGCCGAGCATCCGCAGCTCGCGGACGGCGGCCGACGCGATTTCGTTCGTCGGCAGGACCGTGATGAACCGGGCCGGATGGCCGAACTGGGCCAGGGACGCCACGACGTTGGCTTCCCCGCCCCCAAAATACGTCAAAAAGCCGGAAGATTGGAATAACCGCTCGCGCCCCGGCGGCGACAGCCGGAGCATGATCTCGCCGAACGCCGCTACGCTCTTCATACTCGCTCCTTGAACTCCATCATACGCCTGGACCTTGGTCATGCCCAGGACGAGGACCAGGTTCACCCAGCCCGTCGACGAGGGTGAGCTTCATGCCCGATAAATGTTATGGAGCGGCCCGGTTGTCCATCAGGGTTGCACGGGGGCGACCTTGATTTCGACGAGTCTCGCGATCGCGGGGATGTCCCGCGCCGAGCTCACGGGAAAACGGATGCCCCGGCCTTCGGCATACGGCCTCGCTTCCGCGAGCAGCGTCTTGATGGCCGCGGGCAGAGCGCTCGCCCTGGCCAGCCCATAAGCGCGCGCGCCGAGGACGATGGCCACGAGGATCTTCCGTTTTTGGGGAATGATGTACAGGAGAGTCCGCTTCTTGTATTGGAGCAGACCCATGCGCCCGAATTCCATCTTGGACGGCTTCCAGGCCAGATCGATCGGCGCGATTTTCGCCTCCACGGCGCGGATGATGTCCTTCCATAGAGCTGCGGTTGCGCCTAGAAAGGCGGCCAATTCCTTGTCCGTCGGAGCTTTTATTGTTGTGGCCATTGGGTCCTCCGGTTGGTAAAACCTTCTATAAGTGTAGCATTTAAGAGCGAATAGAGCAATCCGCCGCTTCGAACGACCGGGGCTCGCGCCGCGCTGCCCATATTCCGAAATTCGGTGACGCCGGGATCTTCGACCTGGGTCGCGAGGGCCGTTCCTTGATTTCCCGCCGATGAATTCATTACAATGAATCGAAATCGTCGCAAACGACCCCGATCATCTTCCGCTCGAGGAAGGAGGCCCATGAAAATAATCCCGGCATCCCTCGTTCTGGCGCTCGCCGTTCTCGTCCTGGCCGCCCGATCCCAGGAATTCGGCTATCCCGCGGGCGGCGAGGCCTGGTATTTCCTCAAAGCCGGTTTTGCGAACACCACCTTCGTCGGCCCCGGGACCTGGACGGTCGGCCGCGTTTCCGTCAACGGGGAGTGCGCCCGGGATTTCGCCGTCTTCCAGGGCGGCAAGGAGCTGACGAACCCGGAGATCCAGGGCGACAAGGCGTTCGACCTCAAGGTCCGTTGGAGCTGGGCGAAGGGCCAAGCTTACGAAGTCAAAGCCGAACTCGAGAACGCCAAGGCTGGCCGGACGACGGCCGTCACCTGGAAAGGCAAGTCCCCGGCCAAGAAGGGCTACTGGAACGCCGCCTGGAAAAACTACCTGGCCCTCGTCGTTTCCGAGGACCACAATGTCGAGCGGATGAATGTCCCGGTCCACACGGGATTCGGCGTATTGAGCCATTACCTCAAATCGACCGACGAGATCCGCCTGGTCAAAGCCGACATCCAAGGCGATGATGTCGCCTACACCGAGGTCCCCTTTCAAATCTACGACGTCCGGATCTGGAACGACCCGAAGATTACGGCCCTCGTGGACAAGGACGAGAAGACCGGCAAGACCAGCCCGCGCTACCATCCGACGACCTCGTTCAACCTGGCCTTCCTGACGACCCTCAAGCCCAAGGAGAAGGCCACCTATCTCGTCTTCTACAACAACCCCGGCGCCCGGAAGCCGACCTTCAAGACCGATCTGAAAGTCACGGGGACGGGGCTCGGAAAGACGATCGAAAACGATTTTTACAAGGTCGTCCTCCATCCCAAGAGCGGGACGATCTACGAGGTGACCGAAAAATCCTCGGCCGTGAAGCTCGAGCACAAGCTCGAAACGAACGGCTCGATCCACTGGAACCCCGACGTCTATTCCCCGCCCCACGCCTGGTACCACTGTTCGGACTGGGACAACCCGCCTTACACCGAGGACGCCGCCGGCCCCATTTTCTATTCCCTGCGGCGCGAAGCGCCCTTGCCGCAGCCGGCCGGAATCCAGGTGGCGATCACCTATTTCTTCTATAGCGGCACGCCGGTCATCATCGCCGAGTCGCTGATGGAGATCAAGAACGACGTTTTCGTCGAATCGCTGCGCAACGCCGAAGTGGTTTTCAACAAGGCCATGTTCAACCGGGCGGCCGCCCGGACCGTGGAGGGGAAGCTAGAAACCTGGGATTTCGCCTCCACCCGGATGCACCCCAAACACGCCGCCGTGCTGCGGCCCGACACGCCCTGGGTCGCCTTTTACGGCGATGCGAAGGGCGTCGGCTTCGCCAGCCTCTTCCTCGACCTGTCCCTCCCCAACCGCCACGGCGGACCGGCGTCGCAGCAGCAGCCCTACATCTACATCCAGAACGGGCCGTGGTATTACATGTCGCGCGGCTTCGTCTACTCCTTTGGCTCGAACAACCAGACCCGGATGCTCCCGGTCAAGGCCGGAAGCATCTACTACGACAAGAACGCCTTCGTCCCGTTCTCCTTCAAGAAGGAGACGGGCTTCGCCGGCATCCTGGATAAAACCTACGCCGCTTGGAAGTATTCCCTGGGCCTGACCGACAGTTTCGAGACCTACGCCGAGAGCCCGGAAGGCTGGATCGTGCCCATCCTGACCGAGCCGTTCGAGGAAGGGGTGAAGGGCGCGATCGGAACGCCGAAGAAGAAATGAGCGGTATGAGCCCCGCGCATCTCGAACGGATCATCGAGCGCTACGGTGTGCGCGTCCTCGCCCTGGCCGTCCTGACCGCATTTTTCGCCGCCTCCCTCGCCCCGGCGGCCAAACCCGCTCCCCTCACCTTCGGCGCTCCAACCTACGCCTCTCCCTATTTCGAGATCCATGCGCCGTTCGGGGTGGAAAGCGTCAGACCGCTCTTCAAATCCGCGACGCTCAACGGAGCCGTCACCACCTCGTTTCTGCTCCTCAAGGACGGCAAATTCGTTGACCTGGCCAAGACGCTCGCTTCCGGAGACTACGACCTCGTCCTGAATTTTGCCTGGAAGTCGAAGACGGCCTACAAATTCACGGCCGTCCTCCAGCAGGACGGCGGCAAGGACCTGACGCTCGAATGGGCCGGGACCTCGCCCGACCAGGGCGGCATCCCGGAGGGCTGCGAGGAGGGGTTCTATCGCGCCTACAATATCGAGGAGACCGCCGGCCTCGAGCGCAAGGCCGAGATCGTCACGCTGACCGTCACCAAGCCGAAAAGCGACGTCGAGATCCAGAATTTCCGGATCTACGACGGCGCCGCCCAAGTCCCCTATCAGCTCATCGAGGCGAAGGACTCCGTCCCGCCCGAGAACCAGGCCAAGGCCTATCCGGTGACCGTGACCTACAAGCTGGCCCTGCCCCTCGACGCCGCGGCCCATCAGCGCAAAGTCCTCCTCGTCCTGAAGGGCGAAGGCGGCCGGCCGGCCGAAGGCACATTCGCCGTGAGCGGCGACGGCCTGGGCAAGACGATTTCGTCCTCCCGGGTCGCACTTGACTTCCATCCTCAGAGCGGTCAGATCAACACCATCGAATACCTCAAGGAAGGTCTCAAGCTTCACAACGAGAAGGCCGGGGTCATCCACTGGAACCCGGACGTGCTCATCCCGGGCGTCGACTGGGACCACTCCTACGACTGGAACCCGCCGGCCTCGTTCGCCGAGAAGAACGGCCCGTTCCTCTACCTCAACGCCCGGAAGGGCCCGATGCCGCGCGTCAAGGACGTCAGCCTCGAGGTGAAATACACGCTCGCCAAGGATGCGCCCTATTTCATCGTCGAAACGCTGATGACCGTGGGCCGGGACATGGGCGTCATCGCCCTGCGGAACGACGAGATGGTCTTCTACAAAAGGCTGTTCGATACGCTCATCTACAAGGACCGCCAGGACGGCGTCGTCCAGCGGCCCCTGATCGAGCTGCCGGCCTACCCCTATGGGCTCGCCCACATCGCCCCGGAGGAGCTCGAATGGGTCGGGCTCGTCAACACGTTCAACCGTTACGGCTTTTTCGGCATCCGGCTCCAGGCGACGGCCGCCAGCCTGGGCGCGGCGGGCGATTTCGCCCATAGGCCGGGAACGTATTTTTATGCCCCATCCGACGGCGAATACGTTTACTGGGTCCGGCCGTATCTCTACACCTGGGGGGAATTCCTGACGAACAACCACCTCACGTTCCTGCCCCAAGGGAGCTTTTTCTACGAGAAGAACGCCTACATTCTCCTGCCGATGAATGACAAGACGCTGGCCGTGCTCGACGACCTGGCGAAGAGGCTGAAAAGCCCGCTGCGGGTGTTCTGAAGAGCATGAGGTCCAAGATGTATGTCCTCGGAGTCGATTCCGGAACGCAGGGAACCAAGGTCCTCGTCGTCGAGGCCGAAACGGGCCGCGTGCTCGGCCGCGGCGCGGCCCCTCATGCCCTGGTTCCGGGGCTCAAACCGGGAGAAAACGAGCAAGATCCCCGCGTCTGGGTCGCCGCCCTCGAACAGGCTTTGGGAATCGCCCTGGCCGAGGCGAAGATCGATCCCGGCCTCGTCGCGGCCCTGGGCGTCTCGGGACAGCAGCACGGCTTCGTGCCGCTCGACCAGGACGGCGCGCCCGTCCGGCCGGCCAAGCTCTGGAACGACACCTCAACGGTCGAAGAGACCGAGGCGCTCATCGCGGCGCTCGGCGGTCCGGCCGGCTATATCGAAAAGCTGGGCATCGCCCTGGCTGTCGGCTTCACCGCCTCCAAAATCCTCTGGCTCAAAAAGCACGAACCCGCGAATTTCAGGAGGCTGGCGACCGTCCTCCTCCCCCACAATTACCTCAATTATGCGCTCACGGGGAGACGCCAAATGGAATATGGCGACGCCTCCGGGACCGGGCTCATGGACATCCGAACGCGCGCCTGGAACGACGAAGCCGTGGCGGCGGTGGATCCGAGCTTGAAAGCGGCTCTGCCGGCCTTGCATCACCCGCGCGAAGCGGTCGGATACGTCAAGGACGCCTTCGCCTCGAAATTCGGACTGAAGAAGGTTCTCGTGGCGAGCGGCGGCGGCGACAACATGATGGGCGCCATCGGCACGGGCAACGTCGCGCCGGGCGTCTGCACGCTGAGTCTCGGGACATCCGGGACGGTCTATTCCCACTTCGCCGTCCCCTTCTCCGACCCCGAGGGCGAGATCGCCGCATTCTGCGACAGCACGGGCGGCTGGCTCCCCCTCCTGTGCACGATGAACGTGACAAATACGACCGAGATGATCAAGATTCTGTTCCGGCTCGGCAACGCGGAGCTCGAAGTTTTAGCCGGACAAGCGCCCGCGGGCGCGGACGGGCTCCTCTTCCATCCGTTTCTGGACGGGGAGCGCGTTCCCGTCCTTCCGGAGGGCGGGGCTTCGTTTTTCGGGCTGACCCGGCGGAATTTCGATGCCGCCCATCTCGCCCGGGCAACCATGGAAGGGACGGTCTTCAATCTCGGCTACGGATTCGCCCGGATGCGGGGTCTGGGCCTGACGCCGACCCAGATTCGGGCGACGGGCGGGGGCGCCAAGAGCCGGCTGTGGCTTCAGATCGTGGCGGACGTTTTCAGGACTCCCGTCGTGACGCTCCGCGAACAGGAGGCGGCCGCCTACGGCGCGGCCATCCAGGCGATCTGGAATTACGAAACCGAACGCGGCCGGGACGCCGGAATCGAAGACCTTGCCGCGCGGATGGTCCTAACCGAGACGCCGGTGGTCGAACCGCGGCCGGAAAATTTTGCGATTTACGCCGAGTTGCAGGACCGCTTCAATTCACTCTGGAAGACGCTGAAGGCGGAATATTCGGTTCATCGGAAATTATTGGATAGAATTTAAATCCACCCGTTCTCGTAACAGGTCTCGTACATCGCCACCACGTTCTCCGGCGGGGTGATGGGCTGAATGTTGTGGCAGGGGGCGAGGATATAGCCGCCGCCCTCGCCCAGAATCCGGATGTCATCCAGCACTTCCTGTCGGACCTCGGCGACCGATCCGAACGGAAGCGTGTATTGGTTGTCCACGCCGCCGTGGAGGACGATCCGCGATCCGAAATCCTGTTTGAGCCCTTCCCTCTCCATTCCCGGACACCGCCACTGCAGCGGATTGAGCAGGTCGATCCCGGCCTCGATCATTTCCGGGATGATCCGGCGGCAGCTGCCGTCGTTGTGGTGATAGACGTAGGCCCCGGCCTGATGCGTCAGATCCATAATGCGCTTCATCCCGGGGAGCAGGAATTCCCGGATGTGCTTCAGGGAGAACATGAGATCGGTCTGCCCGCCCATGTCCTCGGCGACATACGTGAACGTGACCTTCCCCGGGATCGTCTCGAGAATCCGGCGCGTATTCTCATAGGCCAGGCCGAAGAGCTTGTCGAGGCAGTAATGGACGATCTCGGGGTTCTCGATCATGTCCATGAACGCCAGCTCCGGACCGCGCAAATTCTTATAAATCAAGAACGGCTCGGAGCCGCCGCCCTTGAGGGGATACATCTCGTAACCCCGGAGCTGCTGGACGAGCGTCCCATAGTCCCACCACTCGGGATCGGGCCATTTGTAGTTGCGCTTGATTTCGGCCACCGATCCGTATTCCGCCAGCGGATGGAAGACGCACTCGTCGTATGCGCCGGATCCATAGTCCACCCAGCGGATCCGGCATCCGAAGACGTCCGTCAGCTCCGGCGGCGCCGGCCCGACATACTCCGGTTTGACCTCGGGAGCGAAGTCGACGCGCATTTTCTCGAGCATCTCGCGCTTCGTCGCGGCCCCCAGGTGCTTCATCATCTTGAGGGTGGCCTCGTCCGTGCCCCAATAATCCATGGGAATGCGGTCGGGTTTTTCGTGCCGAAAGACGGCCAGCCAGCGCTCCTTCGGCGTCAGGGTCTCGTTGGGCATGCGCGCGGGCCCCTCAGTTGCGATGCAGGTCCTTGTGCATGATCTTGCGCGTCGCGATGAGCCGCTGGTCCACCGGCAGGTCGATGACAAGCGACTGGTTCATGAACTCGTCCTTCTCGGCTTCGAGCATCTTGGCCGCAAAATCGATGACGCTCGCCGGAAAGATGCCGTCCCGCTCATAGAGGGCGCGCCTCTGGAGGAGCAGCCGGCCCGACTCGACGCAGCTCGTCGGCAGCTCGGGAAGCCGCTTCAGCAGTTCCTTGTCGTCGAAGATGTTGCCCTTCACGTAAAGATACTCGGCCAGCTCGAGGGGCGTCTTGCCCGCCACGAGCGTGCTCTTCGCGTTCCCGAAGCCCCAGTCCGCGGCCATGACGAGACCCGCCAGGAGGAGGTGGACGCTCGCGCTCCCGTCCGGACTCCGGAGCTCGACCGTTTGCCGGCTTTCGGTGCGCGCGAATCCCTGCTGATCCTGCGGGTTCACCTTCCGCGAGAGCCCCAGCAGGTTGTTCCAGCCGAGAGGGACCCGGATGAGCACGCTCCGGTTGAAATCGCTCCAGCAGATGCGCGTCGGGGCCTCCTGGTGGGGCACCAGGCGGAGGTAGGCGGCCGAAACGGTATTGCCGAAGGCGGTCAGAGATCCGGCGTATTCCAGCAGCCCGCCGACCAGGCGTTTCGCCTCGTCGCTCAGGCGGCCAGCCGCGCCAACCGGGTTGTTTGCAACGACCAGGTCGGCTCTGCCGACCGAGTCGTCCGCCGCCGTCATGACGCTCCGTCCGTCCCGGGCCAGCTCCATGTGGACGTGGAGGCCGTTGCCGGCCACGCCCTCCTCGATCTTCGGAGCGAACGTGGCGACGCAGCCGTGCTGGGCGGCGACGTTGCGGATGATCCAGCGGGCGACGATCAGGTCGTCGGCCATCTCGGTGATCGGCCGGGGCAGGAACTCGATCTCGAGCTGTTCGGCCCGCCGGCCGTCGATCTCCGCGTTCTCGCTCTGGATGCGGTCGAGGAACCCGACTTCGCTATGGGCGTATTTGACCGCGCCGGTGATCCGGGTGATGTGGCGGACCATCTCGTTGAGGACCGGCCCGCTCTTGATGAACGGCGCCGAGCCGTGGTAGCCCTGCTGCTTCTGGGGCAGGAAGAGGCCCGGCTTGGGCTCGGTGAGCAGGAAGAACTCGAGCTCGCCGAGGGCCCGGAGCTCGAGCCCCGCATTTTTCCGGAAGAGCTCGGACGCCCGGGCCAGGATGTTGTCGGGAGGGAAGGAAGCGAGCTCGCCGTCTTTGGACAGGTAGCGGCAGATGAAGTCCAGGCTGGCGTCGTCGAACGGATTGAGAAACGCCGTCTTATAAACCGGAACGATGTAGAGGTCGGAGACGGCGGGATCCACCATCCCCTTGAAGAGCGATGAGCCGTCCGCCCGCTCCCCTTCCGCCAGGACGGACTCGGCCTGGGCGGCGTCGGCCACGGGGATCCGTAGCTCCTTCAGCTTGCCGTCGAGGGCGGTGTAGTGGAAGGTGATGCGCTCGAGGCCCCGCTCGGCGATGACCCGGAGCATGTCCGCCCGGGTGAAGTCGTGCGGCGGCTTCTGGAGGAGGCTGGACAGCGGGTTGGACAGGGCGTAAGAATCGCTTTTCGTCACGGCCATGAGGCGCTCCTTGTCGCGGGATCGACTTCGCTCACCGGTCACCATACAACAGATAGGGCTTCCGGAGGGCATCGAACCGGGCCAGGCCGTCGGTCCAGCCCGCCACAATCTCGGAGATCCCCTTCCCCACCTCGATCGCCGTCCGGACCGAAGCCGTGCCCATGATCTTGTCGAAATACTTCTCGTGGAACTGGAACTTCGCGGGATACATCTCGCGCAGGACCTTGATGATGTGAAGCGTCGCGGCCAGCGGCCGATAGGCGTTCCGATCGGTGATGTGGATCTGGCATCCCCCGCAGAGCTGCTCCTTGAATTTCGAGAAGGTGGGCGTGAACCACTGCTCCCGGAAAGTCACGCCGGGCAGCGCCAGGGCGTTGAGCCGGCGGGCCAGCTCGAAGCCGTCGATCCAGGGCGCCCCGAAGATCTCGAACGGCCGGGTCGTGCCGCGACCCTCGGAGACGTTTGTCCCCTCGAAGAAGACCTGCCCCGGATAGACCGTGGCCGTGTCGAGCGTCGGCATGTTCGGCGAGGGGAAGACCCAGGGAAGCCCGGTCTGGTCGTACCACATGCCGCGGGAATAGCCTTCCATGGGCACGACCGTGAGCTTCGCCTTCTTTTCGAGGAACTTGTCGTTGTAGAGCCGGGCCATCTCGCCGATCGTCATGCCGAAGCGGAGAGGAACCGGATAGAGCCCAACGAACGAGCTGAACGCGGGGTATTCGAGGATGGGGCCTTCCATCAGCCCTCCGGTGATGGGGTTGGGGCGGTCGAGGACGATGTAATCGATCCCGGCTTCGGCCGCGGCCTGCATGGCGTAGGCCATCGTCGCTTCGTAAGTGTAAACCCGCGTCCCCACGTCCTGGATGTCGTAGACCAGGACGTCGATGTCCTTGGTCATGGCGGCGTCGAGCCTCTTGTCGGCGTGGGTCGTGTCGAAGGAGCGCATGAATTCGTCGATGTTTTTGAGCATGCCCGCCGGCGGCTTCATGGAAGGACCATAGAGGCTGAAAACCGGAATCTTGAACTTTTCGTCCAGGTAGAACGGCACGTACTCGCCGGCCTGGGCGTTCCCCCGGATGCCGTGTTCCGGACCGTAGAGCGCGACGAGCTTGAATTCGGGATTGGTCTGGAGGAGATCCGCGGTGCTTTCGAGACGGCCGTTGACCCCGGAGGGGTTGGTGATGAGGCCGACCCTTCGGCCGCGAATGAGGTCGAGGCGTTTCTCGAGGAGGACGTCAATGCCGAGCTTGACGCGGCCGGCAGCCGGAACGGCGGATGGAGCAGAGGCGCGGACTGTCAAGCTGCCGGGAGCCGCGACCAGACGCTCGGAGGCGCCGCCCGGCGCGGGGGCGTTCGATTCGCTGCGGCAGGCGAGAGCGGAGAACAGAAGTCCCCCGAAAATGAGAGGAATGAGGACTCGAGTCATTTTTCTGATCATAAGGGGTCCCTCCTCACCGCCATCATAGCACGAATGCCGCCCGCGCCGAAAAGCCGGAGATCGTCGTTCAGACGGAGGAGATCCCTCGCTTCGCTCGGGATGACCCTCCCCTTAGACGCTTTCGCTCTTTTCGAAGAACCACGCCCCTAAAAACAGCATGACCAGCGAGAAGCCGGCCATGATCAGCAGATCCACAACCACCGGCAGCGAATTCACGCCGATGAGGACCCCGCGCATGCCGTCGATGCCGTAGGTCAGAGGGTCGGCATACGAAAGGGCGCGGATGACCCAGGGCAGGTTTTTGAGCGGATAGAGGGCGCCCGAGAGAAAGAACAGCGGAAAGATGATGAAGTTGATGATGATCCCGAATCCCTGCATGTCCTTCATCTTGGAGGCGAAAATGAGACCGAAGCCGATGAAAGTGAAGGCGATGAGGACCATGAACACGAATGCGACGAGCAGGCTCGTCGCATGGTTGATCTTGAAGCCGAGCGCCAGCGAGAAAAACAGGACGAGAACGCCCTGGAAGAGGGTCGTCGTCGTGCCGCCCGCGATCCGGCCCAGCACGATCGAGACCCGGCCGACCGGCGCGATCATGATCTCCTTGAGGAAGCCGAACTCCCGGTCCCATAGGACCGACAGCCCCTGCATCGAGGACGAGAAGAGGAGCGTCATCCCCAGGATTCCGGGCACGAGGAAGTTGATGTAGTTCACTCCGGCCGCGACGCCGGGAATGGCCATCCGGTTGAACCCGAGCCCAAGGAACGCCAGGAAGAAGAGGGGTTGCATCAGGGACCCGATGATCCGCGACTTCGCCCGGACGTAGCGCTTCATCTCCCGGAGCCACAAGACGTATACCGCCGTCCAGCTGATCATGGTCATCTCCTCCCGTGCCCCATGATCATCGCCCGGTTGCGCTCGGAAACGTTGGCTTCCTGATCGCGGATCGGGCGGCCGGTGAAGTGGAGGAACACGTCCTCGAGGCTCGGCTTGCGCAGATGGACACAGTCCACGCTGACGCCGTGGTCCTGGGCAAGGTTGATGAGCTCGGGGATGCGCCGCTCCCCTTTCTCCATGGTCAGGGTCAGCTCGTCCTCGTGGCGGTGATATTTTTTAATCCAATCGAGGGATTTGAGCGCCGTCTCGAAGGGGACGGGGTCGCCCTCGATTTCCAGGCTGACCACGTCGCCGCCGAGCACGTCCTTGAGGCGGGCGGGCGTGTCGAGGGCGACGAACTTGCCGTGGTCCATGATGGCGATCCGGCCGCAGAGGTAATCGGCCTCCTCCATGTAGTGCGTCGTGAGGATGATCGTGACCTTCCGCTCCCGGTTGAGCTTGCGGACGTAGTCCCAGATGTGGCGGCGGGTCTGGGCGTCGAGGCCGAGGGTCGGCTCGTCGAGGAACAGGACCTTGGGGTGCTGGATGAGGCCCCGGGCGATTTCGAGGCGGCGCTTCATGCCGCCCGAATATTTTTCGACGAGGACGGCCGCTTTGTCGGTCAAGTCGACGAGGGCCAGCACTTCGTCGATGCGCTTGCGGCGCTCGCCGGATTTGATGCCGTACATCATGCCATGGAACTCGAGGTTCTCGCGGCCGGTGAGCTTGCCGTCGAGGGCGGGTTCCTGAAACACCACGCCGATCGCCTTGCGGACGTCGTCCCGCTTGCGGGCGACGTCGAAGCCGGCGACCTCGGCCCGGCCGGAGGTCGGCTTGAGGAGGGTCGAAAGCATGTTGATCGTCGTCGTCTTGCCGGCGCCGTTCGGACCGAGAAGGCCGAACAGCTCTCCCTCCTCGACGGTGAACGAAAGATGGTCGACGGCCGTCACGTCCTGGAACTGCTTGGTCAGATTTTCGACTTTGATGGCATCCATCGGTGCTCCCTAATTTAAAAACAGCCCCTTATGATACAGGCTTTAGGAGCGGCACTCAAGGAAAAATGGAATTGTGGCTTTACACCCGGATGAAAATCTTCCTCTTGTACAAAGGCAAAATGATGAACAGCCAGAGCAGGATCAGCAAGATCGGATAAATGAGCGAGCCCAGATACGGCCCCGCGAGCGGCGAGAGGAAATTGGCGTAAAGATAGCCCATCGGATTCACGATTTTGTCGCCGTCGGCGATCTTGATCATCATCAAGACCTTGACCATGAAGGTCGATCCGGCGAACACGGTGATGGCGTTCGTCCCGAAAACCAGGAACGGCGTCGCCCATTTTTTCAGGTTCCACATCTCGATCAGGAGGAAACAGACGCCGAAGACGAGCAGCGCCATCCCCGCGCTGAAGATCACGAAGGTGCTGGTCCAGAGCTGCTTATTGATCGGGAAAAAGGGATGGAGGATCAGCCCGGCCGCGGTCAGGACGGCTCCGGCGGCGAACACCATGGTCAGCTTGCGCACGTTGGTCTTCGGCCCTCGGAGCCAATCGCCGGCCAGCGTCCCGAGGAGCACGGTCACGATCGCCGGCAGCGTGCTCAAGATTCCCTCGGGATCAAAATCCGGCTTGTAGATATGCCCCGCCAGGAGCTTGAGGTCGATATAGCCGCACAGGTTGCCCTTGAGATCAAGGACACCCGGGCCGTATCCCGGCACGGGAATATAAGTCATGAGCGCCCAATAGAAGAGGAGGATCCCCACGGAGAGGACCACGCGCGATTTCACCTTGGCGTTCAGATAAATCAGCGCCCCGACCAGAAAACACACGGCGATCCTCTGAAGCACGCCGGGGATCCGCATCGTCGCGAAGCGGAACCGGGGAAAGAGATGCAGGAACAGGCCGATGGCGAAGATCGTGGCCGAACGCCGGAAGATCTTGGCATAGAGGCTGTCCGCGGGCCGGCCCTCCTCCTTGCGCCGCGAGAACGAGAGCGCGAGCGAAACCCCGACGATGAACAGGAAGAAGGGAAAGATGAGGTCCGTGGGCGTCCAGCCGTGCCATTCGGCGTGGCGGAGGGGCGGATAGACGAACGACCAGCTCCCGGGGTTGTTGACCAGAATCATGGCCGCGATGGTCAGGCCGCGGAACGCGTCGATGGAGATGAGACGGTTTTGCAACATGGGAGCATCTCCTAGCACCTTGGAGATACGATACTTTTTCCCGGATTTCGCGTCAATATCAAACTCCGGGAGGGGATTGCTTCGCTCCCTCCGGTCGCCGCAATGACACGATTCCCTTGTCATCCCGAGCGGAGCGAGGGATCCCCTCTTCATCGGAGGGGGTCCCTCGCTCCCTCCGGTCGCTCGCAACGACGGATCAAACAACGATCCTGGGGATCTCCGGATTGATCCGCGCCACAATTTCATAGGCAATCGTTCCGGCCAGAGCCGCCAACGTGCCGGCCGTGATCTGTTCCTTGCCGCTCTTCCCGATGAGCACGGCCTCGTCTTCGAGCCCCACCCCCGGGATGTCGGTGACGTCGGCCATCAGAAAGTCCATCGCCACCCGCCCGACCACCGCCGCCCTGCGTCCCCCGATCAAAACGTGCGAGGAATTGGACAGGCTGCGCCCGTAGCCGTCGTAGTACCCGACCGGGATGACGGCCAGAAGGGTGCGCCGCGTCGTGCGATATGTGCCGCCGTACCCGACGAACGCGCCTTTGGGAATGACCTTGACCTGCGCGATCCGCGTCTTCCAGGCGAGCGCGGGCTTCAGCGCGAGCGGCCGCCGCTTCCTCAGCTTGCAGGACAGGAACGTCTCCTTCGAGGGCCAGAGCCCATACAGGCCGATCCCCACCCGGACCAGATTGAAATAGGTTTCGGGGAAGAGCATGGCCGCCGCCGTGCACGACATGTGCTTGTAGGGAAAGACGATGCCTTCCGCCCGCAGCCTCGCAACCGCCGCCTTGTAGGCGTCAAGCTGCCGCCGCGGATATTCGAAATTCGTCGTGTCTTCGATATTCGCAAAATGGGAGGTCAGGCCCTCGAGGACGAGGCCGGGATGCTTCCGGATGCGCCGCACGAACGGCAGGAGCTGTTTCTCGGTGATGCCCTGCCGATGGGTTCCCGTCTCGAGTTTGATGTGCAGCCGCGCTTCCTTCTTCGCCCTCTTGGCCACCGCCGCCGCCTTCTCCACCGTTTCCGGGTTGTAGACGATGAATCGCAACCCGCCCGCGACGGCGTCTTCCAGGCCTTCGAGCGGCACATAGCCCAGGACGAGGATGGGCGCCGCGACGCCGAGCCGCCTCAGCGCCAGCCCTTCCTCGAGCGAGTTGACGCCGAGCCAATCGACGCCGTTCTCGATCGCGACCTGGGCCACTTCGCCGATCCCGTGCCCGTAGGCGTTCGCCTTGACCACGGCCATGAACTCGCGGCGCGGTCCGATCAAGTCCCGGAACAGGCGGATATTGTGGCGGAGCGCCGCCCGACTCACTTCGACCCAACTCAAAGCCGTTTCAGGCATTCCGTTCATGATGTTTTTCATCCGGCCAGAAATCGGCCGATCCTCTTGATTCCTTCTTCGATCGCCTCGGGCTCCGCGGCGAACGAAAGGCGGAGCCAGCCCTCGCCCCTCTCCCCGAAGGCGATCCCGGGGATCGTGACCACTTTTTCTTTCGCCAACAGGTTCAAGGCGATCTCCAGCGACCCGCCGTGCGGGACGCGTTTGGCCGCCACGTTCACAAACACATAAAACGCCCCTTCGGGAAGAAGGGGCTCAAGGTCCGTATGTTCTTTCAGACATTTGAGGGCGAGGTCGCGCCGCACGCGGAGGGTCTCGACGTTCCGCCGCCGCTCTTCGTCGGCCGCGCCCTTCAGGGCATGAATGGCCGCGCGCTGGGAGATCGCGGGCGCGCAGGTCACCGAAAGCTGATGGAAGCTCGCCAGCGGCTTGACCAGCTCGGCCGGCACGGCGCACCAGCCGATGCGCCAGCCCGTCATGCAAAAGCTCTTGGAAAAGCTGTCGATCACGGCGCACCGGCCGCCGAAATCGGCCACCGAGGCGATCGAGGCCGGCGGGGCGCCGAACGAGATCTCCCGATACACCTCATCGGAGATCGTCAGCACAGACGCGTCCCTCAGCCCGTCCGCGAGGGCCCGGAGTTCGCTTTCGCCGTAAACGGCCCCGGTCGGATTGTTGGGGCTGTTGAGGACGACGGCTTTCGTCCGCGCCGTCACGGCGGCCAGCACATCGTCCGCTTGGAGTCGGAAGCCGGCCTCGGGCCGCAAAGGGTATCCCCTTGGCTCGCCGCCCGCCAGCCGGACGAGCGAGGCATATGCCGGAAAGCCGGGATCGGGCACCAGGACCTCGTCCCCCCGGTCGACCGTGACCATGAGCACGGCCAGAATCGCTTCCTGGGCCCCGACCGTGACGCAAATCCGGTCGGGCGTCACCGGGAAATGGCTCTTCTCCGCGATCAGCCGGCGCAGTTCGGCATAGCCCTCGTTCGGCGTGTAGCCCAGCTTCCAGCCGTCGAGGTTTTCTTTGACGTGGTCCAGGATGGCGCGGGGCGTGAGAAACCGGAGCTCGCCCAATCCCAGGTCGAGGCAGGACGGATCGGCGAGATCGTTCATCCGCCGGATGAGCGTCTTCTCGATCCCCTGCATGCGCGAACTCAGATAGGGCCAGGATCCCGGCTTCATGCTCATAAATTGCCGCCCATTCAGGAATTCTCCGTTCCAGCAAGTTCGCGGGCCAGTCGCTTGTAAATTTCGACAGCATCCAGAAGCTGTTTCTTCTCGATTTTTTCAGCCTCCGTATGCGCGTCAAGGGCCGAGCCGGGTCCGATGAGCAGAGGCGTCCCGAACGCCTTCAGATGCGGGATGTCCGACCCGAACGGCATCACCGCGCTCTCGAATCCGGGTATTGTGTGGAGGACCTGAGGGTCTGATTTTGAGATCACCGCGACCTCCGCCCTTCCGCCCACCGCCTCACGGATCACGTCCAAAATGCCGTCGGGCGCGACGCCCGTCCGCAGCGAGACGACCGCGCGGGCCGCGTCGGGGATGACGTTCGGCGCATCGCCGCCCGAGATCTGGACGATGCTCATCCGCGTGGGCCCCAGGACCGGCTCGCTGCCGAAATCCAAGCGGCGGATGTCGGCGAGGACGTCCAACAGCTTTTCCACGGCGGAGTCACCGAGGTGGGGAAAAGCGGAATGGATTCGGCGGCCCTTCGCGGCCAAGGCGACGGTCAGAATGCCCAGATGGCCGCAGCCGAGGATATTCCCGGTCGGTTCACCGACGATCAGGAATCTCGGACCCGCCGCGGGCGGGGCTTGGGCCGCCAAGGCGTTCGCCGTTCTGGCGCCCAGGCTGTCGGTCTCTTCGCCGACGACAAAGAGCAGGCCGATGTCGCGCCGGCCCTCCGTGACCAGTTCCTGGGCCGCCGTCATCATCGCCGCCATGATTCCCTTGGCATCGCACGCGCCCCGGCCGAAGATATAGGTCCCATCTTCCCTGGCCCGGGCCGGTCCCGGCACGGTGTCCATGTGGGTGCAGAAGACGATCCGCGGCTCCGGATCGACGGTCGCATAAAGATTTTTGCGGCCGGGTTCGACGTCCTGCTCCAGGACAGAGAAGCCGCGCTCCCGGAGGAGCCCGGCGAGAATTTCGCCGAGAGCCCCTTCCGTCCCCGTCGGGGAGGGGATGTTCACCAGGACCTTGGTCAGTTCGAAGACGTTCATCGGGAGATGAGGACCGGACTTCCGGACGCTGCCTTTCACTTCCTTCGCCCCCGCAGCTTGTCCAGGATCTTGATCTTGTCCTGGTCCGCGATGTCGGAGACGGACTTGATGACTTCGGCCGGCACGCCGGCGACCACCACGCCCGGCGGGACGTCGCGCACCACGACGGCTCCGGCGGCCACCACGCTTCCCTTGCCGACCGTCACGCCTTCCAGGACGACGGCGTTGGCCCCGACGAGCACGCGGTCGCCGATGACGACAGGCTTCCGGCTCGGCGGCTCGAGCACGCCCGCCAGCACCGCCCCTGCCCCGATGTGGCAATTCTTTCCGACGGTCGCCCGGGCGCCCAGCACGGCGTTCATGTCGATCATGGTCTTGGTCCCGACGACTGCGCCGATGTTGATGACGGCGCCCATCATGATGACGCAGTCTTTCCCGATCTTCGCCCCGGTCCGGATGATCGCCCCGAGCTCAACGCGGGCGTCGACCTTAGTCAGATCCAGGAGCGGCAGCGCCGAATAGCGGGCGCTCACATCCACAAATTTGTCCTTGATCCGCGCCTTCACCCCGCGTCCCGCCATCCACGCCTTGATGGCCTCGAAGTCCCCGATGAGGACCCAGAACGCTCCTTCGCCGAACGCCTGGAAACCGGCGCCGGCAAAGTCGTTCTCGCTGAACCGCCCTTTCACATAGACCTTGGAGGGCGTGACTTTCCGACTGTTGGCGATGAGGTTCGCGATTTCCTTGTAATCCATGATGCCCCCTTAAGAGACCGCTGAAAAATCGCCCCACTCTTGCGGCGGGGCGACCCCATCATTCGCCCGCAATGACACCCTCACGCACGATCAGCATCCCATTATTCTCTCAACCCCCACATTCGACGATTTGGTGACAATAACGAGCGGAGGCGCTCCCTCCGCCGCCGCATCGCTCTCGAGCGGCGCATTCATCACCTCCGACACCCACCTCACCTTTTCCGGCGGGCAGATGGCGAACACGGACGAGCCGCCGCCGCTGACGTTGAACCCCAGCGCTCCGGCCTCCAACGCCCGCGCTTTGAGCCCCGCATATCCGCCGATGTAGCTCGAACGCACGGGCTCCGAAATGTGATCGCGGTTGATGGCCTCGCCGATTCGCGACAGGTCCCTCGTCGCCATGGCGTGGACGACGGCGGCGCACCAGGCCATCTGCTCCTTCACTCGCGCGAGCGGAAGGTGGTCGGGGATGAGCCCGCGCGAGGTCGTGAGCGATTTCCGCCGCACGCGGACGACGATCGGGATCTCGGGCGCGTCGAGGCGGTCGATCCGGAGGGGATGGCGGCTCCGGATGATGACAAATCCGCCCAGGCAGCAGGCCGTGACGTTATCCGCGTGGGGCGTTCCGCCCGATGCCACTTCGCCACAGCTTGCGATTTCGATGATCTCGGTATCTCCGAGACCCGTCCCATAGAGCTGATTCAAGCCGAAAACCGCGGCCACGGCCGAGGCGGCCGACGAGCCCAGCCCCGACGCGATCGGCATTTTCTTGATGATTTCGATCTCGACCCCGCCCCGAACGCCGGTTTCCTGGAAGAAATGGATGGCGGCCAGTCCGGCGGTATTTTTCTCGGGCTCGGTCGGCAGCGGATCGCCGCCGTCGGTGATTTTGACGATGATTCGCCCGACGCCTCCCCCCGCTTCTCTCCGCGTAATCCTGAATGAATCATGCGGCCCGGCAAGCGCCAGGGCGAAAACATCGAACCCGGGGCCGAAATTGGCGATCGTCGCGGGGGCGCGGAGGAGGATCTCGTTCACACCAACCCCCGCTCCTGCAACAAGCGCTTCAATTTCTCCCGGTTCGGCTCGCTGAGCGGCGTCAGAGGCAGCCGCAGCGGCCCGCCCGGAAGCCCCATCAGCTCGAGGGCCGCCTTGACGGCCATCGGATTGGTCTCCATGCGGAGCGCCTCGAACAGCTCGTAGTAGGTGTAGTGGATCTCCCGAGCCTTGTCGAATTCGCCTTTCCGGCAGAGGTCCACGATCTCCCGCATGACGCCGGGAACAATGTTGGCCGCGACGGCGAACACGCCGTGGCCGCCGAAGGACATCAGCGGGTAGGCGATCGTGTCCTTGCCGGTCAGGACGCTGAACGACGTCCCGCGCCCCAAATATAGGATATGGGCCAGGTGGTCGAGTTCCTTCTTGCCGTCCTTGGTGGCGACGATATTCCCATGGCGGATGAGCTTGGCATAGGTCTGGGGCTCAATGTTGACCCCGGCCCGGTCGGGGACGTTATGGAGAACGACCGGGATCCTGGAGGCATCGGCGACGCGCTGGTAGAATTCGACCAGTCCCGCCTGGGTGGGTTTGACCAGGAATGGGGCGAATACGATGACGTAATCGCAGCCCAGATCGGCATAGAGGGCGGACCGCGCGAGCGTCTGGTCGATGTTGCACGAACAGGTGTCGGGCGCGACCTTGCACCGTCCCCCTGCCTCGACGACGCAGATCTCGACGACGCGGCGGATCTCGGCCTCGGAGAGCGCCGGGCTCTCGCCCGTGACGCCGAGCGGCGCCAGGCCGTCCAAGCCGGCCGCGACCTGGTGGCGGACGAGCGTCCGCAGGCCTTCTTCGTCCAGGGACATGTCCTTGTTGAATGGAGTCATCAAAAGCGAATAGACGCCGGTTACCATCTCATTGAACTCCTTTGAGATCGCTTTCGGGGACCGCTTGGGGAAACCGCCTTGCGTGTCGCGGTGGCGAGCGCCAGGGACGGATTCTCGGATACGAGCAAAATTTATAGCATAGGGGTCGGGGATTGTCAAAAATGGGCGGGGGGCGCGGCTTCCACCCCAGTCGCTCTCGCGGCTCACCCACTTTGGGCGGGTCCCCGCCGCTTCAAGCGACTGGGGCTCGCGCCGCGCTACCCCATTTTCGGGAATTCGGCGTCATGGACGATACTCTGGACTTTTGGGCCAAAATCCCTAAAATAGGGGGGATTATCCGATGGGATGAATGGGAACGATGTCGAGAAGCATATCATTCGGCCGTTGCGCCCGAATCCGGCTTAAGCTTGGAGCCGGATTGGTTGCGGCCGCACTGCTGCTCTTGGCCGGCGCCTGCGAGTGGCGGCAGGAGAGGGGGCGCGCAGCCGGAAATGCAGCCGCGCCGTCCATCGGGGCCGCGTCCTCCGCGATCACCCCTCCCCTCTCTGCCGACGCCCAACGGCTCACCGACACGGCCCGCTTCCTGGCCGGCCTCTCCGTGGACGTCAACGGACCGTTCGCCGCCCTCTGCCGGACGGATGCCTGGAAGAGATACGCGAAGACGACCGATGCCCAATGGGCCCGCTTCAAGATCGGCGAGCCGAAGATGCGGGCCTGGGCCAAGAGGGAGCTCGAGAAGGCCACCGATCCCTCTCTCCCCGTTTTCTATCCGTTCAGCGGCCCCGATATCACGTTCGCCGATATTTTTGTTCCCGGCGCCAAAGAGTATGTCCTTGTCGGCCTCGAAGACGTGGGATCGGTCCCGCGGGAGGAGGCGTTCGCGGCCGGCGATCTCGGCGCGGAGTTTGCGCTCTACCTGAAATCCCTTGACGATCTGCTCGGCCTCAGCTTCTTCCGGACCAACGACCTGAAGGAGGATCTGGCCAACCGGACGATCGACGGGGTCGTGCCCATCATCATGGTTTTGCTGGCGCGCCTGGACAAGGAGATCATGTCGATCGAATTCGGAGGTTTGAACGAGGACGGGGAATTCGAGCCGGCCTCCCCCAAGCCCACCGCCGTGACCATTCGTTACCGGGGCGCGGACGTTGCCGCCCCGCGGACGCTGCGCTATTTTTCCGCGAACCTCTACGACCGGGAGTTCCTGAAGAATACGGGTTTGCGGAAGTTCATCGAGCGGGAGCTCACGCCCTGCTTCACCTTCATGAAATCGGCCAGCTACCTGATGCACAAGTCCTTTTTCGGCGCGATTCGGAAGACGATCCTGAATATCTCAAGCGCGATCCTGCAGGACGACTCCGCCATCCCTTACAAGTATTACGATCCCACGGCTTGGGATGTTTCTTTGTACGGACAATACGACGCGCCCATCAAGCTGTTCAAGGATGATTTCGAGCAGCAGCTTTTTGACGCGTACCGGACGAGGCCGGGCATCAAGCCCCTGGACTTCCGCTTCGGCTACTCTCCGCTCTCCAACCTGCTCCTCGCCGTCAAGAAGAATCTCGGTAATTTCGGTGACAGATAACCCAACCCCCCAATTCCATAATTGAATTTGGGATTGAGTTATCTGTCACCAAAATAAACCAAAAAATGACAGACGCCTAGCCCCCCGGCTAGGACAGACCCGGCTGCGCCCCAAAATCATTTGCAAACATATGGAGAATCGGCTATCATAGCAAATCGCAAATGGTGAGGTTTTTATTGGAGAGGGACTTAGTTTTGGTGCGCAAAATAGAGAATCGAAAAGTCGTTTTTCTTCGCCTGGCGGTCTCTCTTGTTCTTTCCTTGGGTGCAATGTCATTTCTCGCAGCCCCCCGCGCCCTCTGCGCCCAAGTTCCCGAACAGATCGATCCTTTCTACAAGAATCTCCTCGAGGAAGGAAAATCGCTTTACCAGAAAGGCGACCTGGAGGGATCGGCGAAGTGCCTGGAAATCGCTTTCTTCGGATATTTGGATTACCCCGCTCAGGTCCTCGAATGCAATGTCTATCTCCTGATCGACCACTATGGCCTCAAAAACGAGGAACGGGCCGGCTATTACCGCAGAGAGATACGCCGCTTGAATCTCGAAAGCCAATTTTCGAAACTCGCCCTCCCGCCTGCAGTCAAGGCCCGATACGACGAGATCAACGCTGCCTTCGCCCGCGTCGAGGCCTATGCCTCGGGCCGTCCTTCCGCCCTCCCAAAGCAAGTCCCGCCTATCGCTTCCAAATTGACATCCGTCAGCACGCCCTCCGATCAAAGGCCGCCGGCTTATTCTAAAGCGGCTGCCGCCCAGCCCCGCTCCCCCGCTCCTCCGACTCCCAAACCCGAAGTCTTTCCGGACGATGTTCCCTCCCTGATAAAGCTGACCGAAGGCGCCTTGGCCGACCTCCTCTTCGAGAAGGCCTATCAGGCGATGCTGAAAGCCGTCAAGCTCGACAACGAAGACATCCAGGTCCGTTATTTATTGGGCCGGGCGAACTTCGGCTTGAAGCGCTATAAAGAAGCGGCGGCTGAATTCGATATCGTCCTCGCCCGCTCTCCCGGCTATAAAGACACCGAAGCCTGGAAAAAGGCGTGCGCCAACCGGCTCAAGCCATAGCGGTTGATCTCCCACAGGCCGATTCGAGCCAGCCCCATGCGACGACCTGGCTGAAGAGAGTTTTGAGACGGGCGAGCTCCCGGTTCACGGTCGCCGGCGAGACATCGGCTTTGCGCTTTGCTTTGAACCACTCCGCTTTCTCCAGGCCGATCTCCCGCAGGAGATCTCCCTTGAAGAATTCTTTCAGGCTCTCCAAAGAGAATTCGTCCCACTGCCGGGACCGCTTATTCGGCTTCGAATACAGTTTGAGAAAATCATCCACGAATTTCTCAAAGGACACATCCTCGAGCTCGGGTTTTTTGAACCCGAGTTTTTCGTCCAGCTTTTAGATTCGGATCTTGGCCAGGGTGTTACGTGCCTGTTCCTTCGTGTAGCCGCCGAATTGACGGATCCATTTTCCTACCGAACGCTATACTTGCTAATGAAACGTCACGAATGCCCTTATATCAAGCTCGGGAAGCGGGTCCTCTTCAGACGCACCGAGATCGACGCCTATCTGGAATCGAAGACGATCAGGAAGGACGGGGCCAAGTAATCGCACCTGCGCGCATCCCCATTCTG
>JADGNV010000110.1 GCA_017883285.1 Candidatus Aminicenantota bacterium | reverse complement strand
TGCAGGGTACGGATGCCACGCACCGCCCCTTTGAAGGCGCCGTGCCCGCGACAGGTGTCGTGTACCGCCGCACAGGAACCGTCCACCGAGATCTGGACGCACTCGCAGCGGCCGGTTTGGGCGATAGAAGCCGCAATCTCGTCGCCGATGAGCGCCCCATTCGAGAGCAGGGTGAAACGCATCCGATTGCGGACGAGACCTTCGAGCAGGGTGGTCAGATCCTCGCGAATGAACGGTTCGCCGCCCGCCAGGGTGACGTCCATCACGCCGAGTCCCCCCAATTCGTCGAAGAACTTGAGCCACTCCTCTGTAGGAAGGTCCCGGTAATCGACCGCCGGGTTATTGAAGAAGTAGCAGTAGCGGCAGCGCAGATTACAGCGCGCGGTGATATCAATGTCCACTTTGCGCGGGGTGCGCATGACCTTTGACACCGGTGGTTCTATCTTGTCCTGGAGTTCTTCAGGCATCCGTTATTTGCTCTTCACTTCCAGTCCCACAAAACCCTTTTCATCCAGTGTGTTAACGAAGGCGGTGATCTCTTTGAAGGCGGCTTCCGGAGTGTCTTCAAAGCTGTTCTTGATCTCCGCGACGATATCCTCGAGGCTTCTCTTGCCGTCCAGTCGTTTCCAGACCGCTACACCGACAGGATTGGTTCCCACGGCAGCGGCCGTATCGGGATTGAAGAGTACAGCCCAGTCGTCGAACTCCTCCCGGAGGACGATGATGGGATTGGCAATCGGTTTATCCGTTTGATTCATAGGGCAGTTCCTCTTTTCTAGGACATTAGCGGCAACAATAAACCCCACCCTCCTTTCGGCTTGGAAAAATCATACTCGATGAAAATAGGAATAGAAAGGCAGGCAAGCCGTAATGCAGTCTCTTATCCGGCGACACCGACAGCGCAAGGAAGGTTGCCACCACCCGGCATGCAAGAACCAGTTCCTGCAGTCGTGCCTCCCGTGCAAGAAGTCGCTGCGCTTGTTCCGGCTGAGCAATAGCCGGGCGATGCGGTTGTTCCGGCTGTGCAATAACCGGGATCCCCACTTACGGTTGTTCCGCCTGCTGAGCAATAATTACCTGGGGGTGCCGGAGTACCTCCCGCACTGCAATATGCTGGGTCATCCCCTTTCCCCTTGGCCATCTCTCCCAATGGTACAAGGATCGGCGATTCGTACTTTGATTTCCCTTTGACATTTTGGTCCGTCATATGAAACCTCCTTCACTACATTTCCAATACATGCAGAAGAATTTTAACCATTTTTTAATTTCGTGTCAAGCACGTTCTTGACGCGGAAAGATGCCAAAAAGCCTCTATGGAATATTCGAGGTCATTTAAAGGACAACCGCGCCTGCCTGCCGGGTCAGTCCTTCTTTGCCTCTTTGTCGTCGCCGGCCTCCTTCGCCACGCGGGCCAGCCGCTCGATCTCCTTGTCCACGAGGTCGTTGACCGAGCCCGATTCGAACGTGCCGTCCTCGCGCAGGGCGCCGGCCGGGACCCCGGTCATGATCTCGATCCCCTGGTCGACCGTCGCGATCGGATAGACGTGGAACCGGCCTTCGGCCGCGGCCGTGACGACATCGGTCCGGAGCATGAGGTTCTGGACGTTCTGGTAGGGGATGATCACCCCCTGCATCCCCGTCAGGCCCCGGGTCCGGCAGACGTCGAAGAAACCTTCGATCTTCTCGTTGACCCCGCCGATGGGCTGGATCTCGCCCTTCTGGTTGAGCGAGCCCGTCACGGCGATGTCCTGGCGGAGCGGCAGCTTGGAGAGAGACGAGAGGACGGCGTAGACCTCGGTGGAGGACGCGCTGTCGCCGTCGACGCCGCCGTAGGACTGCTCGAAGGCCAGGCTCGCCGTGAAGGCCAGGGCCTTGGTCTGGGCGTATTTGCCCCGCAAATATCCCCCGAGGATCAGCACGCCCTTGTTGTGCGTGCGGCCGCTCAGGTCGGCTTCGCGCTCGATGTTGATGACGCCCGCCCGGCCGCTGGACGTCCGGGCCGTGATCCGGGTCGGCTTGCCGAACGAGAACTGGCCCATGGTGTAGACCGACAGGCCGTTGACCTGGCCGACGACCGCGCCCTGGGTGTCGATCAGGATCGACCCCTCGTCGATCATCTCCTGGATCTTGTCCTCGATGAGGCTCACCCGCTCGAACCGCTCCTTGACCGCCGTCTCGACGTGGCCCGCGTCGACCACGGTCTTCCCGTCCTTCCGGGCCCAATAGCTCGCCTCGCGGACGACGTCGGCGATCACGTGGAACCGGGTCGAGAGCTTCTTCTGGCGGCCGGCGATCCGCGTCCCGTACTCGACCACGGCCGCCATCCCCGTCTTGTCGAAGGCGAGCAGCCCGTCCTCGTCGCAGATCTTTTTAATGAAGCGGGCGTAGTCGCCGATGCTGTCCCCGGTCTTCGGCATCTCGGAGTCGAACTCGGCCTTGATCTTGAAGATCTTCTTGTAGTCCTGGTCGGCCGTGTAGAGGAGGCTGTAGATCTCCTCGTCGCCGATCATGACCACCTTGACGTTGACCTTGATGGGCTGGGGTTTCACCCGGGTCTGGGAGAAAAGGAACAGGGAGGCGTAATTCTGGATCTCGAAGATCTGGTTGCGGAGGGTGCGCTTGAGCATCATCCACACTCCGGGCTCGACGAGGGCGTCGGCGGCGTTGACGACCAGGAACCCGCCGTTCGCCTTGAGGAATGAGCCGGCCTTGATCTTGGTGAAATCGGCCTGGATGACCCCCAGCCGGTTGACCGTCGATTCGATCGAGCCGAAGAGGTTGATGTAGTTGGGGTTGGTCTCCATGACGACCGGGGCGTTCTTCAGATCGGCGTTGTCGACCAGGAGGTTCACCCGGTAGGGGAGGAAGGGGTCGATGAACTCGGCTTTCTCCTCGTCCTTCTTCTGGGGCTTGAAGAGCTCGAGGTTGCCGATGAGGTTCGCCTCGGCGTCGGCCAGGTGCTCGGCGATTCCGGGAAACGGGAACTTGGCGTTGATCTCGGCCACCGCCCCCTTGATCAGGGGCGAGATCGCCTCGGCGTCCCAGGCCTTGAGCATCGTCCGCGTCTCTTCGTCGATCTCGCGGAGCCGCTCGAACAGGGCTTCGAGCTTGCCCGACAGCTCCTCGTACTTCGCCTTCAGCCCCTCGAGGGCCTTTGGCGGGAACTTCTTCTCCTTGACCAGAGCCTCGAGCTTGGCGAAGGGCGTCGGCTGGTCCTCGATCACGGGGATGAGGTCGGGCTTGACGAACATCCCCATCTGGACCTGGATCATGGAGAACCCGTCCTTGGCCGCCGCTTCCTCGAAGCTCTGGAGCATCTCCTTCTGGCGGCGCTGCTGGCCCTCGATGATCGCGTCCCGCTTTTCGCCGTAATACTGGCTCTTGAGGAGCTCGGGGATATTGCGCTGGAGCAATTCGATGAGGCCGTCCATGGCCGTCCCGAACAGGCGCCCCTTGCCGGCCGGCAGGGAGAGCAGGGTCGGTTCGTCGGGCGTCTTGAAATTGTTGACGTAGAGCAGGTCGTCGGGGGCCGAGTCGCCGTTCTCCATTTTCTCGAGCAGCT
>JADGNV010000109.1 GCA_017883285.1 Candidatus Aminicenantota bacterium | reverse complement strand
CCGAGCTCCGGAGCCCTGCCTTCAGGACGACGGCCTCCCGCAGCAGATCTTCCGAAGTCTTCTTCTGAAGCGGCAGGTTCAATCTGTAGGGGTCTTCATCTTGAGGGTTCGCGTTGACGACGGCGAGGAGCAGAATCCGCGAGCGCTTGAGGTAGCGGGAGGCCCGGACGGCCAGCGGCGCGGCGTCGCCGGCCATAGGCGCCGTAACGGCTTCGGACGGAGTCGTACGGACCAAGGCGGGAAGCTCGGCCGGCGGACGGAAGAAGGTCCGCCCGATGAAGATCCCGACAGCGATAAGGAGGATGGCCCCGGCCGTACCGAAGGCCCACATCGGGAGCGCAAACGGGCGGGACACGTCCGTTTCAAGGGCCATCCGCGACTCGAGTCGATCCCAATAGCCCTCCCAGAACTCGGGGGCGCGATCGGGGGCTGGCCGGACCTCCATCTTCCGGACGGCCACGGCCATTCCTTCGTAAAGCCGGGCACATCCGCTGCAGACGGCGAAGTGGCGCTCCATCCTTTCTCGGGTTTTCGCGTCCAGCTCCCCGTAGATGGCCTCGGGGATCCTGTTCCGCCAGTATCGACATCTTTTCATGGCCGGTCTCCTTGGCCCAGGCAAGGCACGGCGCCGTCGAGCTCCTTCTGGAGCTTCTGGATCGAGCGGAAGAGATAGCTCTTCACCGTGCCCAGGCTGACGCCCAGCGTCTGGGCGATCTCCCTGACCTTGAGGTCGTGATAATGGCGGAGGACGAAGACCGCCCGTTCCCGCTCCGAAAACTTGTCCAGGGCCTCGTCGATCCGGCGGCGCAGACAGGCGGCCTCGACCGTCTGTTCGGGTCGGGGGGCAGGATCGGAGGGCTCGTCGAAGGGCAGAGCGTGAGCCGGCGAGGCCGCCGCCTCTTTGGGGTAGAACGGTCTTTTCCGGAGGTGATCGAGCGCCGCGTTGTGGGTGATCTGGTAGATCCACGTGCTCAGCCCATATCCCGGCTTGAGCGTCCCGATCGCTTTGTGGATCTTCATGAACGTGATCTGGGAGATGTCCTCGGCATCGGCGTGATTTCGCGTCATCTCGAAAGCCAGTCCATAAACCTTTCTCTGATAGGCCTCGACGAGCTCGCGGAAGGCAGAGGGGTCGCCGGCGATCAGGCGGTCCGCCCAGCGGGCCTCTTCCTCTCGATTCATCTCGGCTCCGCAGTAGAGACGCAAGGCGGGTGCGGAAGGATGGCAAGCTTCATATCTTCCAGTTTAGCATTGACGCTCCGGGCCGGGAAACATAGAATGGGCCCGAATGCTTAGGGCCGCCGAAAAGGCCGTCACCCCCAGGAGGTTCCCATGCGTCAGCCGGAAAGGGGCCTGGTCGCAGCCTTCGTCGCCGCCGCGGCCTTCAGTCTAATCGCCTTTTCAGCCGTCCCACTCGCGGCGGGCCCTCCGGGGTACGGCTATCTCGTCCAGAACGGCCCGAAATGCACCGTGTGGTGGGCGGAAGGCGCTTACAAGGTCATGAGAGACGACCCTGTCCCCGCGGCCGCCCAGGGCATCGTCCGCATCGCCGCGGCGCGGGACGAGTACGAGCCGTACCTCATCATCCTCAGCCCGGCGACGCGGCTCGACGGTGTCCGGGCCGCCGCCTCGTCCTTGACGAACGAAAAAGGAGGGACGATCGGCCCTGACGCGATAACCGTCCGCCATGTCGGCTATGTCGAAGTGACCTCGCCCACGGACGGACTCGGCCGAGCCGGATTCTGGCCTGACCCGCTTCCGCCCTATGACGGGCCGTTCACGGCGGCCGCGGGCGAGAACCATCCCCTTTGGATCACGGTCCGGGTCCCGAAAGAGGCGGCTCCCGGGATCTACAAGGGCGAGGTCGGGCTCAGCGCCGAGGGCTGGACGTGCCGCGTGCCGGTCGAGCTCCGGGTCCGGGACTTCACGCTCCCCGAAAGATCGTCCGTGCGGTCCTCGTTCGGTCTGCCGACGGGCGACATCAAGGCCTACCACAATCTCGAGACCCGCGAGGAGCTCGAGAAGGTCGTCGACCTTTATTATCAGGACATGCGCGAGCATCGCGTCGCCCCCACCTCGCCCTTCGAGCTCTATCCGATGACCGTCGCGACGAGCGGCGTCTTTTGGAAAGGCGGCGAGTTCGTCACGGAGGGGGTGCATGCCGGACGCCGGGCGCTCAGAGTCACGGACGACTCCGTGGAGAAAAACATCGCCGCCGAATACGACGCGCCGATATCCATCGGCGATCGCCCGCCCGTCAAGCTGACCTTCTGGGCCCGGACGGCCGAAGCCGGCCAAAAGTACACGGTCCTCTCCGAGTTCTTCACCCCCGAAAAGACCTGGATCGCGGGCGCGAACCTGCTCCAGGTCTTCGAAGGCGCGACGGAATGGAAACAGCAGTCGGTCGAATTCCCGCCCCTCCCCGGCGACGCATCGAGCCTCAGGCTGAGTCTCTTTCCCGCTTTCCGTGACAACGCCGGCACGACGAAGGGAACGGCTTGGTTCGATGACATCGTCCTTCAGGCGACGCCGAAAGGGCCGGAGGCCCGGACAGAAAGCCTCTTGCCTGGCGGCGATTTCGAGATGCCGCTCGAGGGCATGAAGGTGGCCGTGGATTTCTCCGAATTCGACCGGGGCGCCCGCCGCGTCCTCGACGAGCTCGGCTTCAACGCCTTCGACCTTCCCCTCGAGGGCCTCGGGACGGGGTCCTTCTACAGCCGGCAGGAAGGGACGTTCTGCGGCT
>JADGNV010000108.1 GCA_017883285.1 Candidatus Aminicenantota bacterium | reverse complement strand
TTTAGCCGAATCAAGACGCAGATCGCGCCCGGACTGATCTCGTTGACGCCTTCGCCGTTTCTCTTCGGCGCCGGACTCGCCGTCGTTTTCTGACGTATGTCGGCGCGCGTGCTTAGGGAGAACCGATGATAAACGCTCCTCGGATTCGGTGACGACCGGTTCAATCCCTGATCGACGCCAGGACGGTTTCCACGAATTTCGGCATCCCCCAATCATCGTCGTAAGTTATGCCCAGGCGGACGATGACGACCCGGCGCGAGGGGATGACGATGATCGCCTGGCCCTGGTAGCCTAGGGCCAGGTAAAGATCCGCCGGAAGACCGGGATAGGGCCGCTTGGACGGGTCTCCGGGAGATCCGCGGTTGAGCCAGAAAAACGCTCCGTACTGGCCGAGCGGGGCCGCCGTCGTGGGCGTCGTCGAATAGGCCATCCAGCCTTCAGGGAGGATGCGCTCCCCTTCCCAGACGCCGTCGTTCAAACACAGAAGGCCGAAGCGCGCGTAATCGCGGGCCGTGGCGTAGAGATACGAAGAGCCGATGAACGTCCCTGAGGCATCGACGCCCCAGACGGCGCTCCGCATTCCGATCTTGTTGAAAAGTTCGCGCCGCGGAAACGCCCAATAGGCCTTGAGCCCGCCGACCGTCTGGCGGAGAATGCGGCAGACGATGTTGGTCGATCCCGATGAGTAGCTCCAGCGCGAACCGGGACGGGCCGCCAGCGGTTTCGCCGCCGCATAGGCGCCCATATCCGGTTGGAGGAAGAGCATCCGATTGACGTCGGATACGGGGTGCTCGGTATAGTCCTCGAACCACTCGAGCCCCGAGCTCATGCGCATGAGATCATCGAGGGTAATGGCCTGGCGCGGATCTCCGGCCGCGGCCCATTCGGGAACGGACGCCAGCTCCTTTATCGAAATCTTACCCTGCTTGACGAGGATCCCGACGAGGGCGTTGGTGAAGCTCTTGGCCATGGACCAGCTCAGGAGGGGCGTGTCCTTGCCGATTCCCGGGCCGTAGCGCTCGGCGATGATCCGTCCCGCATGGACCACGACAACCACCCGCGTATAGAGTTTTTTCGCCGGGTTCGGTTCAACGAAGAGCCCGTCGACTGCCTTATCGATCCGCGGATTGTCGATAGCTTCAACAGGCCGTCTTTCAGGCATCCGGTCGCCCATGGGCCAAGGAACCGCGCCGGGATCGGCGGGCGCGGGATCGAGGCGGGCGGGCCTCCATCCCCGCAGAGTGTCCTCGGAAACGCCCGAAAGGAGCACGGGACCGAAGCCCTCGAGATAAATCGCCTTTTTTGAGAACAAGCCGGTCCCCAACAACGAACAGGTGACGCTCTTAGCTTCGCGATCGACCTTGGCCTTGAAGAGCTTGAAGAGAGGATTGAAACCGACGTCCTCCCGGGCGACGGTCTCGGGGTCCCGGCCGGAGACGAAGACGCCGGCGCACACGGTCTTGGCTTTGAAGGCGCAGCCGATGGGGAGCTGCCGGAAATACTCCCGTTTGGCGTAGACGAACACGGCCGCCGCGGCCAAAATGACAAGGAGTACGCCGCGGCGAACGCGTTTTTTCGTTGTCCGGTTCATTGACAACCTCTGCTCCCGCAAGGTCATAGCCGTTTTCAATAATTTTCCTCGGCCCCCTCGGTCGCATCGATCTTGGCGCGGAAAACGCGGTAGACCCAGATCTGATAGGCGATGACGATCGGGACGAAAACGAGGGCGACGACGGTCATGATCTTGAGCGTATAGGGACTCGATGAGGAATTATAAATCGTCAGACTGGACGCGGGATCCGTCCGCGACGGGATCAGGTTCGGGAAGAGACCGACGAGACCCGTCGCCGTGACCATGAGGATCGTGGCCCCGGACGCCAGGAATGCGGCGAAAGCCCGTTTTTTGACGATGAAGATGTGCGTGGCGAACAGGGCCGCCACCGCCGACACCGGAACGGCCGCCCAGAGCGGGCTTCTCAGATAATTCGCCGCGAGGCCGGTCGAGAAGTACGAAGCCACCAGAAAACCGGCCGCCAGGATGAGGAGATAGCTCCAGAGCTCGCGGGCCATCCGGAGGGACCGCGCGCCCAGCTCGCCCGCCGTTTTCAGCGCGACCCACAACGCGCCGTGAACGGCGAACAGGGCCACGAAAAACGTCCCGGTCAGGACTCCGTAGGGGTTGAGCAGGCCGAGCAGGGTGCCGTGATAGCCCGAGGCGTCGATCGGGAGGCCGCGGAACAGGTTGCCGAAGGCCACGCCGAACAGGAACGCCGGGACAAGACTCGCCACACCGAAGACGAGATCCCAGGTCTTCGTCCAGGACGCGCCCTCGGCTTTCGCCCAGAATTCCAGGGCCGCGCCCCGGAAGATCAGGGCGAACAGGATGAGGAGGAAGGCGGTATAGAGAAAGCTGAATAGGGACGCGTAGGCCGAGGGGAACGCGGCGAACGTCGCCCCGCCGGCCGTGAGGACCCAGACCTCGTTCCCGTCCCAGACCGGACCGATGGACCGGCGGACGGCGGACTTTTCGGCTTCGTTCCGGCCGAGAAATCCGTAGAGCATCCCCGCGCCGAGGTCGAACCCGTCGAGGACGAAATAGACGGCCCACAGGACGCCCCACAAGACGAACCAGACGACTTGCAGGCTCATCGCGCCGCCTCCTCGGGCCCCTTCCGGGAGAATTTCGTCAGCAGAAAGATGCCGACGGCGGCCAGGAGACCATACACCACGGTGAATCCGAGGAGCGACAGCAGGACCTGGCCGGAGGAAATGGACTTCGAAACGCCGTCGGCCGTCTTGAAGACGCCGTAGACGAGCCAGGGCTGGCGGCCTACTTCGGCCACGATCCAGCCGAGCTGGATCGCGATGTAGGGCAGCGGGATCGCGAACAGGAGGAGCTTCAGGAGAAGCGGCCTCGATTCGATCCGTCCCTTGCGGGCTGGGAGCCAGGCTCCGAGTGCCAGGAGCACGAGCAGGCCGCCGAGGCCGACCATGATCCGGAAGCTCAGGAACGTCAGGAGGACGGGCGGACGCTCGTCGGGCGGGAAGTCTTTCAGGCCTTTGACCTCGGCGCCCGCCTTATGGAAGGCGAGGAGGCTCAGGCCGTTCGGGATCCGGACGGCTTCGACCGCGTTCTTCTCATTCTTCGCGTCCGGCCAGACGAGAAGGGGAATCGACGCTCTCGTCTGCGTCTCCCAGTGGGATTCCATCGCCGCGAGCTTCGCCGGCTGGGTCTTCGCCACGTCGACGCCCCGCATGTCGCCGGTCACGGCGAGGAGAAGGGCGCCGGCCAATCCGAAAGCCGCCGCGGTCCGGAGCGAGGTGTTGAACACCCGGACCTCGTTCTTCCGGAGGAGATGATACGCCGAGACGCCCATGACGAAGAACGAGGCCAGGACGAAGCCCGAAAGGACCGTGTGGACGAAGATCTGCCAGCTCGTGCCGTTGAAAACCAGGGCGGCGAAGTCCGTCATTTCGGCCCGGCCGTTGCGGAGGACGAAGCCGACGGGTTTCTGCATCCAGCCGTTGGCCAGCAGGATCCAGAGGGCGGAGAGGTTCACGGAGAACGCGACCAGCCAGATCGCCAGGGCGTGGACTTTTTTCGAGACCTTGTTCCATCCCAAGGCCCAGAGCCCGATGAAGGTCGACTCCAGAAAGAAGGCGGCCGTCGCTTCGATGGCCAGCGGCGCGCCGAAGATGTCGCCGACGTACTTGGAATATTCCGCCCAGTTCATGCCGAACTGGAACTCCAGGGTGATGCCGGTGACGATGCCCAATCCGAAATTGATGAGGAAGAGCCTGCCCCAGAACTTGGTCATCCGGAGATATGTATCATCGCCCGTGCGGACATAGCGCGTTTCCCACCAGGCGACGAGGACGGAGAGGCCGATCGTGAGGGGAACGAAGAGGAAGTGGAACATCGCCGTGACCGCGAACTGGATCCGGCTCAGGCTCAGGACGTCCATCGGGTCTGCGCCTCGGGTTCAGCGGGCCAGGGCGGTGTCGAGGATGGGCTGTTTGGCCAGGCCCGTCCCCTGCCGGCTGACTTTCAGCCCGTCGATCTTGCCGGCGACGTCGAGGACCACCACGGAATCGTTCGCGTCGGGCGCCGCGGCCGGGAGGGAGACGACGAGCGAATCCTCCTTGCGGACGACGGGAAGAGCGGCCTTCTTGGCGTCGGCGAGAAGATAAGCTTTTTTCGGCGCGTTGAAGATGCCGGGCACGACGAGCCGGCCGTCGGCCGGCCAATCGAAGACGTGGAGGTAGAGGCGCGCGCCGCCGTCGATCGCCTTCTGCGTGCTTCGGCCCCAGTCGAGCTTCTTGAAGGGGCTGGCCTGGGTGCCGTAGATCGATTCGCCGTTCACCGCCATCCAGGCGCCGATTTCCTTCAGGCGCTCGACGCTTTCCGGCGGGAACACGCCCTCGGCGGTCGGGCCGACGTTGAGCAGGTAATTCCCGCCCTTGGAGGCGATGTCGGCCAGCATCCGCAGGATCGTCCGGACGGATTTGAAGTTCTTGTCACGGCTGTTATAGCCCCAGTTGTCGTTCATCGTCATGCAGGTCTCCCAATCCAATCCGGGGAGCCCGGTGGCCGGGATCTGCTGCTCGGGCGTGCCGAAGTCGCCCGCCGATTCCTTGTCCTGGGATAACCCTGCCATCCCGGAGCGGCTCGCTCCGACGCGGTTGTTGATGATGATGTCGGGCTGGAGGCCGCGGACGTAGCGGTAGAGGTCGCGGCCGTAGGCCTCGGTCCAGGTGTTCTCCCACTCGCCGTCGAACCAGAGGACCCCGATGGGGCCATAGTTCGTGATCAGCTCTTTGATCTGGGCCTTCATATATTGGATGTAACGGTCGAAATTCGCGCCTGCCGCGGGCCGGTCGGTCTCCCAGTCGCGCCGCGGCAAGTAATCAGGATGGTGCCAGTCCATGATCGAATGGTAGAAGCAGAGCCGGATGCCTCCCGCCTTGCGACAGGCTTCGGCCAGCTCCTTCAAGATATCGCGCTTGAAGGGCGTGGCCATGACATCGAAGTCCGAAACTTTGGAATCGAACAGGGCGAAGCCGTCGTGGTGCTTGGACGTGATGACGATGTACTTCATCCCAGCGGCCTTAGCCATCCGGACCCACGCGTCCGCGTCGAACTTGACCGGGTTGAACTGCGACAGGAACTTGTCGTAAACCGGAAGCGGGATGTGGGCGTTGTTCCGGATCCACTCGCCGTAGTTGGTCTTGCCGTTCCACTCCCCCGCCGGAACCGCGTAGAGTCCCCAGTGGATGAAGAGCCCGAACCGGGCCTCCCGCCACCATTGCAGGCGGGCGTCGTGGGCCGCTTGGGTTTCGAGCTGGGCGACCAGGCCCGGGCCGCCCAGGGCGGCCAGGAGGACCAGGGCGCAGACAAAGCGCCGGATCGAGGTGCGATTCATGACGGCTCCTTTCCTATGCGCAGGCTATCGGCTTTGCGGAAGCCCTTGATGGTGATGTCGCCTTTGAGGCCCACTTCGACGAGGGCGTAGGCGTTGTTCTCGGGGCCGCTCCCCTCGATCATGCCCTTGAACGTAACGTAGGGGATCCCCTTGATTTTCGTGAGAGCGCCTTCGTGCCGGTGCCCTTGAAAGACGGCCAGGACTTTTCCCGACCGTTCGAGGATCGCCCGGACGACGGCGGCGTTCTTGACGTAATAATCGCCCTGTCCGTCGAGCTGCTGATGAAGGAAGACGATCACCGGCTTGGGCGAGGCGACGAGCTCGCTCCGGAGCCAGTCGAGCTCGGCGGCCGGGACGTTGCAGTCGGCCCAGGCGTACTTGCCGTGGTCGTACGGCTCGCCGTCGACCGAGAAGTCCGCGTCGAGGACGAGGAAGCGGACGCCGCGGACATCGAAGCGAAAGAAGCTCCATTCGGGCGGGACGCCGGGGTTCCCGGCCATGCCCAGGAATTGCGCTTTGGACAGGCTGTCGACGTCGTGGTTGCCGAGGGCGTGATAGCGCGGCCCCTTGAACTTCGCGTAGGCGGACTCGATGCGCCGGAGATACGAGAGGGTCTTCGCCTCGACGGGCTTGTCGTCCTGGTCCTTGAAGTCGCCGAGCTCGATCAGGAAGTCGGGTTTTTCCTTATTCATTACGCTTACGAATTCCTTGAATTTCGCCAGGGATTCCCGATACGGGCGGGTGCCGCGCGGCTCGATGTCGGCATAATGGACGTCGGTCGCGACTCCGAACCGGACCGAAGCGGGTGCCGGCCCGGGCAGTTGGACCTTGGACGGGGCGCAGGACGCGAGGAACGCGAGGGCCAGGGCCAGAATCAAGGGCGGAGCGATTTTCCAAACGGAGCAACGGCGCATTCCGGACCTCCAAAACGAATCGCCTACTAGCTTATGTGGAGAGGAAATTGAAGTCAATTCCTGGACCCATAGAATTCCGGCCCCGGACGGCGATAGAATAGTCGACGGATGATCCATTCCGGACAAGCCTAGGCATAGGAGAAAACCCATGGCCGATCGCCCCTCGCCCTATGAAGCGCCCGAATTATACGATCTGATGTTCGAGACTCTGGACTTCGACCTCACCTTTTGGCTTTCGGTGGGGCGCGGGGCCAGAGGACCGGTGCTCGACCTCGGGTGCGGCACGGGCCGCATCCTTCTGCCTCTCCTCGAGGCGGGCGTGGACGCGGACGGCGTGGACCTCTACAAACCCATGCTGGAGAGGGCGCGGAAGAAGGCGGCGGCCCGGGGATTCAAGCCCCGGCTCGTCGCCGCGGACATGAGCGCGTTCACAATGCCGCGCCGATACGCGCGGATCATTTCGGCCTTTAACGCTTTCGCCCACGCCGACGCGCCCGATCAGCAGATCGCCACGCTGACGTGTGCCCGCGAACATCTCATTCCGGGCGGGGCGTTCGTGGTCCACATGTCCTATCCCGGCCCCGACTACTGGACCGATCCCGACGGACAGCCGGTGATGGAGCTCGAGGTCCGGAGGAAAAGCGACGGCCATCGCTTCCAGATGTGGGACACCCGCCACAAGGACGTCGTCGGCCAACGCCAACGCTCCGAAATGGAGATCCGGGAGCTCGATGACCACGGCGCGGCGGTCAAAGTCTCCAGTTTCAGGACGACGCAGCGCTGGGTCTATCGCTACGAGCTGGAATTGCTGTTTCGCTTGGCCGGATTCAGCCGCTGGGAATTCTACGGCGGGTTCGCCCGCGAGCCGCTCGACCGCGCCGACCAGCAGATGGTCGCCTGGGCTTGGACGAATTGAAGGCCGGACGGGCCGCAGGCCGGGACGGAGGGTCCGCCGCGGCTTTTTTCAGGACTTGAAGATTTTCTCGATCTCGGCGGTCGCTTTCCGCAGGGCTTCCTTGACCTCGGGGATCTTCTCCGCTCCGGCCTTGCGGGCCTGCTGACCGATCATCTTGCCGAGATCCGAGAGGTTGCGCATGACGTCCCGCATTTCATCCTTGAATTCGGCGCTCCAGCCGCCCCACCAGCTTTTCATGTTGGCCTTGATCTCTTCGGTCTCTTTTTCCTTCTCGATCAGGAACTTCTTCCCCTCTTCGGAAATGGTGTAGATCTCGTTGGT
>JADGNV010000012.1 GCA_017883285.1 Candidatus Aminicenantota bacterium | reverse complement strand
GATCTCGTCCGCGCCGCAGCTCCGGCCGAAGGCGACGAGGCGCTCGGCCAGGGCCTGGAGTTCGTCGGTCGGGGCGGCCGCGCTCACGAGTGTCCCCCCACGGTCATTTTCGCGATTTTCATCGTCGGGCAGCCGTCCATGACCGGGACATCCTGACCATCTTTGCTGCACGTTCCCGTCTGCAGGCTGAACGTCAGGTCGGTGCCGACCATTTCGATCTTGTTCAGGATGTCGATATTCGAGCCGATGAGCGTCGCCTGCTTGACCGGGGCGGTGAGCCGGCCGTTTTCGATGAGGAAGCCCGAGCTCACCGAGAACGTGAATTTGCCCGAATCCTCAACCTGCCCCCCCTGGAACCGGTCGGCGTAGAAGCCTTTCTTGACCGACTTTACGATGTCCTCCGGCGGCGTCTTGCCGGGGGCGAGATAGGTGTTGGCCATGCGGGGAATGGGCATGTCGGAGTAGTCCTGGCGCCGGGCATGGCCGGTGAAAGGCATCTTCATCAGGCCGGCGGACAGCCGGTCCTGGAGGAGGCCCTTGATGACGCCCTTCTCGATCAGGATCGTCTTGTGAGGGGGAGTGCCTTCGTCGTCGATGTTATACGAGCCTCGGAAGGCGGGGATGGTCGGGTCGTCGTAGATCGTGATGAGTTCGGAACCGACCTTCTTCCCGAATTTGTCCCAGAAGATCGAGGTCTTCTTGCGGTTGAAATCGGCCTCGAGAAGATGGCCGACGGCTTCGTGGATGAGGACGCCGGCATGGCCGGGGGAGAGGACGACCGGCATCTCGCCGGCCGGGGCGTCTTTCGCCTCGAGGAGGCCGACGGCCTCGCGGGCCGCTTCCCGGCCGATGTCCTCCGGGAGCAAGACGTCGCGGAAATATTCGAGCCCGACGCGCCCGCCGCCTCCCGAATATCCGAATTCGCGGAGTACGCCTTTTTCGGCGATCGCCGTGCAGGTGAGCTTGACCATCGGCCGGGCGTCCGAGACGAGAAGTCCTTCGGAGTTGGCGATCGTCACGAACTGGATGCTGTCCTGGATGCCGGCCTTGACCTTATTGACGGCGGGATCGGCCGCCTGGCAGGCGCGGTAGGCTTCCTTCACGAGGGCGATTTTCGGCTCGAGGGGGAGTCGGTGGGCGGCTTCGCCGACCCGGTAATAGTTGTGGGTCAGGGGCAGCGACCGGAGGTCGATCGCCTGGACGGTTTTGGCCGAATTGGCGATGGCCGAGGCCGCAAGGGCCGCCCGCCGGATCTTCTCGGGGGAGAGGTCGTTCGTATAGCCGTAGCCGGTCTTCTCGCCGGAAAGAACGCGGATTCCCAGGCCGAGGCTCACGCTCTCGGCGGTCTCCTTGATGATGTCCTCTTCCATCATGACGAAGTTGTAGGCCCGGAATTCGAGGAAGATCTCGGCGAAGTCCCCGCCGCTCGCGAGGGCGATGGCCAGGGTCCGCTGCAGGTCCTCGGCCGAAAGCCGGAAATGGTCCTCGAAGGGGATCGGCTGAATCAGGTTTGTGTCGCTCATACGCTCATCGTGTCGTTTGCATATCGATAGATTCTTTCATAAACGGCCCCCATTGGCAATCGCCTGCGCCGTCAGGGCCGGGCCCGCCTCTCGCGCAGGAGGGGGATCTCGAGGAGGAGGATGCCGAGGAGTCCCAGGCCGTATTCCCACACATTGGTGACCAGGTGGATCCCGAGGCCCGAAACGACGGCCAGGCTGGAGGGGAGGGCCATGAGGCCGAAAGCGAGGGCCCAGGCCGATTCCCAGGTCCCGAAGCCGGCCAGCCCGCGGATCGGAAGGAGAGCGGTCATCTCCGCGGCCGTGACGCCGAGGATCATGCTCCAGAAACTGATCTGAGAGAGGGCGATTCCCCGGCTTTTCAGCAGGGCTCCGAGGAGGAAATAAATCGAAGCGTATTTGCAGAGGCGGATCAGGAACGACTGCACGAACAGCAGGGCGTCGATTTTCCGGCCGCGGATGTCCTGCAGGCCCGTGATTGTCATCCGAAACTTCTCGATGGAGGCTGACGCGCGCTTTTTGTGGTCGACTTTGAAGGCCTTGAGCGAAGCGACGTAGAGGCGCAAGAGGAAGCGGGCGAGCGGGACGATTTTCCACAGGACCAGAGCGGTCGCCGCCAAATATCCGGCGGCCACGGCGAGCAGCGCGGGACTCGAGATCCCGGAAGCGCCCCATCCCGCGGAGAGGACGGCGAGGAGCAGGAAGGGACCGAGCGTCAGGAAATCATAGACAATGCCCACGGCGAAGGTCGAGGCGGCGATTTCGAAAGAATATCCCAGCCTCTGGGTGAGGACATAAATGTAAGAGAGGGCGCCGATCCGGGCCGGAAGAAGATCGTCCAGGCAGTTCCGGATGAGTGTTACGAGGACGATGTCCTTCCAGCTGATGGGCTGGGGGGCGAGCAGTAGCTTGGCCCGCCAGGCCCGCAACCAGACCGCGATCAGGCTGATGCCCAGATAGGCCCCGAGCGCCGGGAGATAAATCCCGGCCAACGTCCGGGTCAGGTCGGAAAACGAGGTCTTCGTGAACAGATAGGCGAGAAGAACGGCCGACACGAAGAGCGAAATCGCAGCGGTGAAGAGTTTTTTCCGGGTCACAGCCGATATGTTCGCACGCCTGCGTCGGAGGTGTCAAACCGAACGCGAGGGAAAGCGGAAGTCCGTCCTTCGGGGATTTGATAAGGTCCCGGCCGGGGATTATAATGGACCAAAGAAGAAGGACGATGAGAACCAAGAAAGAAAAACGCGCGCGGACCGGTTTCCCGAACGCCCCGATTCACACGCGCGTCTTGCGTCTGTTCCGGATCTGCCTTTTGGCGGCCTTCGCTCTGGCCTCGGCCGGCCCGGCCGCCGGCCAATCCGACAAGCTTCCGTCCCCCTATCGACTATGGCTGGACGAAGAAGTTCCGTATATCATCACCCCCCTGGAACACGAGGTGTTCCTGAAGCTCCAGACCAACCGCGAACGGGACCTTTTCATCGAGGCCTTCTGGAAACACCGCGAATCGGCTTCGGGCGGGAGCGGGACGGCGTTCAAAACCGAGCATGACAAGCGGATCGCCCACACCAATCGCACGTACGGAAGGACGTCGCCGCTTCCCGGCTGGAAAACCGACCGCGGCCGCATCTACATCCTACTTGGGGAGCCCCAGACCATCCAGAAATATGATACCCGTTCGGATGTCTATCCGACCGAAGTCTGGTTCTATCAGAATAAGGAGTCCCTGGGCTTGCCGACGGGATTCTATGTCGTGTTCTTTCAGGAGCACGGCTCGGGAGACTACAAGCTCTACAGCCCCTCCCAAAACGGTCCCCAGGCGCTTATAGCCAACTATTTCGGGAACGCCGTCGATTACGGCCGGGCCTACCTGGCCCTCCGTGAAATCTCTCCCGACCTGGCCGACGTTTCCATGTCGCTCATCCCGGGCGAAAGCGCCTCGGCCATGGGGCGGCCGCCCCTCTCGTCCGACCTTCTCCTGCAGAAAATCGAAGCGTCACCCCGCAAGCAGGTCGAGGAAACGTACGCCCGGAAATTCCTCGAATTCAAGGACGTCGTCGACGTCGAGTATTCGGCGAATTACCTGGCGAGCGATTCCTCGGTCAAATTGCTGCGCGACCCGGGCGGTTTGTACTTCGTCCACTATGTCGTTGAACCCGCCCGGCTTTCCGTTGAGAAAATCGGCGACAAATATGCCGCCGTCCTCAAGATCAACGGGAGCGTCTCCGGTCCCGGCGGCAAAATGATTTACCAATTCGACAAAACGGCTTCGCTCTCCCTGACCGAGGACCAAGTCCGAGATGCCGGCCGGATGAAGTTCGATTTCCAGGACATGTTCCCGCTGATTCCGGGGACATACCGGCTCTCGGTCCTGATCAAGAACGAGACGTCCAAGGAATTCGCCTCGCTCGAGGAAAACCTGCTCGTGCCGGGCGGATCGTCGGGCGTGCAGATGACCGCGCCGATTCTAGCTTATAAGACGGTCCGGGCCGAGGACGCGGCGCGGCTGAAACCTTTCCGCCTCGGAGCGGTCCAGCTCTACGCCCAGCCGAACCGGACCTTCGCCCGGACGGAGACGCTGTCGGTGGGGTTCCAGTTCTTCGGCCTGGCTTCCGGACAAATAAACGGCACGAAAATCCGGTATGTCTTTCGGAGGGACGGACAGGCCGTCCGGACCAAGGAGAGGACGCTGGCCGAATATCCGGCGTTCCCCGATATTCTCGAGGAATTTCCCCTGGCCGACTTCGTTCCGGCCCATTATGCGATCGAAGTGACCGGTGTCGTCGACGGCCGGGATGCGGTGACGGCCAAAGAGGAATTCGACATTTCGCAGCAGACCGCCCTGCCGCGGCCCTGGTTCTATTCCAAGCTCATGCCGCCCGCCTCGGATCCGTATTATGGCCCGATCATCGGAGGTCAATTGTTCCGCGCCGGCCGCCTGGCGGAAGCCCGGGCGATGCTCGAGCAAGCCAATGGCCGGCAGCCCGATTCGCCCGAGGCCGCGCTCGCTTTGGCCCAGGTCTATCGAGCCCTGAACGAAGAGGCTCGGATTCCGGCCGTGTTGGACCGCTTCGTAAGTCCGCCGCAGCCGCCGATATACGAGATTTATGTCCTGTCCGCCGACGTCCGGCTGAAGCTGGGGCAGGCCGACCGGGCGCTCGAGCTGTACGATCGGACGATCGCCCAGTTCGGGGTAAACGCGCCGCTCCTGAACGGACTCGGCGATTGCCGCGCGGCGCTGGGGCGGTCCAAGGAGGCCCTCGCGGCATGGGAACAATCGCTCAAGATCGACCCCCGCCAGCCTGACCTCCAAAAGAAGATTGAGGCCCTGAAAGACAAGAAATAGGAGGAACGCATGCCATCCGTGATTCCCGTCAAAGCTTTGATCGTGATCGGTCTCCTGACATTCTGTCTTTCGCTGGCCCGGGGCCTGGCCGCCGAGAGCGGTCCTCTGCCGCCGGCCGCCCTGCGCTGCGAATATCTCACGAATCCTCTGGGCGTGGACGTGAAGTTGCCCCGGTTCTACTGGATCCCGCGCCATCCCGGGCGGGGCCAGGGCCAGACCGCGTATCAGCTCCTCGTCTCGATCCAACCCGGATGCGAGAAGGGCGACGCCTGGGACAGCGGCAAGGTCGCCTCGGCCGCCTTCACCCATGTCGTCTACAAGGGGACGTCCCTCGCGAGTGATGCGAAGTACTATTGGAAGGTCCGGTATTGGGACAAGGACGGCCAGCCGAGCCCCTACAGCGCCATCGCCGCGTTCGGCACCGGCCTTTTCGCCAAGGAAGACTGGAAGGGGAGCTGGATCGGCGGGGCCAACCAGCTGCGGAAGGAATTCCCGGTCGGCGAGTCCGTGGTCCGCGCCACGGCCTATATCTGCGGGCTCGGCTATTACGAGCTCCGGATCAACGGACGGAAGGTCGGGACGAACGTCCTCGATCCCGCCTGGACGACCTATCCCAAGCGGGCGCTCTATGTCGCCCATGACGTTACCGCCCTCCTCAAGCCGGGAGCCAACGCGGTCGGCGTGATGCTCGGCGACGGCTGGTTCAAATCGAAGGCGCTGCTCTTCCAGCTCAACATCGAGCTCGCTGGCGGGAAAACCCTGAGCGTCGTCAGCGACGGTACATGGAAAGCCGCGGTCGGTCCGATCGCGGAGGACAGCATCTACAACGGCGAAACCTACGATGCCCGGCTCGAAACGCCGGGCTGGGATGAGCCCGGATTCGTTGACAAAGCCTGGAAAAAGGCGGAATCCGCGGCCGATCCGAAAGGCGTTCTTTCGGCCCAAATGATGCCGCCCATCCGGGTCACGGACACCCTGGTCCCGCTCAAGATGACGAACCCCCGGCCCGGGGTCTATGTCTTCGACATGGGACAGAACGCGAGCGGCTGGGCGCGACTTCGCGTGGCGGGGCCGCGCGGCGCGGAAATCAAGATGCGGTTCGCCGAGCTTCTCTACCCCAACGGCATGGTCAACCAGGAGAACCTCCGCAGCGCCCGGGCGCAGGACGTCTATATCCTGAAAGGGGAAGGCGAGGAGGTCTGGGAGCCGCGTTTCACCTACCACGGCTACCGGTATGTCGAGGTAACCGGATTCCCCGGCGTGCCGACCGCGGATTCGGTCCGCGGCCGGGTGGTGCACTCGTCCGTGCGGCAGGCGGGGTCCTTTGCCGCCTCGAAGCCCATCCTCAACGGCATCCAGAGAATCATCACCTGGGG
>JADGNV010000107.1 GCA_017883285.1 Candidatus Aminicenantota bacterium | reverse complement strand
GGATGCCTTCGATGACCATGGTCTTGTCCACGGCCTTGCACATGTCGTAGATGGTGAGCGCGGCGACGGCGACCGCGGTCAACGCCTCCATTTCGATCCCCGTCCGGGCCTCGCAGGCCGCCCGGGCTTCGATCGCGATGCCGTCGGGCTCGAAGTCGAAACGGACGTCGACGACGTCGATGGGAATGTTATGGCAGAGCGGGATCAGGTCCGACGTCCGCTTGGCGCCGGCGATCCCCGCGATCCGGGCCGCGGCCAGCACATCCCCTTTCTGAATCTGATTGGCCCTGATTAAGGCCAGGGTTTCGGGCTGGAGGCGGATCCGGCCCGCGGCCCGGGCGGTTCGGAGGCTCATGGGCTTGCCGCCCACGTTCACCATTTTGACTTCTCCGTCAGGACCGATGTGGGTGAGCTCCATGTCATCCTCCTATCTGCCAGTTGCCGCGGACCGTGCAGCTCCGGCCGCGCGCGGGCTTCTCGCGGATCGCTCTTGCGAGGCTCGCGGCGATGTCCGCGAGGTCGACCGGGACCTCGGCATCGGAAAAGAGGCAGGGCTTCAGTCTTCCATCCGCCGTAAGGCGGATGCGGTTGCAGCGCGCGCAGGCGTACGGCCGCTCGGCCTCCAGGGGATCGCTCCCGTCCCCGCGCTCGCGCAGGGAGTAGTGGTGGATTCGCTGGAGGGCGAGGCCTTTTCCCCGGCAGAAGGCGGCCATCTCATCGACGTCGCCGTCGTTGACGCCGGGAATGAGGACCATGTTGATCTTCGTGTTCGCGAACCCGGCGGCGAGGGCGGCGTCGATGCCCCGGAGCGCGGCCCGGATGTCGCCGCCGCGCGTGATGTTCCGATACTTCGCCGCATCGAGCGTGTCGAGCGAGATGTTGATCCGGTCGAGGCCGGCCGCTTTGAGCCGGACGGCGAGCGGCGCGAGGAGCGTGCCATTGGTCGTGAGGGCGATTTCCCGGACACCGGGGATCGATTTCAGGCCGAGGACCAGGACGTCGATGTCCTTCTTGACAAGCGGCTCTCCGCCGGTCAGCCGGATCTTGGCGATCCCAAGCCGGGCCGCTTCCCGCGCGATCTCGACGATGGCCTCGTAGCTCAGAAATTCGCTCCGGGGCCGGAGCGCCACGCCCTCGGCGGGCATGCAGTAGGTGCAGCGCAGGTTGCAGAAATCGGTGACCGAGATGCGGAGATAGGTGATCTCCCGGTTATAGGAGTCGAACATCCACCCGGCTCCCTTCGGGATATCCCTCGCTCCCTGCGGGGATGTAGACCAGGCCGTTGGCCCCGCCGAGCGCCTGGATGTGGGCCGACCCGTGGTATTCGGGCCGTTCGACCCGGTCTCCGGTAATGCGGACGGGGACGAACGCCGCCCGCTCGGTCCGGCGGCGGAGGAGGGGCCGGGTCAGGGTCCCCGATACGGTCAGGGGCTGGTATTCGTGGCCCATCATCCGGAAGAGGATCGGCTTGACGAAGACCTCGAAGATGACGAATGTGGAGACGGGGTTGCCGGGCACGCCGAAGACGACCGTCCCGCCGCGCGTTCCGAAGACGGTCGGCTTCCCCGGCTGAACGGAGATCTGTTCGAAGCTGATCCCGACGCCGAGGTCGCGCAGGACGCCGGGAACGTAGTCGAGGTCGCCCGCCGAGACGCCGCCCGAGACCAGGACCAGCCGGCACGTTTCCAAGGCGGACGCTACGGCCCGGCGGATATCCTTCGGCGTATCGGCCGCCCGACGGCGCACCTTGACCACGGCTCCGCAGCTTTCCACCTGGGCTGCCAGGGAAAAGGAGTTGCTGTCGTGGATGCGGCCCGGGAGGAGCGGTCTTCCCGGCGCGACGATTTCCGATCCGGTGGCAATGACGCCGACCGCCGGCCTCTCGAAGACGTCGACTTCGGCCGCTCCCATCGAGGCCAGAATGCCGATCTCCTGGGGACGGAGGAGGGCGCCTTTCCGGAGGACGATGTCGCCCGGTTTGACGTCCTCGCCTTTGAAGCAGATGTTCGGGCCGTCGTCGCGGCCGGTGAAGCGCACGCGGCCGCCGTCCTCGACGGCGAGCTCCCTCCGGACCACGCGGTCGGCGCCGCGGGGCAGCATGCCGCCGGTCATGATCTTGGCGCATTCCCCCTTCCGGACGGCTTTCGCCGGCACAGCCCCGGCGGGGATCATTTCAACGATGCGGAACGATTCGGACGCGTCGCGGGAGTTGATCGCGAAGCCGTCCATGGCCGACTTGTCGAAGGGCGGCATGGCGATCCGGGAGACGAGATCCCGGGCCAGGACGCGGCCGAGGGCTTTGGGCAGGGGCGTCCGCTCGGCGCGGGGCGCGACCTTCGTTTTGCGAATGACCGCCTGGGCGTCTTCGACCGAAATCATGCGCGGCTTGGCCGGGGGCATCCTTGTTTCCTTTCCAAAATCCTCCGGCGGGAGAGGAGAGCGCGGGGACGATTCGCCGACAGGTCTCCTTTCCGCACGAGGGGCGAAGCCGTTTCCCGCTTCACCGTATCGGCTTGAAGGCCTGGCCGGAGCTGTAGCCCTTCAAGCTCGGAGAAAGATCATGATAGGGGAGAACGCGGCCGGGGTCAAGCCGCCGGGATTGCAGGGGACTTCATTAAACCAAACCGAGTGATATCATGATCCTATAGATTGGAGCCCGGGAGAGACAATACCATGGAAGCCAAATTGAAAATGAAAATGATTTACTGGAAAGGCGAAAAGTTCTGGGTTGGGAAATTGCTCGAGCACCCCGAAATCATGACGCAGGGGAAAAGCTTGGAAGAGCTCGAGGAAAATATGAAAGATGCCTACATGCTCATGACGATGGAAGATGTCCCTCCTGGCCCGAATCGGCAACCAACTCAGTCATAAAACCCATACTCGTAGGCCGCGTCGAACAGCGCCTCGATGTTCTCCGGCGGCACGTCGCCCTGGATGTTGTGCACGTTGGCGAAGACGTAGCCCCCGCCCGGCATGAAGGCCGCCATGTTCCGGCGGACGTCCTCCGCAACCTCGGCCGGCGTCCCGCGCGGCAGGACGCGCTGCGAGTCGCAGCCGCCGCCCCAGAAAACGAGATCGTGCCCGAAGCGGCGCTTCAATTCCGAGGGCTCCATCCCGCGGGCGGTCGTCTGGACGGGGTTGAGGATATGGATTCCGTTGTCGATCAGGTCCGGGATGAACGCCAGACACGAACCGCAGGTGTGATACCAGATCTTGGCTTTCGTCCCCTCCCGAATGTGCCAGACGAGGCGCTCATGGCGCGGCTTGACCAGGTCCCGGTAGATCGCCGGGTCGAAGAGCGGCCCGCTCTGGCCGCCGAGGTCGTCGCCGATCATGATCACGTCCACGACGTCGCCCGCCTCTTTGAGGAACAGCCGGAACCAGTCCAGCCAGAACCGGAGCGTTTTGTCGAGCAGCGCCGCGCAGAAGGCCGGATCGGTCTTCAGGTCGATGAACCACTGCTCGAGGCCGCGCAGATACCAGCACGTCTCGTAAACGACGCCCGAAATCCCGCTGACCACGGCGTAGGGGGTGTTTTTCCGGATCTCCAGGGCCCGCTCGCGCAGTCCGGCGAACCGGCTCGGGTCGTCGCCCTTGGGCCAGGGATAATCCGCGAGGTCCTCGATCGAGGCGCCGGCGAGCGGGTGATGGGTGATGTCCATGTAGAGCGCCTGGTCGTCGGGCATGGACCAGCGCACGCCCCACTCGTCGGTGAGGTCGTGCCAGTGCTTTCCGTCCCGCTCCGCCTGGACGATCCCGCCCTTCCACGAGGCCGCGGGCCCGGCCGCGACATAGCGCGTGTCCACGTGGAACCGCTCGAGCACGGCCTCGCTCGGCCGGGCGAGCTGCTGGACGGCGTCCATGATCGGCGCGTCCTCGGGCAGGCCGAGCCGGTGGGCGAGGGCGAGATAGGCGTTCTTGTGGATGCCGGTCTGGTTGCCGCCGAGGTCGATCGGCACGCGGTCGGGGACTTCGTGATTGAGGGCTTTCAGCATCCGCTCGCGCGGGGTGAGGGTCTCTCGGGAGAGCATATGCCGTTCCTTTCGGCGGCGGCCTTCCGCCTCGCCGTCCTTGCCGGCCCGTGTCCGGTTCAGCGGCCGGCGACGAGCGTCGCCAGGTAGTTGCCGTAGCCGATGATGAGGGTCGAGTAGACGAGCGTGCCGAGCCCGACGGCGAGGAGCGTCTTGGTCAGTCCGCTCGCGCCCTTCCATTCCTTGAGGGCGATGCCCCAGAGCGAGCTGAAGAGGATGATGCTCGCCATGTGGATCGTCCAGCTCGAGAACTTGTATTGGCCCATCTGCGTCTCGCCCATCGTGTAGAAGAAGAATTGCATGTACCAAGTGAGGCCGGCCAGGGCGCTGAAGAGGTAGTTGCCGAGCATCGGCACGCGCTCCTCCGGCGCCTGCCGTAGGCGGGGCTTGAAATACTGGTACCCCGTCTTGTTCTTGACGTTAAGGATCAGGCACCAGATGAAATTCGTGGTGAACCCGCCGAGGAGCACGACACAGAGCTTGGGCAGTCCCACCCAGAGCGCCGATGTGCCGTGCTCGGCCGAGAGCCGGGCGATCGGCTCGGCCGCGTCGAGGCCGAAGGCGAAGCAGGCGCTGAAGACGCCCGAGAACGTGGCGACGAGGATCCCTTTTCCGAAATTGAATTCCTTGATCGAGGCCTTCTTCTGCTCCTCGGTCATCTCCCGCTCCTTGGACATGCCGGCGAGGCCGGCGATGGCGATGCCCAGGACGCAGACGACGATCCCGATCAGGATGACGATCCCCGAGGTCGTGCCGAGGACCTTGCTCCCGAATTCGCCGTGAAAGATCGGCGGGACGAGCGTCCCGATGACCGCGCAGTAGCCCAGGGCGACACCCATGCCGAGCGACATGCCGAGGTAGCGCATGGTCAGGCCGAAGGTCAGGCCGCCGATGCCCCACAGGGCGCCGAAGATGTACGCCTTGATCAGGCTCCCGGCGGGGGCCGCCTGAAGGACGGCCAGAAGGTCGCGGGTCTGGACCGAGGCCAGGACCCAGGGGGCGATGATCCAGCTGAAGAAGCCGCCGACCAGCCAGTATACTTCCCAGGCCCACTTCTTGACGCCGCGGTACGGGACGTAGAAGCTGCCCGAGGCCAGGCCGCCCAGCCAATGGAAGACCACGCCAAGGAAGGGATTCGCTCCGATCACGTGTCGCCTCCGTTCCGAGAGGGACCAATATATCCGAGCCGGGAAACGGCGTCAACGGCGGGGGCGCGCCCGTCGGCGATCTGCCGGATTGCCATTTTGTTCGCAGGCGAATAGAATTCTCTGTTTCGCAGGCGTTTTTTGCAAGGAGAGGTTCAAAATGCGAATTTCCGGAATCCTTGGTTTCCATCTTCCGCCGTCCCGGCCCATCCGCGACGGGCGTCCCGGAAAGTTCTGGGCGATATTGCTGCTTCCGCTTCTATTCGCCGGCTGCGTGCGCATGGAGAACCTTGCGGCGCGCACGGCGCCCTCTCCTCAAACGGCCTGGACTCCGCCGCCCGACGCGCTGCCGCCGGCGGTCGCAACCCCGGCGGTCTCGATTCCGGCCCGGCTCGACGCCACGCGCGAGCACTGGACCCTGAGCGACCTCGTCGACCTGGGGCTTGGCAACAACATGCAGACCCGGATCGCCTGGGGAGCGGCCCGATCCGCGGCCGCGGCCCTGGGCGCCGTTCACGGAGCCTACTTTCCCAAGCTCACGGTGGACGTGAATGCGGCCAAGACGAGCGGTTCGGCGGTCGGCGGCCGGTTCGTCTTCGACTACAGCAGCCTGACTCCCACGGCCGGCCTCACCTGGCTCCTGTTCGATTTCGGCGGGCGGGGAGGCCTCAACGAGGAGGCCCGCCAGGCGCTGGCCGCGGCCAACTGGACGCAGAACACGGCCATCCAAAACGTCATCCTCCAGATCGAACAGAACTACTATCAATACCTCGCGGCCAAGGCCCTTCTCCAGGCGCAGGACGCCAGCTTGAAGGAGGCCGAGAAGAACCTGGAAGCGGCCAACGCCCGCCACGCGGCGGGGGTCGCGACCCTGGCCGACACCCTGCAGGCCAAGACAGCTTACTCCCGCGTCCGACTGAACCTGGTTTCGACGCAGGGCCTGCTCCAGGCTCTCAAGGGGGCCTTGGCCAGCGCGGTCGGCCTGCCGGCGAACACGCCCTTCGAGGTCGCGGACGAACTGGCGGCCTCTCTGCCCCTCGACCAGGCGTCGGGGGCGATCGAAAATTACATCGCCGAAGCGCAGTCGAAACGGCCCGACCTCGCGGCCGCCCGGGCGCTCGCCCTCCGGGCCGAGGCTCACGTGAATACCGTGCGTTCCGACGGCCTCCCGACTCTCGTCTTCAACGGCAGCCTCGGCCGCGTGTATTACAGCACGCCGGCCCAAAGCAATTCGCTCAGCGCCGCGGTGCTCCTGGACATCCCCCTCTTCCGGGGATTCACCAATTCCTACCAGGTGCTCCAGGCCCAGTCGGACGCGGAGAACGCCAAGGCCCAGATGAAGAAAGTCGAGCAGGACGTCGTCCTTCAGGTCTGGACGAGCTATTACAACGTCCGAACGGCGGCCCAGAGCATCACGACCGCCCAGGACCTCTATGACGCCGCCCAGCAGTCCTATCAGGTCTCGCTCGCCGGCTACAAACAAGGCGTGGGGAGCATCCTCGATCTGCTCGCCGCCCAAAGCGCCCTCGAAAACGGCCGGCTGCAGATCGTCCAGTCCAAGGCCCAATGGCTCACGTCGATCGTCCAGTTCGCCCACGACACGGGGACGCTCGACACTCCGGGCAACACCCCCGCCGGGCCCGGTCCCGCCGCGATCGGAAAAGGAGAAAGATGACCATGTTCGATTCATCCCGAGTTCGTCCGAAATTCCGATGTGCAGGCGGAGGCCGCTCCCTCTTCGCCGCCGCCTTCCTGCTGACGCTCGCCGCGTTTTGGTCGACCGGCTGTTCGTCGGGAAAGGGTGACAAGGCGGGTCTTCGCCAGGCCCCGGCCGTGTCCGTCAGCGCCGCCCCGGCGGTCGAAAAAGACATGCCGCTCCAGATCCGGGCCATCGGGAACGTCCAGCCTTACTCCACCGTCCAGGTCAAGGCCCAGGTCGGCGGGCCGCTCGTCGGCGTTTATTTCAAGGAAGGCCAGGATGTGCGGAAAGGCGATCTGCTGTTCAAGATCGATCCCCGCCCGTGCGAGATCGCCCTGAAGCAGGTGGAATCCAACCTGATCCGGGACCGCGCCCAATTGAATAACGCCGAAGGCGAGGTCCGCCGCTATGCCGACCTCGCCGGGAAGGATTACGTCACCAGGGAGCGATACGACCAGCTCCAGTCCAATGCGGAGGTCCTCCGGGCCTCGGTCAAGGCGGACGAGGCGTCCGTCGAAAACGCGAAGCTCCAGCTCGACTACTGCGCCATTTCCTCCCCCCTCGACGGGCGGACGGGGAGCCTCCTCGCGTACCCCGGCAACCTGATCAAGCCGAGCGACACGTCGTCGCTCGTGGTCATCCATCAGACGAGCCCGATCTACGTCGCCTTTTCCGTCCCGGAGCAGAACCTGCCCCTGATCAAAAAGCACATGGCCCAGGGCGACCTGAAAACGGAGGCCCTTCCCAAAGACCAGGACGTCGCCATCCCCGGCGTCCTGAGCTTCATCGACAACGGCATCGACACGACGACGGGGACGGTCCTGCTCAAAGCCGTGTTTCCCAACGCGGACAAAGCGCTCTGGCCGGGCCAGTTCCTCAACGTGGCCTTGACCCTGACCGTCGAGAAGAACGCGGTCGTCGTCCCTTCTCCGGCCGTCCAGACCGGCCAGGCCGGCACGTTCGTGATGATCGTGAAAAGCGACATGACGATCGAATTGCGGCCGGTGACCTTGGCCCGGACCGTCGGCGACGAAGCGGTCGTCGCTTCGGGGCTGAAACCCGGCGAGACGGTCGTCACGGACGGCCAGCTCCGCCTCGTCCCGGGGGCCCGGGTCGAAATCAAGAAGCCCGTGTGAGGAGGCGACCGCCATGAACATGTCGCGCCCCTTCATCGAACGGCCGGTGATGACGACCCTCGTCATGCTGGCCATCCTCATTTTCGGCGTCATGGCCTTCCGCCTCCTGCCGGTCAACGACCTGCCCAACGTAGATTTTCCCACGATCCAGGTCTCGGCCGGGCTGCCCGGCGCCAGCCCCGAAACCATGGCCTCGTCGGTGGCGACGTCTCTCGAACGCCAATTCTCGACGATCGACGGCCTGGATTCCATGGTCTCCACGAACATTCTGGGGAGCTCCCTCATCACCCTCCAGTTCTCCCTGCGGCGCAATCTCGACTCGGCCGCGCAGGACGTTCAATCGGCCATCTCCCGGGCGCAGCGTCAGCTGCCCGTGCAAATGCCCGCCCCGCCGTCCTATCAAAAGGTCAATCCCGCCCTGAGCCCGATCCTCTTCATGGTCCTGACCTCGCCGACGCTACCCCTATCCACGCTCGACGACTACGCCGAAACGATGATGGCCCAGCGCATCTCCATGGTCGCCGGCGTGGCCCAGGTCATGGTCTACGGCTCCCAGATCTACGCCGTGCGCGTCCAGCTCGATCCGGACGCCCTGGCTTCGCGAAAGGTCGGGCTCGACCAGGTGGGCCAGGCTATCGCCACGGGGAACGTCAACCTTCCGACCGGAGTCATGTTCGGCCCCGCCCAGGCGTTCACCCTGCAGGCGAACGGCCAGCTTTACGACGCCGCCGCCTTCCGCGAGCTCATCGTGGCCTACCGCAACGGCTCGCCCGTAAGACTGAAGGACGTAGGCCGGGTGATCGACAGCGTCCAGAACGACAAGATCGCCGCCTGGTACTACTCAAAGGCGGGCGGCCAGCGGGCCCTCATGCTCGCGATCCAGCGCCAGCCGGGGACCAACACCGTCCAAGTGGCCTCGGCCGTGAAGACGCTGCTCCCCATTTTCCGCAAGCAGCTTCCCGCCTCGGTCGATCTTCAGATCCTCTACGACCGGTCCCAATCCATCCGCGAATCCGTGAACGATGTGGAATTCACCCTTCTCGTGGCCGTCGTCCTGGTCATCCTCGTGATCTTTTTCTTCCTCCGGAACCTATCGGCCACGATCATCCCCAGTCTGGCCCTGCCGTTTTCGATCATGGGGACATTCGCGGTCATGTCCCTGTTCGGCTACAGCCTGAACAACCTCTCGCTCATGGCCCTCACCCTGTCCATCGGCTTCCTGGTGGATGACGCCATCGTCATGCTCGAAAACATCTTTCGCCACCGGGAGCTTGGCGAGGGTGTCCGGGAGGCCACGCTGAACGGATCCCGGGAGATCGGATTCACGATCCTGTCCATGACCCTCAGCCTCGCCGCGGTGTTTCTGCCCATTCTGTTCATGGGCGGGATCCTAGGGCGCCTCTTCCACGAATTCGCCGTGACCATCGCGGCCGCCGTCCTCATCTCGGGCCTTGTCTCCTTGTCCCTGACGCCGCTTCTCAGCAGCCGCATCCTTAAGCCGACCGAGCGCGTCCGGCACGGCCGGATTTATACCATCATCGAAAACATCATCGGCGGAACGCTCGGCCTCTACAAGACGAGCCTGAGCTGGGCCTTACGGCATCGGCGTCCGGTGATGGTTTTCTCGGTCGTCATCCTGGCGGCTACGGTCGTCATGTTTTCCCGGATCCCCAAAGGCTTCATCCCGAGCGAGGACACGGGCCAGTTCAACATCATAACCGAGGCGGCGCAGGGCATCTCGTTCGAGGCGATGGTCAAGCACCAGCAGGCCGTGGCGGACCGGGTCAACCAAGACCCGGACATCGCGGCTTTTGTTTCGAGCATCGGGGGGATCAGCGCCTCCAATTCCGGCCGGATGTTCGTCCTGGCGAAGCCGCGCGCCGACCGGACGTCCAGCGTGGACCAGATGATCGAACGGCTGAGGCCGAAGGTGAACGGCGTCACCGGCATCAACGTCTTCCTCCAGAACCCGCCGCCGGTGCAGATCGGCGGCCGGGTGGCCAAGAGCCTCTACCAATACACCCTCCAAAGCCCCGACACCGATGAGCTCTATCGTTACGCCTCCCTCTTCGAGGCGAAAATTCGGGCCCTCGCCGGATTGCAGGACGTCACGAGCGACATGCAGCTCAAGAACCCGCAAGTCGCGGTCGAGATCGACCGGGACAAGGCCCTCGCCAAAGGTGTTTCGCCTCTTCAAGTGGAGGACGCTCTGTACTACAGCTACGGCCAGCGGCAGGTCTCGACCATTTACACGGCCAACAACCAGTACTGGGTCATCGTCGAGCTCGACCCCCGCTTTCAGCGCGACCCGGCCCAGCTCTCCAAGCTCTACGTGAGCTCGTCCAAGGGAACGCTCGTTCCGTTGGACAGCGTGGCGAAATTGACCCGGACGATCGGACCTTTGTCCGTCAACCATTCGGGACAGCTGCCCTCGGTCACGATTTCCTTCAACCTCAAGCCCGGGGTGTCCCTCGGCGATGCCGTCAACGAAATCACCACGCTCGCCCGGGAGAACCTCCCGTCCACGATCAGCACGAACTTCCAGGGCACCGCCCAGGCCTTCCAGTCCTCGCTCCAGGGCCTGGGGCTCCTCCTGGCGATGACCATCCTCGTCATCTATATCATCCTAGGGATCCTTTACGAGAGCTTCATCCATCCTTTGACGATCCTCTCGGCCTTACCGTTCGCCGGCTTCGGCGCCCTGGCCACTCTGATGATCTTTCGGACCGAGCTCAGCATCTACGGCTACGTGGGGATCATCATGCTGGTCGGGCTGGTCATGAAGAACGGGATCATGATGATCGACTTCGCCCTCTCCGTTCAGCGAGCCGAGGGGAAGAACGCCTTCGACTCGATCTTTGAAGCGTGCGTCATCCGTTTTCGGCCGATCATGATGACCACGATGGCCACGCTGTTCGGGACGCTCCCCATCGCCCTGGGCTTCGGCGCCGGCGCCGAGGCGCGACGGCCGCTGGGGCTGGCCGTCGTCGGCGGATTGTTGTTCTCCCAGCTGGTAACCCTGTTCGTGACGCCGGTGATCTTCACCTATCTCGACAGGTTGTCTGGGCGGTCGAGAAAAACGGAGAAAGCGCAGCTCCCCGCCTGAGAGAACGACGAAGCGACTCCACCCGCATAGGTTTGGCCCGGTCACGCTCTGCGACAATTTCTTCTCCTCTTTGATGGGCCCCAGCGAGCCCAATCACCTGTACACGGTCGTGGCCCAATCGGGCGGTCTGGTCAACAATCTGCCCGCTGACCAAGCGGGATCGGTGGTCAGCTCTCGTGCTCATGCGGCGATTTGACAGGCAACGCAAAAAGGTAAATATTATCTTTCGAATATGTTTTTATTAAGGAGAAACGACATGCGACGAATCTTTGTGTGCGTAGCCCTGATCGCGATGCTCATCACGATCGGATGGGCGGAGCAGGCGGCGACCCCGCAGCCTTACAAGGTGATCAAGACGGCCAAGGTCGGCGGCGCGGGCGGTTTTGATTATGTTTATGCGGACATCGCCGGACGCCGGTTGTACATTCCGCGGACCGGAACCACCCCCCGGGTTACCGTCTTCAACCTCGACACGCTCGAGCCCGTCGGCGAAATTCCCACGGCCGGCGCGCGTGGGGTTGCCGTCGACCCCGTGTCCAACCACGGCTTCTGCAGCAGCAAGCCCGTCGTGATGTGGGATACGAAGACCTTGGCGACGATCAAGACCATCGACGTGCAGGGCAACCCGGACGGCATTTTATTCGATCCCTTCAACGAGCGAGTCTATGTGTTCAGTCACAGCGCGCCCAACGCGACGGTGATTGACGCGAAAGACGGCTCCGTGGTCGGGACGATCGACCTGGGCGGCGCGCCGGAACAGGCCGTCACGGACGGCCAGGGCCATTTGTACGTCGATATCGAAGACAAGGACAACGTTGCGGTCGTCGACGCGAAGACGCTCACGGTAACCGCCCACTACGACCTCGGCGGCAAAGGTGGAGGGCCGGCCGGGCTGGCGTTCGACGTGAAGAATCACCTTCTCTTCGCCGCCTGCCATGCCCCCGCCACGATGGTGGTTCTCAATGCCGGCGACGGCAAGATCATCGCCACCCTGCCGATCGGGACCGGCGTTGACGGCGCCGTCTTCAATCCGGCGACGATGGAAGCGTTCAGCTCGCAGGGGGATGGCACGCTGACGGTCGTCAAGGAAAACAGCCCGACCAGCTTTGTTGTTGCCCAGACCGTGCAAACCCAACGGAGTGCGAAAACCCTGACGCTGGACACCAAGACGAATCAGATTCTTCTCATCGCCGCTGAATACACTCCGCCACCCTCGCCGCCGCCGGCGGGCGGACGTAGCGGCCGAGGTCAGATGGTGCCGGATTCGTTTTCGATTCTCGTTGTAGGCAAGTAGGCCGCGGAAAAGAACGGAAGGCCATCGACGGCCGGTTGTCGGGGGCGATTTTGCCTTCGAAGGGCCTTAAAGAAGCTGGGAGGACTTGACCTGCGCCCTGCTCAAGCCCGGCGGGCCGCGTTGCGAAACGCCCGCCGTGCGGAGGCCCTGACATGGAACCCACCGTAAAAAGCGTCCTCGGCCGAGTCCTCGCCGCCTGCGCCCTCGCCGGCATTATCGGGATCTTCTCTTCGGCGTCCGCGCCGAGCCCGCCTTTGACTCCATCCGATGCGGGAAAAACCATCCTCGTCCTTAGCGATACCCAAGCCCCGATGTTCTGGGAAATGCTGATTCTTCCCTGGAACCGCAACGAGGAAGCCCGCCAAAAGATCATGGAGCTCGTCCTGAGCGAGCCCAATCCGGCGGCTGTCTTTCATCTCGGAGACGCCGTCGCCCGGGGCTCCGAGGAGAAGGATTGGAAGCCGATCGACGATTTTCTCTCCCGGCTGAGGGCCCGGGGCGTCCCCGTTTACGGGGTCATGGGTAACCACGAATACATTTCATCATCCGCGAAGGGAGCGGCCCGATTCAAGAAACGTTTCCCGGAATTTCCCCTGTCCTGGTTTTCCGTCCGCATTGTTCCGTTGGCCTTCATCGTCCTCAATTCCAATTTCTGGGAACTCACCAAAAAGGCGCGTGCCGAGCAGCAAAAGTTTTACGAGGAGCAGTTGGCGACCTTGGAAAACGATCCGGAGGTGAAGGGCATCGTCGTCTGCGCTCATCACCCCCCCTATACGAACAGTAAAATCGTAAACCGTTCCTTCGAAGGCGACCGGGAATTCGTTCCGCCTTTCCTCAAATCACGGAAGGCGAAGCTTTTCCTCAGCGGACACAGCCATGCCGCCGAGCACTTCATCCGGGAAGGGAAGCACTTTCTCGTGTTGGGCGGCGGCGGCGGCCTGCTCCACCCGCTCCATATCGGCTCGGACGCGCGATACGAGGACCACTTCCCCCTGCGGACCGAACGCCGTTGGTTTCATTATCTCCGCCTCCAAATGAACGAGGAAGGCTGGAAGGTGACGTTTCGCATGCTGCGGCAGGACCTGGCGAGCTGGGTGGACATCTACTCGTTCGGCGCCTCCTGGGATTGACCGGCGGCCTTCCCCGCCGGCCCGGCTCAGATCCCGGCCTGAGAGAACGCGGGGGCGTGGGGATTGCTTCGGCACCTCGTAAGAGCAAGGCTCCTCGCAACGACAATCGGCATCCATGTCGTTGCGAGAAGTCCCGCTCTTGCGGGACGACGAAGCAACCCCCCTGGTTTCTCGTAATGCCCCTTGGCCCCTCTTCAACATCCCGTTAAGGAAATGTTCAGGTGAAAACCGCGGGGCCGGGTGCTATAGTCCCCGTCGGAAGAAGAAGAGATGATGACGATGTCCCGCCCGCTGTCCGCCCCAGGTCCGATGAGGACCGCCGCCCCCGCCGCTTTCGCTCGGCGCATTTTCCGGACCCTGCCGTGAAGTTGCGCCCCGCATTTCAAGCGGTTTTCGCCGCCGCCCTGCTCACGGCGCTGGCCGTGTTTTCCTTTGCCCAACACAGCCTGCCGGACACACTGAAAGCCGTGAAGACCGGCGCGGCGATCAAGCTCGACGGAGTCCTCGACGAGGCCGACTGGGCCAAGGCCCCCCGGATCTCGAACTTCACCCAGCGCGAGCTCAACGAAAACATGCCCGTGACAGAGAAGACTGAAGTCTCCGTTCTTTATACGGCGACGGAGATGTACATCGGCGTCTGGTGTTACGACTCCGAGCCGGACAAGATCATCGCCCAGAAAATGAAGTGGGATTTTGAATACGGGAACGAAGACAATTTCGAAATCGCCCTGGATACATACGGAGATAAGCGGAATGCTTATCTATTCATCATCAACCCCAACGGCGCGCAGTACGACGCCCTCGTCACGGACAATAGCCGGAAACTGAACGCCGACTGGAACGGGGTCTGGTACGTCGCTGCCAAGCGGACGGATCAAGGCTGGTTCGCGGAGATCAAGATCCCCTTCTCGACGTTGAAATTCAGCGCGGCGAACGAACAAACCTGGGGAATTAATTTCGAGCGCAACATCCGGCGCAAGCGCGAGCAAGTCCTCTGGCAGGGTTGGTCGCGGGATTCCATGCTGGTGCAGGTCAACCGGGCGGGGACGCTGACCGGATTGCAGGACCTAACCCGGATGAGGATATTCGAATTCCGCCCCTATGCCCTCGCCGGGGTGGAAAAGACGATCCAAATGCCGGCGAGTACCGTCGGCAACATCGGGCTGGATTTCAACTATCTGATCAACCCGACCGTCAAGCTCGATTTCACGGTCCTTCCGGATTTCGCCCAGGTCGAATCCGACCAGATGATCGTCAACTTGACCCGCTTTTCCATCTCTCTGCCTGAAAAGCGGCAATTCTATCTCGAAGCCCAGAATTTCTTCGACTTCCCTCTCGGGAAGGCCCGGCCGTTTTATAGCCGCCGGATAGGCATTTACCAGGGCGAGCAAACCCCCGTCCTCGGAGGCGCCCGTTTTCTCGGCAAAATGGGCGGAACGACGCTCGGGATTATGGTCCTTCAGACTGAGAGTACGGATACGGCCAAAGCGACGAATTTTTCTCTCGTCCGCTATAAGCAGGACCTGGGCGAGCAATCATCGATCGGCGCGCTCGCGATCGGGGCCGCCCAATCGGGCCGGTTCAATGGGACGGGCGGCGTGGACGCGCTCTACTCGACATCCAAGCTATTCGGAAACAAGAATTTCCAGATCGGCGGGGCGTTCGCTGCCACCTATACGTCAGACCGGGCGGCGGCGGTCGGCAGCGCCCAACGCCTGTTTGTCAACTTGCCCAACGATCTGATGGAGATCAGCGCCTCGTGGGAGCGAGCGGGCAAGGATTTCAACCCTGAGGTCGGGTTCCTGAGCCGGCCGAGCTACCAGATATATACGGCGAAATGGCGCATCAACCCCCGGCCGGACTTCTTGCCTTGGGTCCAAAAGCTCCAATTCAAGCCGATCGATATCAATTATTACATTGACGACGTGACGCACCAAATGCAGTCCGTCTACATGGAATTCCGTCCGCTGGCCGTGTTTTTCAAGAGCGGCGAGACCCTGGAGATTAACATCCAGCGCAATGCTGAGGACCTGACCGAGGATTTCGAGATTCGCCCAGGTCATGTCATCCCCACCGGGCGCTATTGGACGAACCGGGGAGAAATCCAATTTTCAACCTTCGACGGACGGCCGCTCGTCTTCGGCACCGGCATCAATTGGGGAAAATTCTATGATGGCTCGAGCACGGAATGGGATGCCCAATTTACCTGGAAACCGAACAAATATTACGCGCTGAACCTGGCCTATCAGCGGACCGATATCCGCCTCCCGGACGGCGGGTTCGCCATCGACGAGGTTGTCGGCCGGATGAACTTCTCGCTGAACCCGAGGCTCTACGGGGCCGTCTTCGCCCAGTGGAACAACGACGAGAACAAGATCCTCTTCAACTTCCGCGTCACCTGGATTCCCAAGCCGGGCGCCGCGCTCTACTTCGTTCTCAACCAGTTCGGCGATACCCTCGATCCGCACCAAAATTGGCGATTGACCAAAACCGTGGCCATGCTCAAGTTCGTCTGGTACTTCAGCCTGCCGTGATGGACGTGCATGGAGCGGCGATGATATATTCGGGACGGGAGCGGCCATGAAGATCCTGGTCATCGAAGACGACCGGAAGATCGCCCAGGCGCTTAAGAAAGGATTAGAATCCGAGCGCTACGAAGTCGAAGTGGCGATGTCCGGCGAGGAGGGCTTCTCGCTCGCCGGCACCCGCGTCTTTGACCTGATCATCCTCGACCTCATGCTCCCGGGCCGGGACGGCCTCGAAATCCTCGCCGCCGTCCGCGGCCGCCGGGACCAGACTCCGGTGATCATCCTCACGGCGAAAGATACCGTCGAAGACCGGGTCGTCGGCCTGGACGCGGGTGCAGACGACTACCTGATCAAGCCGTTCGCCTTTCCGGAACTTTCGGCGCGCGTCCGGGCCCTGCTTCGGCGGGGGGCGGGGGTGGCGGGTAGCGCGGCCGTCAAGCTCAATCTGGCCGACCTCGAAATGGACACGGCCCGGCGCGAGACGGAGCGCGGCGGACGGCCCCTCGCGCTCACCGCCCGGGAGTTCGACCTGCTCGAATACCTCCTCCGCAACCAGGGGCGGGTCGTGACGCGCGAGATGCTGGCCGCGGACGTCTGGAAGGAGACGCGGCGGGCCACGCCCCTCGACAACGTCATCGACGTCCACATCGCCCGGCTCCGGAAGAAGATCGACGAGCCGTTCACCGTCCGGCTCCTGCACACCGTCCGGGGCGTCGGCTTCATCCTTAAGGAGGACGGCGAATGAAGATCCCCGCGTCGAGCGTCCGCCTGCGCCTCACCATTTGGTACACGTTGGCCCTGGCCCTGATCGTGCTGGCGTTTTCGCTTGCGGTCTTTCTCTTCGTCAAGGACCGGCTGTTCCGGCAGTTCGACCGGGGGATGGCCAAGGAGTTCGCGGCGTTCGCGATCGAGGTGGCCGAGGACGCAGGGAGCTTCAGCGATATCGAGTCCCAAGGCGCGCCTTCCTTGTTTGAAGTCTTTCAGGGCGGCGCCCTCGTCTTCCGGAGCGCGTCCTTCCGGAAGGCCGGGTTGCCGGAGCCCTCCGGCGTTCCGGCCGCCGGGATCCGGACCGAGCGATCGCGGGACGGCGGGCGGTTCCGCCTCCTCGCGGAGCCGGTCAAAAGCGACCGATTCCTCGTCGTGGCCCAGGACGAGGAGTCCGTCTGGAACACCCTCCAAACGCTGCTCGCGATTCTCTATCTGGCCTTGCCTGCCGCCCTGCTCCTCGCGGCGCTGGGCGGTTACGTATTGGCGGGGCGCCTGCTCGCGCCCGTGGGGGCCATGGCCCGGCAGGCTGCGAAGATCGGCGCGGAGAATCTCTCGGAACGGCTGTCGGTGGCGAATCCGGACGATGAATTCGGAAAGCTGGCGGCGGTCTTCAATCAGACCCTGACCCGCCTGCAGAACGCTTTCGAGCGGCTGCAGCGGTTCACGGCCGACGCGTCGCATGAGCTCCGCACGCCTCTGACGGCGCTCCAAAGCGTCGGCGAGGTCGCCCTGCAGGAAAACCTAGACACCGCGGCCTACCGCGACCGGATCGGAAGCATGCTCGAGGAGACGTCCCGGCTTACGAATCTCGTCGAGAGCCTCCTCGTCCTGACCCGGGCGGACAGCGGCCGCTTCCAGGTGAATCGGAAACCCACCGACATCGGGGCCCTGGTCGGCAAGGCCGTGGAGGACATGCGCGTCCTGGCCGAGGAACGGAACCAGAAGCTGACTGCGGACCTGGCGAGCGGCATCCAAATTCCCGTGGACGGGGACCTTCTCCGGCAGGCCATGGTCAACATCCTGGACAACGCCATCAAGTTCACGCCCCCCGGCGGGATGATCGCCGTCGTCGTCGAGGACCGGCCCGGCGTCGTCGGCATCGAGGTTCGCGACAGCGGTCCGGGTATTCCCGCGGACCACCAGGACAAGATCTTTGACCGCTTCTACCGCGTCGAAAAGGACAGGCCGCGGGATGCCGGCGGCGTTGGTCTGGGCCTGGCGATCGCCAAATGGGCGATCGAGGCGAACGGCGGCCGCATCGAATTGGAGAGCAGGGAGGGCCAGGGGAGCACCTTCCGGATCGTCCTGCCGAAATGAACGGCGCGGATAGGGAATACCGAATGGGTCCCGTTGATCCCGCGGATAAAATCTCGTAAAAGGAGTCGAAAATGAAACTCAAAAGTTTGGCGGCGCTCCTGATCGCGACGGCCTTCCTGTTCGCGGTCGGGTGCAAGGAAAAGGCGAAGGAAGCGGCGGCGGAAAAACCCGAGGTCAAGGCCAAAGCGGGGGACACCGAGAAGAAGGAAGCCGTCGAGAAGAAGGAAGCGAAGGAAGAGGGCGAGGAAAAGGAAGAGGCCGGCGAAAAGGCCGAAGCCAAACCCGCCGCGCTCGACCTGAAAGTCCTGCCCGAGGCGGTCCTCGCCGCGTTCAAGGCCTCCTATCCCAAGGCCGAGATCAAAGGAGCGAGCAAAGAAGTGGAGAACGGCGTGACCCAGTTCGAGGTCGAGAGCGTCGACGGAAAACTCAATCGCGACCTCATCTATTCGGTCGACGGCAAGGTGATCGAGATGGAAGAGACGACCGCGCCGGAAAATCTGCCCGAAGCCGTCCAGAAGACATTGGCCAAGGACTATCCGGGTGCGAAGGTCCTCAAAGCCGAGATCCTGACCAAGGACGGAGCGAAGTCCTTCGAGCTTTCCCTCCAGGTCAAGGACAAGAAGATGGGTGTGACGATCGACCCCGCCGGAAAGATCGTCAAGAAGGCCCCGGCCGAGGAGAAGCCCGCGCCCGCGGTGAAGAAGTAATCTGGTCCGGAAAATCCAGGAAACCCCGCCCCAGGCTTTTCTTTTCGACCGGGGTCATATAGAATTCCATGGAATTTCCGAAAGAAAGAAGACAATCTCATGGAATTCCATCCGACTTCCTATACGCTCGGCTGCGTGGAATGCGGCAAGACGTTCTCCGAGGACGACCAACGGCTGGCCTGCGATGAGTTGCACGGCCCCGCCTTCCTGCGCGCCCACTATGCCGCCCGGCAGATCGCCGTCCGCGGCGGCGCGGCCGGCATGTTCCGGTTCGGCGACTGGCTTCCCCTGCGCCGCCCGGTGACCAATAGCGGCGTTCCGGTCGCCTTTCCTTCCGAAAAGCTCGGCCGGGCGCTCGGACTCGAGAACCTGTGGATCGTCTTCTCCGGGTATTGGCCCGAGCGCGGCGCGGAGATGAAAACCTGCACGTTCAAGGAGCTCGAAGCTCCTCCGGTCTGCTCCCGGTTCGCAGGCGGCGGCCGGACGCTTGTCGTCGCGTCCGCGGGCAACACGGCCCGGGCGTTCGCCGAGATCTGCTCCCGGAACGATATCCCCCTGGTGCTTGTCGTCCATGAAGCCGGCCTGGACAACCTGTGGTCCACGCATCCGTTCTCGGACGCGGTGACGCTCGTCGGCGTGGATGACGGCGCCGACTACTTCGATGCCATCCAGGTCGCCGACATGATCGCCCGTCGTCCCGGTTACGCGGCCGAGGGCGGGGCGAAAAACGTTGCCCGCCGCGACGGCATGGGAACGGCCCTGCTGGCCGCCGCCGAACGGGCGGGGCGGATCCCCGATCATTATTTCCAGGCAGTCGGCTCCGGCACGGGCGGGATCGCCGCCTGGGAGGCCGCCGGCCGCCTGCTCGCGGACGGTCGGTTCGGCGCGGCGAAGATGAAGCTTCACCTCGCCCAGAACCATCCCTTCACCCCCATGACCGACGCCTGGGCGGCCGGCTCGCGCGCCCTTTTGGACGTCGCCGAGGACGAGCTCAAGGCTCGGCTGGCCCGCGTGTCGGCCGTCGTGCTCTCCAACCGCAAACCGCCCTACGGGATCAAGGGCGGCGTGTTCGATGCCCTCACGGAGACGGGGGGCAGGATGTACGCCGTGACGAACGAAGAAGCCTCCACCGCGGCGGCGCTCTTCGAACGGCTCGAGGGCATCGACCTTGATCCAGCCGCGGCCGTGGCCGTGGGGGCGCTCAAGCAGGCCGCGGACCGGAAGCTCATCGATCCGCAGGAGATGGTCCTCCTGAATGTAACGGGCGGCGGGAAGAAGCGCCTGTTCGGGGAATTTCCGATCCACCGCCTCGCGCCCCGCGTCGTCTTGAAGCGTCACGAGGCGACCGAGGAAACGATCGCCCGCCTCTTCGGCTGAGCCGGCGCGGGCGTGAGGACGCCGCGGCCGTTTTGTAGTAATGTAGGCGGGAACCTCGGCGCCCTGGCCGGCATCGCGGCCGACCTGGGCCTGGGGAAGGTCCTGGACAAGAGCGGGCCCCGGGGCTATTTTTACGCTTTCCTCATTGCCGGCTTGCTCTATCCCATCGCGCTGCTCGCCATCCACGTCATCATGCCCCGGATGACGCCCCTCGACGAGAATCTCGAACCCGTCAAAAAGCCGTGAGCCTTTCTCCGCGGAGGCCCCGCCGCGGGCCGCCCCCAACGGTCCCCCCCGCGCCTGCCGCGCCTTGACAGTATCCGGACGAAGGCCTATAATTCCTACTGTAATTCGGGATTATCGAGGGGAAAACCATGAGAACGGAAGGCTTGAGCGCGCTGATGATGATTTTGAAGGAAGAAAAGATCGGGCGGCGGACGTTCCGGAATGTCCGCAGGTCCCTGCGGCTCCGGATGCGGCTCGAGCGTACGGATATCGGCCCCGGCCGCATCAAATGGATCCGGACCCGCCTCGCGCGGATCGCGGGCCGCCTCGAACGGCTGGAAGGACGCCGTCAGGACGTCCTGTGGTATTTCAAGAACAAGTGGCTCGACGAGCGCGGCCCCCTCTTCGAATAATTCCCCCTAAGCGTCCGGCGGAGATCTTCGCCCGGGAGATTCTGTCGTTTCTCGCTTGTCCCGGCATGCTCTTCAAGCCCTGATCTTGATGGCTAAGGCCTGTTCAAAGAGAGAAATCGCCCGGTCGAACTCGCCGAGGTAAGAAAAAGCGATGCCGGTGAACTGATAAAAGGCTTGCTCTTCTGGAAAATCGGAGATCAATGTTTCGTAAATGTTGATCGCTTCTCTCAATTGGCCGACGGAAGCAAGATTCCCCGCATAGCTCGTTCTCAAGTGCCGGCTTTCCGGCTCAATGGCCAGGGCGCGCTCATAGTAAGAGCGGGTCTCGTCCTTCTTGCCCGCCGTATCAAGGATGCTGGCACAGACGGTCAGGGCATCGACACTTTGAGGGTTTAACGCCGGAACTCAAGCGGAGAATTTCCTTTCTGAGTTGATTGGATAATTCGCCGGCTTTTTGTGCCGATGACCCAAAGATGTTTTTGCTCTCGCCGGGATCGTTCTCCAGATTGTAGAATTCGGGGCGGGGGGCCTGAATAATTTTCCAGGGACCGGCGACGAATCCGACAAGTTCCGACCAGCCGAAATTATCCGGGGGATAACAAGAAAAGAGCCCGTCCTTCCTAGGAAGAACGGGCTCTTTGAGGTGCTGCTTCCGCCGCGATCTGGTCAGTAGGAGAGTCTGAATCCTAGGCGCGCCGACCAGGGGCCGAATCTGGTTTCCCACTGATTGAACGCCGGATGGGCAATGCCCCTCGACGCGATGATGGACATGTAGTCCCGGGCAAATGTTCCGTCCAAGATTTGTGTGGTATAGCCCGTGAAGCTCTGCCTATCGGCGGTGGTGATGACGCTCTGGACCGCGCCGGTGTCGGTGATGTTGTTGATCTGGAGGTTGATGGAAGCCCGCAATTTATTGCCGAGCTTAAAGGCGTAATCCAAATAGACATCGGCCCAGAAGGTGAACGGCAGCCGGCCCAGGTCCCCCCGCCCGTTGACGTAAAAATACTTGGAATTGTAGAGGATCTTGGTCGTCAAGGGCAGGCCGCTCCGGCCGTAGGCGACGACCCCTACGGTCAGCCCGAATGGGAAGCGATAAGACCCGTACGCTTTCGCATAATGGGTCCTGTCCTGGGGCAGGGGGCCGTCGAGCACCTTGCCCTGGCCGTCGTACCCCATGAACCAGCGGTCAAAATCCTGTTCGACGCTCGGGCCGAGCCGGCCGCCTTCATCGGAGCTGGCCAGGCCCGAATAGTCCCCGTAGACGCGGCTCAGGGTGTAATTGATCCCGCCCTGCCAGTTGGCGCTGAACCTCTTTTCCAGGGAGAGGTTGAGGCCGTAGTACTCCCTCGTCGCTTTCGGACAGGGCCAGTAATCTTCGATGAACTTTCCGCCCTGCGAGACCGGCAAGGAGACGCCGTAACCGGGATTGGCGATCCAGAAGTCCTGGGAAACCGTCACGGCTCCGGTCGTCGGATTGACCGTCGTGATGTAGACGCCGACATCCTCGATCGTCCGGATCAGGTGCTTCTGGACGAAGCGGACGGAGAAGGCGATGTCCTCCCCGAGCTTCTTCTCGGCGCCGAACGAGATCTCCCGCTGGGCGGTCGGTTTCAGGTCCGGATCGACCCGGTTGAGCGAAGGCGGCAGGTAATCCATGGATCCGGCATAGGTGTTGCCGGCCTTTTGGCTCGCCGCGTCGTCGATCGTCCCGTTCGCCGCGATCTTTGTCCAATCCGGGTCCTGGAGGGCGTAGTAATCCTCCACGCGCTTCGTGCCGCCGAAGGTGAGCTGGCCCATGTAGAGCTTCATCAGGTCATAGTAGATCCCGTAGCTGGCGAAGATCTTCAGGCTGGAGTCCCCGAAGACATCATAGGTCGCTCCGAGCCGGGGGGCGATCGTGTCGCCCAGGCCGAACTTGACGGGATTCTCCGACCAGCCCGCATAAGCCTTGTTGTCCGTGAAGGCCGGCATGTACTGGCTCTCGGCCCGGACGCCGATGTTGAGGGTCAGCCTGTTCCAGATCGTCCAGGAATCCTGGAGGTAAACCGACAGATTGTTGCTCTTGACGTTCCAGACGCTTCCGGAGGGAGAGGTGAACGAGCTCCGGACGAGATAGTACCCATATTTGCCGTAATACGGGCTCGACGGATCGGCGCCGGCGCCGACCTTGATTCCCAGATCATCGTTCGATTGGCCCCAATATACGCTCACCCGGGGATGGGTATAGCCGGTGAAGCGGTCCTCGTAAAGATAGTTGTAGCCGACACCGGCCTTCAAGGCGTGCTCGCCCATCCAGTTGGCATAAAGGGACACGTCCAAGTTGTTGCTGATCTTCCCGCGCAGGTATTTCTGCGTCTCCTGGTACAGCGTGCTGCTCGTCCAGCCGGTGAGCTTGACCAGGTCCGGATGGGACAGGAAGAAGGGATCGCTGGAGAACATGGAGTTTGTATTGCCGAAATAATACGTCGAGGCGTTGGGAGGGGCGATCTGCTGGTTGTTCTGATTCTGCTCGTGCCAGCCGCCCCGGTAGCTGATCAGCAGGTTGTTGCCGATGGAATAATCCGCGGTCAGCGAGGCGCTCACGTTCGGATAATCATACCCTTCCTTCGCCCATTGGTAATCGGCGACGCCGTTGCCGTAGATGGTGGGCAAGGCCCCCCGGTAATTGGTGAAATTGTTGATGAAGCTGGCCGAGAGGCGAAGGCCGGTGAGCGGGGCGGCCGAGAGCCGGATCGACGCCGCCAGGCCGGTGTTTTTCGCCGTGAATGTCTGGAAGGGCCCTTTCCTCAGGTTGAAATCCCGCTGGGCCGCCGTCTGGTTGTAGGTCGGGTTGAACGAGCCGAAGAACCACAGCTTGTCCTTGATAATAGGGCCGCCGAGGCTGATCACTCCTTCGTACCGGTCGTAGTGGTCCCTGTCCTTCCCGCCGTTATAATACTTGTCGTCATAGTTCACGTAATTCCAGACGTAGCTGCCGTACGGATCCCGCTCGAGGAAGGTCCTGGCTTTCCCCCGCATGTACGGCTCGTTGTTCTCGTAGTAGCCCATGAATTCGCCGTGGAACGCGTTGCTTCCGGACTTCGTGATGACGTTGATGACGCCGCCCATCGAGCCGCCGAACTCGGCGTTGTAGCCCGAAGCCGTCACCTTGACCTCGTCCAGGAGCTCGAGCACGATGCTCTGGCCGCGGTCCCCGTAATGGAAGTCCGTGATATCCGCCCCGTCGGCGTACCACATGTTCTCGGCGCCGGAGGCGCCGTCCACCGAAATACCGGCGGTGATGCTCTCGCTCTGGACGCCGGGGATGGTGCTGATCAGCGAATCGAAATTCCTCCCCCGGGGAAGGGCCATGAAGATATCCTTGGACATCGTCATGCCCTTGACCGTGCTCTTGACGTCGATCAAGGGCGACTGGCCGACGACCGTCACTTCGGTTTCGACGGCGGCCTGTTCCAAGGCCGCGTTGAGGGTCAACGTCTGGGACAGCTCCAGAATGATGCCCTTGCGGATCAGGGTCTTGAAGCCCGGAAGCGAATAGACGATATCATAGGTTCCCGACGAGAGAGCCATCAAGCGATAAACGCCGTTGGGATCGGAAATCGTGGCTGCCTTCCCGACCAGCCGGGCGCTTTTGGCTTCGACATTCACGCCGGGAAGCGGAGCCCCCTGGATATCGACAACCTTCCCGATGATCTTCCCTTCCGGCGTGATCTGGGCGAAAGCCATTCCCGCGGTCGATACACAGATGACGAGCAAAAAAATGAATAGTTTGTGTTTCATTCCGTCAACCTCCTCCTCTCCAATTACCGATCCCTGACATTGAAATAAACCTAACTCCGTCCGTTGCCTTTTGTCAAGAGAATTAGTTTGTGGGCGGCTTCGGAGAGGAATGGTGGGCGATACAGGATTTGAACCTGTGACTTCTACCGTGTGAAGGTAGCACTCTGGCCACTGAGTTAATCGCCCAGCGGCCCACATTTTAACGATTTCCGAGCGAATGTCAATTTGAGCGGTGCTCGCCCCGCCCGAACGGCGCCCGGCCCGCCCGCCGCTCGAACGATCCGCCTCTCCCGTTGATTTTATTGACTTTTTCTCCTAATCCCTTTATAAATAACTTAATGGCCATCAGGCGTTGTCCCTATTGCAAAGCGATCATCGACGAGTCGCAGAAGTACTGCAACAATTGCGGCACTCAGCTCCTTTTCCCCGATGACGAAAAGGTCGAGGAAGACATCAAAGGGGAACGGCTCGTCGACGAGGACTTCAAGGACACCGACGAGGAATTCGACGATTCTCTCGAGCCCCCGGACGACGAGAACAACCCGCCCGAGGAGATCGACCTCGAAGCCGTCTTGGAGAAGGGGACGGGATTCCCGGACGAAGTCAACGCCGGGGGAAAAGCGCCCGTCCGTTCCGTCGGGAACGACATCGCGGAGGAACCGGAAAAGACCGGGGAGAAGGCGCCCCTTCCCAAGAAGGGACGGACCCGAAAGGCCAGTTTGGCCGCGCCTTCCGCTCCCGTGAAGGCCCCTCCGCGCCGGCCGACTTCGAACCTGCCGCCCCCTCCGCCCGAAAGTCCGGCTCCGCCCCCGTCGGCGCCCGAAGACGACGAGGAAGCCGAGGACTCCGAAAAGCGGGGTGCGGAAGCCGATACCAAGGAAGAGATCGCCCGTCTGATCGAAACCCTCGAAAAGAAGAAAAAAAAGGCCGGCCGAGAGGACACCGGCGAGAAGATCCTCGCCCCTCTGGACGCGTCGAGCGATCTCCCACCATGGGCCGACCTCTCCGCGGACACGTCCGCGCCCGAACCCGTCGTAGAGGACGTCGAGGAGAGAAGGGAAGCCAGCAGCTTCGTCCCGGGCGATACCATGGATTTCCAGGACGAAGTGATGCGCCGGGCCGAGGCCGCCGCGCCGTCGAAGCCGACGATCGGCATGCCCGAAGTCCCGGTCAAGAAGGACAGCGCATACCTCTTCGATCGCGAGGAAGAGGACCGGCCGGCCATCATCGTCCCCCCTCCCATCCCGACCCCCGCGGCTTCCCGGAAGCCCGCCCCCGTGCCCCCTGCGCGCGGCGCGGCCGCCTCTGGAGCGCCGCAGGCAGGGGCCGAGGGGTTCGTCTCGCGCAGTTTCGCGCCCCAAGACGCGGCGTCGAATAAGGACGACATCGTCGCGCCTCGCATCAGCCTGGGATTTTTCCGGAGGATCGCGGCCACCCTCTTCGACCTCGTGTTCATCGCCGTCCTCTGGCTGACGGCGGTCGGCCTGGCCTCCCTGCTGATGGATACGGCCGCCTCCGACCTGGTCCTGGCGGCGACGCTGCCCTTAGGACTGCTGTTCGCGGTCCTGTTCGCCGGGTATCTCTTCCTCTTCTTTTTCTTCCTCGGCGAGACGCTCGGCGGCCGCCTGATGGCCCGCCGGGACTAGATCCGACTAGCTTTCCACCCGCCGTTCCGCGCCGAAGGTGAACTCCGTCCCCAGGAACCGCTCGCGCGCGCACCGGTCGGCGGCGACCTTCTCCGGCACGTTCTGGATCAGGATCTCACCCTCTTCGATGACGCACGCCCAGTCGGCGATCCGGAACGTGTCGCGGACGTTGTGGTCGGAAATGAGGATGCCGATGCCGCGGTCCTTGAGCAGGTTCAGGAGCTTCTGGATTTCGACGATGGTCAGCGGGTCGATCCCGGTGAAGGGCTCGTCGAGCAGGAGGAACTTCGGTTGGACGGTCAGCGCCCGGCAGATCTCGAGCCGCCGCCGCTCGCCGCCGGACAAGCTGTGGGCGGGCTGGGCGGCGAGGGGCAGCAGCCCGAATTCCTCTAGGAGGCCGCGCGCGGTCCGGAGGCGGTCCTTGCGGGATCGCATCTGCAGCTGGAGGGACATCAGGAGGTTTTGGATGACCGTGGCCTTGAGAAAGACCGAATTTTCCTGGGGCAGGTAGGTGAGGCCGGCCCGCGCCCGCGCGTGGGTCGGGGCCCGCGAGATGTCCTTGCCGTCGAGGAAGATCCCTCCCGAGTCCGGCCGGACGAGGCCGACGATCATCTGGAAGATCGTCGTTTTGCCCGCGCCGTTGCGGCCGAGGAGCCCGATGATCTCGCTCGAGCGGAGGACGAGGTCCACCCCCTTGACGACCGTCCGCCGGCCGTAGGATTTGACGAGCTTTCGGGCCTCGAGAATCGGCATTGAATGGAACGACCTCCGCGGCTAGAATACTAAAGCCCCCCGTGCGGGCTGTCAAGGAACAATGAAAACGGTCATCAGCGCCTCCCGCCGCACCGATCTGCCCGCGCTCTTCCCGAGCGTCCTGGCCGGTTTCCTAAGGGCGGAGCGGGCGCGGGTGCAAGGCCCCCGCGGCGGGATGCGCGATGTCGATCTTGCGCCCACGGCCGTCCATACGATCGTCCTCTGGTCCAAGGATTTCGCCCCGCTGCTGACCAATGCGGCGGGCCTCCGCGATGCGCTGGCGAAATACGACCAGGCCTATTTTCTCTTCACGGTCACCGGCCTCGGCGGCACGCCGCTCGAACCGGCCGTCCCCGCGCCGGCCGCGGCCCTGGCCCAGCTCCCCGCCCTTGTCGCTCTGGCCGGCCATCCGCGGCGCGTCTCGCTCCGTTTCGACCCCGTCGTTTTCTGGCGCGACGGCGCCGGCCTCCTGACCTCAAACCTGGACTTCTTCGCGGCGGCCGCCGACGCCGCGGCGCGGGCCGGCCTCACGGACGTCCGCTTCAGCGCGGCGCAATGGTACGGGAAGGCCGTCCGGCGCGCCCGGGCCCGCGGGTTCGCCTATGCGGACCCGCCGGACGAAGCCAAGCGGGACGCGGCGGCCCGGCTGGCGGAGACGGCGGCGGCGCGTGGGTTGCGGCTCCATGCCTGCGCCCAGGCCTTCTTGAGCGAAGTCCCGGGCATCTTCGCGTCCTCCTGCATCGACGGCCGGCTCCTCGGCGAGCTCCATCCCCGCCGGGACGGGGCCCCGACCGCCAAGGACCGGAGCCAGCGTGCGGCCTGCGGTTGCACGGTTTCGGTCGACATCGGCAGCTACGCGCAGACCTGCGCCCACGGCTGTGTCTACTGCTACGCGAATCCGAGGATAGAGGCCCCATTGTCTTTGCGAGGAGCCCCCGATTGCGAAGCGATCGGGGGCGACGCGGCAACCCCCTCTTCTTGACCGCAGGCCGCCGGGTTCCATCTGAGGGGATCCCTCGCTGAGCTCGGGATGACAAGAGTCAGATTCCGAGCGATAGGCGGTCGGCCAGGGCGGGCGGGAGGGCCGAGGCGAGGATCTTGGCCTTGGCGTCCTCGATGTCGTAGTCGATCCGGAAGAACTTGATGAGGTGGGCGTCCGTGTCGTAGATGGCGAACGAGGCGCGGGGGTTCCGGTCGCGCGGCTGGCCGACCGAGCCGGGGTTGATCAGATAGGTCACGCCCTTCTCGAGCTTGACCTCGTTCGAATTCCCCTCGAGAAACGTCCCGTCGACCGCCGCGTCCCTCTTCGTGTAGACGAACGGGAAATGGGTATGACCGAAGAAGCAGAGTTGCAGCTTGAGGTAGTCGAAGGCCTCGGCCGCGTCGAACTCGCCGAAGATGTAGTAGTCCTCGTCGAACGGCGAGCCGTGGCAGATGGCGAACGTCTCGTCCACGACCTGGGGGCCCTTGGGCAGGTGGGTCAGGAACTCGGCGTTCTTCTTCAGGATCTTCTTCTTGGTCCAGTAGATCGCCGCGGCCGCGACGGGGTTGAACGTCTCGATCGAGTCCAGGCCCATGACGGCCTTGTCGTGGTTGCCCCGGATCATGGACAGGGGGTGGAGGCTCCGGACTTTCTGGATGCATTCGTTGGGCGAGGCGCCGTAGCCGACGAGATCGCCCAGGCAGACGAAGTGGTCGATCCGCCGCTTGGCCACGAACTTCATGAGGGCGTTCAGGGCCTCGAGGTTCCCGTGGATGTCACTGAAGATCAGATATCGCATGGACCGGGCTCTGGGGGATCCTCTTCAACGTATCATATAGCTTGTGGGCATGGAAGGAGCTGCGGACGAGCGGCCCGGCCTCGGCGTCGGCGAAGCCGAGGTCGAGGGCGACCGCCTTCCACTGGGCGAATTCCTCGGGCGCGACGTACCGGAATACGGGCGCGTGGGCCCGGGTCGGCTGGAGGTACTGGCCGAGAGTCAGGAGGTCGCAGCCCGACGCCCGGAGGTCGCGGAGCGTCCGAAGCAGGTCGTCCTCCAATTCGCCCAGGCCGATCATCAGCCCGGACTTGGTCACGGCCCCCTGCTCTTTGGCCCGGCGCAGAACCTCGAGCGACCGCCGGTAGTTGGCCGCCGGGCGGTTGAGGGCCGGGTAGAGGGCCTCGGTCGTCTCCAGGTTGTGGTTGAGGATGTCGGGCGCAGCCCGGACGACGCTCCGGAGCGCCTCGGCGTCCCCGCCGAAATCGGGCACCAGGACCTCGATCCGGACCCCGGGGATCCGCTCCCGCAGGGCGGCGATGGTCCGGACGAAGTGGAACGCGCCCCCGTCCGCGAGATCGTCCCGGGTGACCGAGGTCACGACGACGTAGGACAGACCGAGGACGGCCGCCGCCTCGGCCACCTGGCCGGGCTCATCGTCCGCGACCGGACGGGGCAGGCCCTTGGCCACCGCGCAGAAGGCGCAACCGCGGGTGCAGGTGTCGCCGAGGATGAGGAAGGTCGCCGTCCGCTGGGACCAGCATTCGGTGATGTTCGGGCATTTCGCGCTCCGGCAGATGGTATGGAGGTTGTGCTTATCGAGGAGCGCGGCGACCGAAAAGTAGTCGGACTGCGACGGAAATTTGACCTTCAGCCAAGACGGTTTCTTGTTCGTGGTCGTCTCTTGGAAAGAAGAAGGGATCAGTATTCGAGGTCTTTTTCTCTCTTCATCCGCCGGCGCATGCGTTTGCGGGCCATCGCTTCCTTCATCCGCTTTTTCTCGCCGGGCTTGAAATAGACGGAATGCTTCTTGATTTCCTTGATGATCGCTTCCTGCTGAACTTTTCTTTTAAATCTGCGGAGGGCGCTTTCGATCGATTCGCCTTCCTCGATCATTACAAATGCCAATAAAATTCACCTCCTCCCGTGGGGGAAGTAGCGCCTTTATACCCAAAAGGGGCTGGAAAGTCAAGCCACGGGCGAGTGGCGAGCCGAGGGCTCGTCCCTTGACTCGGAAAACGGCTATTTTTTTCCAACACTGATCCGCAACCCGAGCGACCACTCGGCCGTGGGGGCGGGCTGGTAGGAATTGCCGTCCGGGTCCGGCTCGGTGAAGCCGTAGTACAACACGCCGAAGATGTTCCGGCCGGAGAGGACGAGCTCCCACGGCATCCCCGCGATCCGGAGCTTGTAGCCCAGCCGGACGTGGACGAGCGCATAGGGGTCGGTCCGGCCGTAGCCGTTGGCGAAGAGCCGGTTCGTGGAGTCGATGTACCAGGAGCTCACGTATTCGAGCGCGGCGCCGAAGGTCAGGTCGGGCGTGACTTTGAGCTCGCCGTCGACGTAGAGCTGATGCTGGGGGCTGTTCGGCAGCCAGGTCCCGCTGTAGGACACTCCCGCGTCGAGCGTCTGGACGGTGTCGTACTTGAAGCGGGAGTACGTGTAGGCGGCCCGCAGGGCGAGCGGTTCGACGGGGTACCAGGCGAGCGAGGCTTCGAGCCCGTAGCGGGTGGTCGCGCCGACGTTGCCGTAGAAGGTCTCGAGCGGCCGCGAGGCCATCCGGAACCGGCCGAAGTCGTTGTCCGTGGTCATGTGGAAGAGGGCGACATCGTAGACGAACGAGGCGCCGATCGCGCCCCGGGCCCCGATCTCCTCGCCGCTCGAGGTGGCCGGCTTGAGGTCCTTGTTGAACCCGCCGAAGGCGCTGGGGTTGTTGGCAAGCTCCTCGGTGCCCGGCGGGAGGAAGCCCGTGCCCCAGCTCGCGTAGAGGCCGAAATCCGCGGATGGGTTCCAGGTCAGGCCCAGGCGTCCGGTCGTCTTTTTGTAGGAGGCGTCGCCCGACAGGCTGCCGACGTGGTCGTCGAGCCGGCAGGTGACGTTGTCGTAGCGCAGGCTGAGGGACACCCCCCACTGGGGGCCGAGCTCAAGCCGGTCGAGGACGAACATCCCCGCGCTCGTCTGGGTCATGGTCTGGTTGGATTGGATGTCCGGGCCCTCCACGGCGTCGCCCAGATTGGGGCGCTTGATCTCGTCGATTGTCTGCCATCCGAAGTCGGACCCGACACTCAGGTGGTTCTTGACGCCGCCGCTTCCGGCCGTGTGGTTGAACTGGACCGAGGCGCCGGGCGTGTCGTAGTCGCGGTGGATGAGGGACGAGGGCACGGCCTCCGTGTATTTGGTCCGGCGGTAGAATGCGGTCAGGGCCAGGTCGAGGTTGTCGGCGAGGCCGATGGCGCTCGTCAGGCCGCTCGAGAGCCGGCTCGTCCTTTGATATTCGTTGCCGGGCACGCGGTTCACGCCGAACATCTGCCGGTACCAGGCGGGCGTGGCCCTGTATTCGCTCAGGGTGTAGGCGTCCGGGTTGGCCAGCTTCCGGTATTCTTTCACATTGGCGCTGAACCAGTCGAGGTTGAGCCCCTCGGCGTTCTGGTTGAAGAAATCGGTCCAGCCGAGGACGGCCGTCACCTTGACCTTGGGCGCGACGTCGAAACGGAACTTACCGTAGATGTTGTCCGCCCAGTATTTCGTGTGCTGCCGATAGCCTTGGCCGTCGGTATAGGACGCGGCGACGCGGTAGTTCAGGTCGCCGGTCGTCCCGCCCGCTTCGGCCATTCCTTTATAGAAGTTGAAAGACCCGGCGGTGAGATAGGCGTTCGCCGAAATCGGGTCGGGGCCGCCGTCCCGGGTCAGGATGTTGATGATGCCCCCTGACGATCCGCCGCCGTAGAACGCGGCCGCGGGCCCGCGGAGAATTTCGATGCGGCGGACGGTGGCCCAATCGATGTCGAAGAAGTCGGGGACGAAGCCCGAAGGGTCGTTGAGCGGGATGCCGTCGAGGATGGTCTTGATGCCCCGGGTGCCGCGCTCGGTCAGGATGCCCTGGCCGCGGATGGAAAGATGAACCCGCTCGCCGTCGGCCTGATTGTCGACCTTGACGCCGGGAACGAGTTTCATGGCCTCGTCGATGCCGATGGTCCGGGGCATGGACTGCAGGACCTGCGCTTCGACGACCGTGGTCGCGGCCGGATTCTGCTTCAGCGGAATCTCGACTCGGGCCGCCGTGACGGTGATTTCGATCTTTTCCTTGGTCGGGACCGCCTGTCCCTTTTCTTTTTCCTGAGTGGAGGCGGTCTTCGTTTTATCCGCGTCTTTTTTATCGGTGGATTGGGCGAAGGAAAGGCCGGTAAGCGCAATCAGGAGAAATAGGATCAGGAACGGAACGAAAAGGGATTTTGGGTTGGATTTCAGCATGAATAACCTCCTATATAAGAATTAGACACGGGCCGGGCCTGGTTTCTTCCGGAAAAATATCGATATTTTCGGCCGCATTGACGCGCGGCATCGGCTGGGAATATCATAAAGTATGCCGCGCAAAACGAGCGACCCCGAACTGGTCCGCGCCTTGGCGGTCCGCGCCGACGGGATGTTTGCGGACGAGCGGCGGGCGGGGCATCTGTCCGAGGAGGCGCCGGCCATGGCCGGCGCTCGTGCCGATCGTGAGCGCGATCTTGTGACGGCGGCGCAAAACGGCGACGAGGCCGCGTTCCGCGAGCTCTATAAGACCTATCACCGCCGGATTTGGACGCTGGTCCTCTATTCGATCGGGGACCCGCTCCAGGCCCAGGACATCTTCCAGATGGTTTTCTTCAAGGCGTTTCGGGGGCTGCACGCCTTCCGCTTCCAATCCGGCCTGTTCACCTGGATCTATCGGATCGCCCGCAACGAGTGCCTCAACCACCTTCGGCGCCGAGGGGCCCCGGCGATCCCGCTGGAGGCGATTCTCGGCAGCGGCGACGAGATCGATGCGAGATCCCTCCCGCCGGGACCGGACACACGGTCGGAGCGCGACGCGGTCCTGCGACAGGCGGTCATGCGGCTCCCGCTCAAGCTGCGGGAGGTGGTCGTTCTCAAATACCTGGAAGGATTGACCTACGAGGAGATGAGCCGGGCGCTCGGGTGCGCTCCCGGGACCGTGGCTTCACGGCTGAACCGGGCCCTGGCCGAGCTCGGCGAGCGGCTGCGGCCGTTCCGCCGGTTTTATTAGGGGGATCGGGAGAAGGGGAGCAAAGGGAAACGACGATGGCCTGCCGACGCTTCTTCCTGAGGAGGACGTTCGTGCCCTATCTCGAGGGCGGCCTCCCGGCCGACAAGGCGGACCGGCTGGAGAGGCACTTGCGCGAATGCGCGACGTGTCGGGCCCTCCTGCGCCGGCTCCAGGCCGGACACCGGCTGGCGGAGCGTCTGGAGCGCGGCGGGCCGGAAGGCCCCGACGGCCCTCCGGACCTGGAGGCCCTGCTGGCGGATGTCGAGGGGGCCCCTCCCCGGCGTGGTCGCTTCGCCGGGATTTGGGAGGACTGGCTGGACCTGGTGACGACTCGCGGCGCGGTCCAGGCCCTCGCCGTGATCGTCGTGGCGCTCCTCGTCCTCCTCGCGGTCACAAACCGGCGCGCGTCGTCGGGAGGGACGACGCTCGCCGGGCTGAGACCCGGCGTCCTGGACGTCCGGGATTTCCTTCCGCTCCGTATCGGCGAACTCCCGACGAACACCCGACCGTATATCGCGACCGAGGGCTTTGTGCGCGATGTGCATGTCGACGCGGAGGAAAAGACCCTGCATTTCAAGCTGGCGGAGTCGGCGGAAGCGGCGTCGCCCTATATCATCTGCGAGATTATGCGCCGGGCGGATATCCCCGTTCCGGTCGAGGGCAGCCGGGTGCGGGTTTACGGCGTGGCCCGGTTCGATGCCCAGGCGGGTCGCGGCTGGCACGAAGTCAATCCCGTCCTGAACATCGCCGTCCTGAAGCGCTAAGCCGGACCTCTCCGCGTCACCCCGCCGCCCGCCATCCCGCTTTCCGGATGCAGACCCGCGCGCCGACGGACATCGGCTCGATCAGTGGAACTTCGATGTCGCCCGGCGCGAGGGCGAGCGGGACCTCGGTGCAGCCGGCGATGACCGCTTCCGCGCCCCGGGCGATGAGCGTCCGGGCGGCGCGGACGATCGCCGCCCGCGGACGGCCCGCGATGCGGCCGGCCTTGATTTCGAGGATCGCCGCCATGACGCTTTCCTGGCCTTGGGGAGCGGGGGCGAGGACCTCGATGCCCCTTTTTTCAAAGGGCTTGCGGAAGAGCCCGGCCTGGACCGTTCCGGAACTGGCCAGGAGGCCGACCCGCCGCAGCCCCGGAATGCGCGCCCGGGCGAACCGGAGCGATTCTTCGATCAGGTTGACGAACGGCACGCCGGCGGCCGCCGTGAGCTCGCGGATGTAGTGGTGGGCGGTGAGGCAGGGCATGACCACGAGCCCCGCCCCGCCCTTTTCGAGGAGCGCCAGCCCTTGGAGAAGCGCCGGAAGCGGGCTCGGGCCGTCCAGGAGGATTGCGTCCGACCGGGGCGGGATGCGCGGGTCGCTCCAGATGAGGATGGGGACGTGGTCCTGATCCCTTGTCGCGGCCGTGGAGGCGATGAGGAGGCGGAAAAAATAGGCGGTCGCCTCGGGCCCCATACCGCCCAGGACGCCGATCGTCTTTTTCATGGCCTTCCTCGCGACGGTTCGCTGGAAACAATCATATCCGCGGGAAAGCCAAAGGGCAAGGGGAGGCGGGGGACGGGGTGCGCGAGTGCCGCGAAAGTCCCGAGGGAGAGCTGCGCCGGGGCGGCGCGAGTTTCATGAAGGCGCGTTCGCGGACCGCAGGCTTGAACGCGGGGGGCGCCTGTTATATATCAGGGGTGGATCGGAATCATGACCGGACCGGAAACGCCCGCGTATTTGACGCACCCTCACTTTGCCGCCGTCCCTTGGCTCGTCCACGGCTTCGGCACGCGCGAGGGGAGTCCCGATGATTTCGGCAGGAATAAAAAAAAGGCGTGGCCCGGCTTCGACGTCGTCGAGCTCCGGCAGACGCATTCCGATGTCCTCCATTTCATCGAGGACGTTCCGGCGCGGCGGCTCCAGGGCGACGCCTTGGCGACGGACCGGCGCGGAATCCTGCTGGTCATCCGGACCGCCGACTGCCTGCCCGTCCTGCTGGCCGACGAGAAGAGGAACGTGGTGGCCGCCGTCCACGCGGGCTGGCGGGGGACGAGCCGGGGAATCCTGGCACGCGTCGTGCGGGAACTCGGGGAGCGATATGGGTCTTCGCCCGCCTCGCTCGCGGCCGTGCTCGGCCCGTGCATCGGCCCAGCCTGCTACGAGGTCGGCGAGGACGTCCGGACGAACTTTCGGGAAGCGGGGCGGGGAGAGGACGCTGCGATTTTCCGCACGCCGGAGGTCCGCCGGCTCGGCGCGGCCTGCAAATATCTCCTCGACCTCAGGGCGGCCAATCGCCTTCAGCTCGCGGCCGAAGGGGTCCGGCCCGGCGCCGTGTTCGACATTCCGCTCTGCACGCACTGCGACGGCCGGCTGCTCTCATACCGCCGCGACCGAGACACGACCGCGCGCCTATATAATTTCATCGGAATCCGGCCCTCATTGGTTTAGAAAAACCGAGATTAAAAAATCGGAGCATGGCCGGAGCTCGATCTGTCCGGCGCCGGGGTCGGTCCTAAGGCCCTCATAGCGGAGGGGGGCCCCGCCTGGCGGGGGGAACCGACGGGACTGGTTCCCCAGAGGGCCGGGGACCGACCCCGGCACCGGACATGGCAAGCTTGTTGACCGGGTGCCCCGTTTTTGGGTATCATAAGAGCCTATTCTGAATTAAGCTCGACGAACCAGGTGTAACATGACCGAATCCTATTCCGACATCTCTCTCCCCGATGTGAAGCTCTTCAAAAAAGGCAAGGTCCGGAACCTCTATGAGATCGGCGACAAGCTTCTGATCGTCGCCACGGACCGCATCTCCGCGTTCGACTTCGTCCTCCCCTCGATCATCCCCGACAAGGGCAAGGTCCTGACCCAGCTCTCCCGGTTCTGGTTCGACTATACCGCGCTCGTCGTCCCCAACCACATGATCACGGCCGACGCCGCGGAGTTCCCGCCCGTCCTGGCCAAGCACCGGGACGTGCTCGACAAGCGGTCGATGCTCGTCCGGAGGGCCCAGGTGGTGCCCGTCGAATGCGTCGTCCGCGGCTATCTCTCCGGCTCCGGCTGGAAGGAATACAAGGCCACGGGCAAAGTCTGCGGCCTCAAGCTCCCCGCCGGCCGCCGCGAATCCGATCGGCTCGAGGAGCCGATTTTCACCCCCTCGACCAAGGCCGAGGTCGGGCACGACGAGAACATCAGCTTCAAGGACATGCAGAAGATCGTCGCCCCCGCGCTCGCCAAGAAGATCCGCAAGGTCAGCCTCGAGCTGTATCAGCGGGCCTCCCTTCACGCCCTCTCCCGGGGCATCATCATCGCCGACACGAAGTTCGAGTTCGGCCTCATCGGGGAAGATCTCGTCCTCATCGACGAGATCTTCACCCCCGACTCCTCGCGCTTCTGGCCGCTCGTCACGTACGAGCCGGGTAAAAGCCAGCCGAGCCTGGACAAGCAGTTCGTCCGCAACTACCTCGAAAGTACGTCCTGGGACAAGAAGTCCGATCCCCCGGCCCTGCCCCCCGACATCATCGCCAAGACGTCCGAGAAATACGTCGAGATCTTCAAGCTCCTCAGCGGCAAGACCGCCCTGTAAGGCCCGCGCGCATGGCCGGTTTCGTCGACCTCCACATCCACTCGCATTTCTCGAGCGACGGGGACTATGCGCCGGCCGATCTCGTCCGCATGGCGCGGGAGACCGGCTTCTCCGCCATCTCGATCTCCGACCACGATACGACCGCGGGCTACCCCGAGGCCGTCGAGGTCGCCGTCGGCTCGGGCGTCGAGGTCGTCCCGAGCATGGAGGTCACCACCCTCTTCGCCGGCCGCGAATTTCACGTCCTCCTCCCGTTCCTCGATTGGGAGAGCCCGGTCATCGCCCGGATCGCGGAGCGCGTCTCCGCGGGGCGCCTCGTCGAAGGCCGTGAGCGCGTCGAAAAACTGCGCGGGCTCGGGCTCGACCTCACCTGGGAGGAGGTGGCCGGCCCGTCCGGCTCCGCCCCGCCCCTCGGGGTGAAGATCGCCCAAATCCTCCTCGACAAACCCTCGTCGAAGAACGATCCGGCGCTCGGCAAATACTATGAAGGGACGGCCCTCCAATGGGCGCCGTACCATTTCTACCGCGATTATTTCATGGAGGGGCGGCCGGCCTTCGTCACCAAACGGCATATGCCCATCCTCGAGGTCCTGGACCTGGCCCCGGGAGCCGGCGCCGTGCCGGTCCTCGCCCATCCCGGCGCCTATTTCGAGAACGCGACGCGCGAAGACCTGACCGCGCTCAAAGACCGCGGCCTGGCCGGGCTCGAGGTCCATACGTCCTACCATCAGCCCGAACAGACCGCGTTCTACGGCCGCCTCGCGGCCGAGTTCGACCTCGTGCCCACGGCGGGCTCGGATTTCCACGGCCGCATTAAGCCCCATGTCCGCTTCGGGGACATCCGGGACGGCGGCCCGGAGATCCTCGACCGGCTCCGGGAGAGAAGGAGGAAAAGCTGAAGACCAAAATCAAAACGACCTACGAGGGCATCGCCAAAGGGGCCAAAGCCGAGAGCCGGGGCAAATAACATGGATAAGAAATACGATCAGCTCAACATCCATCAGAAAATGGAAATGCTCGTCGCGGACATGGTGGACAAAGGCGTCCGCTTCCGCGACGCTCTGAAGGAGTTCCAGAAGCTCTATATCGAGAGCGCCGGCCGAAAATTCATGGGAAACAAGACAAAAATGTCGGAGGCCCTCGGCGTCCACCGCAACACCCTCCACAACCGGGCGAAAACCCTCAAAATCAAAAAATTATCTGGCAGATAAGTTCTCCGACTGCCAAATATTTGCTTTCCGGGTCTTGACAAGCGCCTCCTTTCCTTGTATATTAGCAGTTGTCTTTCGAGACTGCTAAATTTCACAAATCCAAAAGGAGGTTTTTATGAAGATCCATCCGTTATACGACCGTGTTCTTCTCAAGAGATTGGAAGACAAGGAAGTCCGGAAAAGCGGCATCATCATCCCCGATACCGCCAAGGAGAAGCCCCAAGAAGCCCTCGTCATCGCTGTAGGCAAAGGCAAGGTCAACGAGGACGGCAAGGTCGTCGCCCTCGAGGTCAAGGCGGGCGACAAGGTTTTGATCGGCAAGTACAGCGGAACCGAAGTGACCGTCGACGGCGTCGAGCACCTGATTCTCCGCGAAGAAGAGATCCTGGCCAAGCTCGGCTGATCGGGTCCCCCACAAACACAAAGGAGATACCATGGCTAAACAAATTATCTTAGGCGACGAAGCGAGACAGTCGCTTCTCAAAGGCGTCAATATCCTGAGCAACCTCGTCAAGTCGACGCTCGGCCCCCGAGGCAAGAACGTCGTCATCGACAAGAAGTTCGGCTCCCCGACCAGCACCAAGGACGGCGTCACCGTGGCGAAGGAAGTCGAGCTCAAGGACCACTTGGAGAACATGGGCGCCCAGCTCGTGAAGGAAGTCGCGTCCAAGACGTCGGACATCGCCGGCGACGGCACGACGACGGCGACCGTCCTGGCCCAGGCCATCTATGCCGGCGGGCTGCGTTACGTGACGGCCGGCGACAACCCGACCCTCATCAAGAAAGGCATCGACAAGGCCGTTGCGGACGTCGTGACGGAACTCAAGAAGATCAGCCGCGACGTCAGCGGCGAGATGATCGCCCAGGTCGGCGCGATCTCGGCCAACAACGACGCGTCCATCGGCAAGATCATCGCCGAGGCGATGGACAAGGTCGGCAAGGACGGCGTCATCACCGTGGAAGAGGCCAAGGGCCTCGAGACCGTCCTCGACATCGTCGAGGGCATGCAGTTCGACCGCGGCTACCTGTCCCCCTATTTCATCACCGACCCTGACCGGATGGAATGCGTCCTGGAGAACCCCCTGATCCTCCTCCACGAGAAGAAGATCTCGAACCTCCGCGATTTTCTCCCGCTCCTCGAGAATGTCGCCCGGATGGGCAAGCCCCTGGTCGTTGTGG
>JADGNV010000106.1 GCA_017883285.1 Candidatus Aminicenantota bacterium | reverse complement strand
CTGTGCGGCGGCGCGGTCCGGGACCTGCTGGTGGGGAAAAAGCCCAAGGACTTCGACATCGCGACCGACGCCCGGCCGGGCCAGATCAAGAAGCGCTTCGCCAATGTCTTCGTCATCGGCCGGCGCTTCCGCCTGGCCCATGTCCATTTCCCCGGTGGGAAGATCATCGAGGTGGCGACGTTCCGGCGCGACCCCGATCCCGCGGAGGACGCCGTCCCCGGTGCGGAGCCCGACCCCCAGGCCATCTACGGCACGCCGCGAGAAGACGCGTTCCGCCGGGACATCACGATCAACGCCCTCTATTACGATCCGTCCATCGACGCTGTCATCGACTACGTCGGCGGCCTCGAGGACATGCGCTGCCGCCGCGTTCGGATGATCGGCGACCCCGAAGCGAGGTTCACCGAAGACCCTGTCCGCGTTTGGCGGGTCCTCCGGCACGCGGCCCGACTGAACTTCGAAATCGAGCCCGCGACCGAGCGGGCCATCCTCAGCCATCGGCCTCTGCTGGCCTCAACCGCCCCATCGCGCCTCTACGAGGAATTCAACAAGGACCTCGCCTACGAGACGCGGCCCGTGTTCGAGGCCCTCCGCGAATACGGTCTCCTCGGCCACTTCCTGGGGAAGGCCGGCGAGGATTACGAGACCGACCCTGCGCTTTTCGCCCGCATCGGGGCCCTCCTCGACGTCGAGGAGCGGGCCCGGCCCTCGGGCTTCCTGCTCACGCTCGAGGAGATGTACGCCCTGGTCTTCTGGCCCTGGGTCGAACCGCGGTTCGACGAGACGGAAGAGGACATGGCCGGAGTCTTGAACGCCGCATTCCTCAATGCCGGGATGAGGATGACCATCCCCAAGAACCTCCGGGCCAACGTTATCCAGATCCTCGTGCTCGTCGAGAGCCTGATCCGGGCCCTCCGGACCGGGCATCTGCGCGGGGCGCTGCTCCAGAGGTCTCACTACGCGCAGGCGGTCCGGCTTTTCTTCCTCATCGAAAAAGGCCGCCCGCCCGCCGCGGGCGAATCCTTCGAGGCGCTCTTCCGGGAGGCCCATCCCGAAACCGAGCATCTTCCGCGGCGGAAACGGCGGAGACGCCGCCGGGGACGGCGGGGCGGCGGCGGGGCCCCCCTACTTTAGCTTTTCCATCCCCTTGAATTCCCGGTAGGGCGACAGGAGCTCGAGGATTTCCCGGTCCTTGGCCGACAGGTTGCCCTTCACAAGGTGGGCCAGCATTTCGCCGAGGCCGGGCCCGATCATGAATCCCTGGCCGCACATGCCCACGGCCAGGAGGAACCCCTCGACCTCCCGCGCCCACCCGACGAGCGGCGCGCCGTCGGGCGTCATGGGATAGAGGCCGCGCCAGGTGCGCCGGACGCGCAGGTTCTTAAGGCGGGGCATGATCCGGACCATCCGCCGGGCGACCATCGGCAGGAAAGCGCTCGTCTCCCGGGTGTCGAAGCCCCAAATGCTGGGCTGGGGGGTGATGCAGAAGATGATCTGGCCCGTCGCGTGCTGGTAGAAATAATAATTGGCCGACGTGTCCGTCGGGTGGATGTCCACAACCATCGGCTCGAGGAACCGGGCCACGGGCTCGGTCACGGCACCCTCGTGCGAATCCGGCCGGACGGGGACGTCGAGCCCGGCGAGCCGGGCGACCTCCGCGCCCCATGGTCCGGCGGCGTCGATCACGACCTCGGCCCCATATTCGCCCTCGTCGGTCTTCACCCCGCGGACGCGGCCGCCTTCGATCACGAGGCCGGTCACGTTTTCCCGGAACCGGAATTCCGCCCCGGCCCGCGTGGCCTCGTCGTAAAAGGCGTTGGCCGCGAGGAGCGGCGAGGCGTGCCCATCATCGGGGGAGTAGGTCCCGCCGATCAGGCCGTCGGGATTCAGGTCGGGGATGACGTCGAGCAGCTGCTTCTTGTCCAGCCAGTGGATGTTGAGCCCGAAGCGCTGTTGGGCGACCAGGAGGTCCTTGAGCGTCGCTTCCTCGCGCTCGGTGTAGGCGGCGAAGCTATAGCCGCCCTTGCGCCATTCGAGGCTCCGGCCGTGGCGCTCCTCCCAGGAGCCGAAGATCTCGAGGCTCCGCAGGCAGATGCGGATCTTGGCCGGATCGGAGTGGGTCGCCCGGAGGCCGCCGATGGCTTCTTTGTTCGACCCTTGGCCGGGGCTGGCGAACTTGTCGATGACGAGCGTCCGGATCCCCTCTTGGGCCAGGAACAGGGCGGTGGGCGCGCCCACGCTCCCGGCGCCGACGACGATGACGTCGAAGGATTTGGCGGCGCTCACGGCCGGCCTCCCTCTCCCTCGTCCTCGCCGCCGCAGCCGGCGAACATGCCGAGGGCGACTTCCATGAAGAGCGGGCGCGTGGGCTGGTCCACGATCTCCTGGGCCGGGACTCCCTCCTCGCGGAAGATCCGATGGATGAGCGGGGCGCAGGTCTTGGCCCCGCACGAGCCCATGCAGGCCCGGGTGACGGCCTTGAGGGCGTTGATGTCGCGCGCGCCGGCGCGGATGCGGGCCCGGAGCTCGCCGGCGGTCACGCGTTCGCAGCGGCAGACAATCGTATCGTCGGCCGTGCGCTCGACGTAGCGGTCCAGGGGCTTAGTGACCTTGTCCTCCTGGACCTCCAGCCCGGCGACCTGCTTGGCGAACGCCTTCGGTGCCTTCATTTTGACGAGGACGGTCCGATCGTTGGCCTTGATCGCCCGGACGCCGACGACCTCGACGTCGCCGAGCGGCCGGCCCTCGGTGTCGAGGACCGTGACCGTGTCGCCCGTCTCGATGGTGTCCTTGAGGAATTCGTAGGGCAGAGTCACGGTCGGCATTTCGGGGTCCTTGCGGTAGTCGACGAGGGAGATGGCGAGGCCGGGGCAGATCGTGACGCATTTCTCGCAGCCCGTGCAGCCTTTCTCGCCCTCGCGGGCGACGAACACGGGCAGGCTGCGGATGTCGGACACGCAGAGGCGGATGAGGTCCTGCTTGCAGACCGTGGTGCACGGATCGCAGGGGATCTCCTGGACGCAGTGGAGGACGGGGAAGACCCCGCTCTCCTCGGCGGGATAGCGTTCGGGGGTGGTCGCCCCGGGCTTCGACTTGAGGATCTCGGCCGTCTCGTACCACTCGCGCTTGATCTCGCCGATGTCGCGGCCGAGGGCCCGGGCGACCTCGAGGCCTTTGATCTTTCCCGAGAAGATCGCGGCCGAGGCTTCGGCGATCTCCTCGGCGTCCCCCGCGGCGAAGACGGTCATCCCGAAGTCCCGTGCTTTTTGGAGGAACTCGTCGACCGGGTCGAGGCCGACGGCGATGAGGACCGTGTCGCAGGCGAAGGACTTCTCCGTGCCGGGCACGGGCTTCCAGTCCTTGTCGAGCCGGGCGATCGTGACGGATTCGACCGAATCCGCGCCGTTGGCGCTCAGGATCGTATGCGAGGTGTAGATCGGCACGCCGAACCGCCGGAGCTTGTCCTTGTGGACCTTATAGCCGCTGCATTCGGGCAGGGCCTCCACGAGCCCGACGACCGGGATGTCGGCCTGGAGGGCGTGGTAGCCGGCGATCAGGCCGACGTTGCCCCCGCCGACGATGAACAGCTTGTCGGCCGCGCGGACGAGGTCGCGGTTCACGAGCGTCTGGAACGCCCCGGCGCCGTAGACGCCGGGCAGGGTGTTGCCCTTGAAGACGAGGGACTTCTCG
>JADGNV010000105.1 GCA_017883285.1 Candidatus Aminicenantota bacterium | reverse complement strand
GCGCCCGGCAGGTCGGATTTGTTCAGGACGAAGATGTCGGCGATCTCCATGATGCCCGCTTTAAACGTTTGAATGTCGTCGCCGGACCCCGGCGTCAGGACGACGAGGACGAGACCGGCCACGTGGATCACGTCGACCTCGGCCTGGCCCACGCCCACCGTCTCGAGGAGGATCATGTCCATCCCGGCCGCGGTGAGGACCGCGCAGACGTCGCCGGCGGCTTTGGCCAGCCCGCCGCGGTGGCCGCGCGAGGCCATGCTCCGGATGTAAACCCCCGGATCGGCGCTGTGCCGGATCATGCGGCTGCGGTCCCCGAGAACGGCCCCGCCGGTCAAGGGACGAGCCTCCGCGGCGGAAGTGGACCCCCGGGCAAAGCCCGGGGCCCCGGCCGCCGTGACGGGACTCGTCGGATCGATGGCCACGACCCCGACCTTCAACCCGTACGCCCGCAGGTCGCCGATGAGCCTGTCGGCCAGCGTGCTCTTTCCCGTGCCGGGGGCGCCCGTGATCCCCACGACGGGCGCCTTTTTCCGGAGGCCGCGGATGTCCTTCATGAACCGGCGCGCCTCCGGGCCGCCGTCTTCGACGAGAGAGAGCGCCCGGCCGATCGCCCGCGGATTCCCCCGGATGATTTCCCGCAAGAGGATCACGGCCGTTCTCCATCGCGAAGCCGCCCGTTCCATCCCGCCGCGGCCGCGCGCTCCGCGATGTCGGCCGCGAGCTTTTCGCATCTCGAGGCTTCGGCCCCCCCCTCCGACGCCGTTCCCTCGAAGCAGGCCGCCCGGAACGCGAGAAAGCGGGCGGTTTCGAGAGCCGTGATCAGCTCCGTGATTTCCTGGGCGCTCTCGCGCGTTGGAGGAGATTGAAATCCCACCGCGCCGGCGGCTTCGAGGTCCTTCAGACGATCGTCCAAGAAGCCGGCCGCTTTCCCCAGCGAAACGGCGGCCCGATAAACGGAGCCGTGGTCGAGGTGGCCGAAATCGCTCCCGGCCAGATCCTGCGCCATCCCGGGATCGCGCCGGGACAATTTTTCGAGGGCCAGAACGCGGTCGAGAAGGGACCGCTCCGGTCCCCAAAACGCACCCCGAAGCTCGCTCGTCCGGACATCGGCCGGCCGGCCGCGCTCCGTCGTATCGAGAAAGGCATCGATCTCCTTCCAGAGAAGGATTTGTCGTTCCGTCAGCAAGGTGTCCATGGCTTGGGTCGTTTTGTCGGGAGGCTCTGCTTCCATGTTACAAGCAAAGGCGAAAGTATTCAAGCGGAACGCTCCCAAATTGACATGGCGGGGCAAATCGTCTAAAGTTTTCGTTCGGAAAAACAATGTTTCAAGGCATCCTAAGACTGATCTATTTCGCCGTCTGGGCGTACTTCTTCTTCATCGTCTATCGGTCCGTCCGGAACCTCTGGCGGAAGATCGCCCCGCCGCAGCCGAAAACGCCCCAACCCCGCCTCTCGGGCGTCATGGTCAAGGACGAGGCCTGCCTGACTTACGTCGCCAAGGAAGACGCCCTCCGGGAAATGATCGACGGCCGGGAATATTTCTTCTGCTCGAAGGAATGCCGGAAGAAATTCCTCGGCGACCGGAAGTCCGCCCGCTGAGCGCCCCGCTCAGAAATCCAGCCAGGCGATCCTGAAATCGGGGAATTCCCCCGTGAAGGGCTCCCATCGGACGTCGAGGTCTTCGATCCGGGCCACGGCCGGTCCGGCTTCGATCTTCGTGAGGTATATTTCCAGGTCCGCGCGCTTCCCTTCGGCCACCGCTTCGACCCGTCCGTCGTAGAGATTCCGGACCCAGCCCTTGAGCCCGAGCTCGAGCGCGGCCCGGCGGGCGAAGCCGCGATACGAAACCCCCTGGACTTTTCCGGAGACGAAGACATGGAGACGCGCGTTCACGGTTTTCAAATGTTAGCATACCGAGCGGGGGGCGGTAAAGCGGAGCGGATGGAGCGGCCCGGCCGCGGGCCTTGGGAAAGGAGCCTCCCGATTTGACAATGCGGCGCCGCTTGGATAAACATGGGCGCCAGGGAGGCGAAACATGAAAAAAATCCTCCTCTCTGTCGCCGGGTTCGACCCTTCGGCCGGGGCCGGAACCCTCCTTGACCTCAAGGTCTTCGGCCGCCTCGGCTTTCGAGGGGTGGCCGTCCTCACTGCGGTCACCGTCCAGAATACCGTCCGGGTCCACGAGGTGATCCCGCTCCCCGCCGGGCTGATCGCGGACCAGTTCGAAGTCCTTGCCGGAGATATGACCTTCGCCGGCCTGAAGATCGGAATGGCCGGTTCGCGGGACAATCTCGCCGAGATCGCGAAGATCCTCCGCGCGGGACGAGGCCGGCCTCGGGTCGTCGATCCCGTTTTCCTCGCGAGCTCGGGGGCGCCCCTCTTCGACTCGGACGCGGTGCCGGAATTTCTCCCGGCCATCCGAGGGCAGGCCACCGTCCTGACGCCGAACCTCGAGGAAGCCGGACAGCTGACCGGACGCCCCATCGCGGATGTGGAAGGCATGAGGGAGGCGGCCGAGGACATTTACGATCTCGGACGCATTCCCTGCCTGGTCAAGGGCGGCCACCTTGCCGGCGATCCGATCAACCTGCTCTTCGACGGAAAGACGACCGCCCTGTTCGGCCAGCCGCGGATCCGGAAGGACGTCCACGGCACGGGATGCCTCTTTTCGGCCGCGCTCCTCGGCTATCTGGCTCGGGGAAAGGCGCTGGTCAAGGCCTGCGAACTGGCCACGGATTTCACGGCGCAGGCCATCCGGGAAGCCGTGCGGACGGGACGGGGGCGGATGATCTTCCCCGGCTAATCCCGGATTTCGCTGGCCTGCTTCAGGACGTCGTCCGGAAACTTCACGCCCTGCCGTTCGGCCGCGGTCCGGCTCAGCCAGAGCTTGACGTCGGACATAGCCTGGAACGGGATCGCAGCCGGGCTCTCGCCCTTTTTCACCCGGAGGACGATCTGGCCCGTCCGGATTCCCATGTCGAAGAAATCCCAGCCCATAGCCGCGCAGGCCCCGGCCCGGGTCGAGAGCAGGAATCCCCCGATGAGCGGGATCGCGTTCTCCTCGGCGATTCTGCCGATGAGCTCAAAGGAATTGTTGATGGTGTTGTCCGAGATCTGGTAGATGACGTCGATCTTCTTGTTGATCAGGACCTGGGCGGCGAGCAGGACCTCGCTGGCGTTGGCCACGGGCACGGCCACGATCTCGAAGCCGAGCTCCGCCGCGGCGGCCCGGGCGAGCTCCAGGTAGTATTCGGAATTGAGCTCGGACGGCGTCCACAGCGTTCCGACGCGGCGGGCGCGGGGGAGGACCCGCCGGATGAACTCCAGGGTCTCGCGGATCGGACCGGTCGAGGCCAGGCCGGTTACGTTGCCGAGGTGCTCGGTGGGAGAGATCCCGGCCCTGGTCAGGTAGGGATTAGCCACCGAGGTGAAGACGACCGGGACCCTCGGCGCGGCGACGAGGACGGCCTGCAGGCCGGCGGTCGAAACCGCGACAATCAGGTCGACTCCCCCCGCCGCGAAGTCCTGGGCGATCCGCTGGGCTTGAGATATGTCGTTCTGGGCGTTCCGGATATCGAGGCGGATGTTGGACCCGTCCCGAAGCCCGCCCTCCTCGAGGGCCCGGATGAAACCCCTCCGCACTTCGGCGGTGGTCGGGGACTCAAGGAGCTCGAGCACACCGATCGTGTATAGCGGCTGGACCGGCCGTCGGCAGGCGGCCGCTGCCGCTACGGCCACGAGCGACAGGGCGAAAACGAAGAGCTTGCGGGCCAGCGTCATCCCTCCTCCGGACCCCTCCGGCAGCCTCCGGGGGCGGATCCGAACGCGCGAATCATAATCGATTTTTCCCCGTGGCGCAAATCTCCCGAAAGAGCTTCGGCGAGATGTTTCCGCCGCTCACGACCAGCCCGACCCGCCGGTTCCGGAAGGCCGCCGGATGGGCCAGGAGGGCGGCGAGAGGCAAGGCGCCGGCGCCTTCGACGATCCGGCCGTGGACGGCTCGGATCGTCCGGATCGCCCTCCGGATGTCCCCTTCCGCCACGGTCAGGATCTCGTCCACGAACGCCCGGCACAGGGGGAAGGTCACGGTTCCGGGCTCCATCCCTCCGGCCACCGCGTCGGCGATGGTCGGCTTCTCGGGAAAATCGACGAGTCGTCCCGCGGCGAGCGCGGCCTTCATGAAGGCCGAAGCTGCAGGCTCGACGCCCACCACCCGGACGCCGGGATTCCGCGCCTTCAAATAGCCGGCCACGCCGGCGATCAATCCCCCGCCGCCGATGGGGACGACGACGATCTCGAGGCCGGGCAGATCCTCGAGGAGCTCGCGGCCGATCGTCCCCTGGCCGAAGACGATGTCGAGGTCGTTGTAGGGCGAAACGTAAACGCGGCCCGAGGATTCGGCCGTCCGCCGGGCGTGGACTTCGGTCTCCTCACAGCTCCTCCCGAAGAAGCGGGGAGTCACGCCTTCGTTCCGGATTTTCGCCACCTTGAGGCGGGCGGCGTTTTTGGGGAGAAAAAGGTCGAGGGCGATATCTTCGATCCGCGCCGCGCGGGACACGGCCAATCCGTGATTGCCCGTCGAGGCCGAAACGATCCCGTTCCGCCGCTCCCCGGGCCGGAGCGTCCGCAGCTTGTTTAGGGCACCCCGGAATTTGAAGGACCCGGTCGCCTGAGCGCACTCCCATTTGAAATGGACGTGGGCCCCGAGGGCGAGGCTCAGGAGGGCGGAATATTCGAGAGGCGTGCGGATGATGTCTCCTGCGATGCGGTCGCGGGCCCGGTCGACGCCCCGGACGAATTCCGGGCCGCGGGGAAGCTTCGGGCGTTTGAGGCGCGTCATGGTTTGGACCTCGCCTATTATAATCGAACGCCCCTCCGGGGAGAACCTCGGCGCGCGCTATTTTTTTCTTGGCGATCGGCCGCGTTTTCTCTACAATAGGGCCGCATGTCGCGCGTCTATGTCGGAACTGCCGGTTGGAGCTATGAGGACTGGGAGGGGATCGTCTATCCGCCGGACCGCAGTTCCCGCATCCATCCCCTCGCCTACCTGGCCCGCTTCATCGACATCGTCGAGGTGAACAGCACGTTTTACAAGACGCCGTCCTTCCCCATCGCCCTTTCCTGGGTCAAGAAGATCGAGGCGTTCCCCGACTTTCTTCTCTCGGTCAAGCTCCATCAGGCCTTCACCCATCTGCGGAAGGACGTCACGGACAAGGACGCCGACGACTTCAAGCGGGGCATCGCCCCGATCGTCGCCGCCGGCCGGCTGGCCGCCCTCCTTCTCCAGTTCCCGTGGTCATTCGCCAACACGCCTGCCCACCGGGACTATCTCGCCGGGCTGTTCAGGATGTTCGTGGAATATCCGCTCGCCCTGGAAGTCCGGCATTCCTCGTGGGACGTCCCGTCGTTCTATGGCCTCCTCCGCGACAACGCCGTCGGATTCTGCAACATCGACCAGCCGGTGATCGGCAAATCGCTGGGGCCGACGGCCGTGGTCACCAACCCCAAGTTCTCCTACGTCCGCCTGCACGGGCGCAACGCCAAGGACTGGTTCCGGGAAGGCGCCGGCCGGAACGCCCGCTACGACTACCTCTATGCCAAGGACGAACTCGAAGACTGGATCCGCCGGATCCGCGAACTCGGCAAGGACAGCGACCGCATTTACGTGATCACCAACAACCACTACCGGGGGCAGGCCATGGCTAACGCCCTCCAGATCAAGAACATGATCAGCGGGAAGAAGCTGGCGATTCCCGGCGCCCTGCTCGAGCAATATCCCCTCCTCGCGGACATCGTGGACAAAATCCGGCGCGGTCAGCTCGACCTGTTCGCGTCGGACGGGCCGCCCTCCGGGAAAGGCGACAAAGGATAAGACATGGCCTGGTGGGAAACGAGCTCATTTCGCTTCGTGAACGGCGTCCTTCATCTCGGCGCGTCTCCGGCGGCGGCCCTCGTCCGTCGGCACGGCACGCCTCTCTACGTCTACGGCCGGACGAGGATCGCGGAGAATTACCGGACAATCGCCGCCGCCTTTGAGGGGCGGACGGCCTCCGAGGTCCGTATCTGCTACGCGATGAAGGCCAACCCCCATCCCCGGATCCTCGGCCTGCTCCGGGCCGAGGGCGCCTGGATCGACGCCGTGTCCCCGGGCGAGGTCCGGGCGGCCCGGGCCGCGGGCTTCCCGGCTCGCAAGATCCTCTTCACCGGCACAAGCCTCGGCGAAGAGGACTTCCGGGAGGCCTTCGCCGTGGACGGGCTGACGGTCAACATCGACGCAGCCGAGCAGATCGAGCTCATGGCCCGCGTCCGCGACCGTCATTTCACGGGCAAGCGAATCCGGGTGGCGGTCCGCTGGAACCCGGGCATCGGCCGCGGCTTCAATCCGAAGGTCATCACGGCCGGCGAACGGTCCTCGGACGGGACGCCGATCAAGTTCGGCGTCGAGGACCGCAAAGTCCTGGCGGCGTTCCGAAAGGCCGCGGATTGCGGATTCGAACCCGTCGGCTTCCATCAGCATCTGGGTTCGGGCTGGGTCCGTGAGGATTATCCCGACGTCCTCGAGGCCGTGGACAAGATGATCGCCAAGGCCGGGGAGCTGGAGAGCGCCGGGTTCCGCCTGGAATTCCTGGATTTCGGCGGCGGCTTCGGGCCGCGTTACGCCCGGGAACAGACCCTCTTTCCCCTCGCGCGCTACGCGGCCGCGATTTGCGGCCGGATCCGGCGGGCTGGACTGAGGCCGCCGGCGATCGCCGTGGAACCCGGCAAATCGCTCGTGGCCGACGCCGGGGCGCTGCTCCTGCGCGTGGAATACGTGAAGGAGAGCTACGGGAACATCTTCGCCTGCGTGAACGGAGGGACGTTCAACACCCTGCCCCGCTCGGCGATCTACGCCCACCCGCACCACGAGATCGTGAACGCCGGGGCGGCTGCGGGCGACCCGGTCGTCTCAGACCGGAAAAAAATCCGGGTCACGGTGGCCGGCCACATCTGCGAGACGGGCGACGTCTTCGGCCGCGAGGTCCTGATGCCGCGGCCCGAAGCGGGAGATATTCTCGTTGTCCTCGGCGCGGGCGCCTACGGCCGGAGCATGGCCTCGAACTTCAACCTGCGGCCCATCCCGCCGGAGATCCTGGTTTGACGCGGCCGCCGTGGACGAAGCGCTGGCGGCGAGGGATCAGGCCTTGTAGCGGTCGACCCAGACGTAACGATCGAACGGGAACCGCTCGGGCCGCTCGATCTCCTGGGCGGCTTGCTTGGGGGAAAGGACGGGGCTGATCGCGGCCGCATGGCGGCCGATGTTGATCCAGGCGATGACGTGAAATTCCTCGGGGATGCCCAGAATTTCGCGCGTCTTCTTGGGGCTGAATCCGGCGATGGGGTGCGCGACCAGGCCGAGCTCGACGGCCCGCAGGATGAGAAAGGCCGCGGCCAGGCCCGCATCAAACTGGTGGTATTCGCGGTCTTTGATCATGCAGTCGTCCTCCTTGCGGCTGAAGACGACGACGATCATCGACGCGGCGTGGACCCAGTCGTTCATCGGCGTCAGCGCGGCACGCATGTCCTTGAGCCGGTCAGGATCGCGGACGAAGACGAACCGCCAGGGCTGGTTGTTGTTGCAGGACGGCGCGAGCTGGGCGTGCCGGGCCAGATCCCGGATCAGATCGTCCGTGATTTCGACCGGCTCGAGCGAGCGGTAAGCCCGCCGGGCTTCGATGGCCTTCGTGACGTCCATGTAACATCATTATCGTCTTTCCCCCGGCCGATTTCAAGGCCCCGGCATGTCCGGCGATGGGTCAGCCCCGGCCCCCCCGGGGAACCAGTCCCGTCGGTTCCCCCCATCGCTTTCGCGATGGGTCCCCCCTCCGCTATGGGGGCCTTAGGCTGACCCATCGTCGGGTTTAGAATGATTTCTGAAATGAACAGTCATAGATTTTCACGGTCCCGGTCCCGTCCGCGCGCGGCTCGCCTCGCAGACAGCAGACAGGCGGCGCGCCGATCGTCAGGCATTTCCGCTCGCCCACGCCCTCGAGGAGCCCGGTCTCGTCCTCGAACAGGTAGAAGTATTTCCGCCCGCCGGCCACCTCCTTGCCGCGGGCGTCGACCATCCGGACCACGAGCTCGACCGTCCGCCCCGCGTGCCGGCGGAGGTCCTTGATCCGCAGGTCGGGCCGCTTCCCCTCATAGAGGGCCAGAGGGTCGCCGTCCGGGCTGAAGCCGAGCGAATCGAGGAGCATCCTGGCCTTCTCGCGCGGGTCGAGGTCGGCCGCGACCTCCAGCCCGTCGATCCCCTGGAAGTAGCGCAGGATCTGCCGCGTCCGCCGGGCCTCGAGCGAGTCGAAGACGCCGGCCTTGATGAGCGTGAACAGCTCCGACTTCGATAAAGCGACGCGCGCCAGGAAGTCCTCGATCGAAGCGAACGGGCCGCCGCTCCCCCGCTCCTCGAAGATCTTGTCCGTGGTCCGGAGGGGCAGGCCCTTGATCGCGGTGAAGCCCACCCGGATGGCGCCCTCCCCCTCCACCTCGAACCCGGAGCCGCTCCGGTTCGCGTCCGGCCCCAGGATCCGGATCCCGAGTCGCTTGGCCTCCTCGACGTACTCCGCGAGCATGTAGTAGCCGCCGCCGGCGTTGAGGACGGCCGCCAGGTACGGCACCGGGTGGTGGGCCTTCAGGTAGACCGCCTGGTAAGCCAGGACGGCGTATGAGGCGCTGTGGGCCTTGTTGAAGGAATAGGACGAGAACTTCTCCATCGTCCGCCACAGCTTCTCGACCTCGCCGGCCGTGTAGCCCCGGTCCTTGGCCTCCTTGAGGAACCGGGCCCGCAGGTCGGCCGGCGGCGGATCGCCCTTCTTCTTCAGCCGGCGCCGGAGGAGGTCGCCCTCCTCGGGCGGCATTCCGGCCACGCGCTCGGCGATCTGCATCACCTGCTCCTCGTAGAGCAGCAGGCCGTCGGTCTCTGGCAGGATCTTCGCCAGGAACGGGTCGCGGAACGACCCCCGGCCCTCGCGGCTCCGGAGCAGGCCCTCCTTCATCCCGCTCTCGGTTGGGCCGGGCCGGATGAGGGCCAGGGCCTGGGTCAGCTCGAAGATCGTGGCCGGCTTCATCCGGCGGAGGAGGTTCATCATGGCTGGGCTCTCGACCTGGAAGCAGCCGATCGTCCGGGCCTGCTTGAGCAGGCCGTAGGCCTTCGGATCGCCGGCCGGGACTTCGGCCAGGCCGAGACCCGCCTTCGCCGCCGAGACGGCCGCGAGCCCCCGGACCGAGAGGAGGTCGAGCTTGATGAGCTTCAGGTCCTCGACCGCGTCCCGGTCGAAGTGCGACATGAGGAGCCCCTTGGCCGACGTTTCGAGGGGCAGGTACCGGTCGACGGGCGCGGGGGTGAGGATGACGCCGCCAACGTGGAGCGAGATCTCGTGGTAGACCGAGGTGAGCTCCGAGGCGAGCTTCCAGACCTCGAGGTAGCCCGAGGGCGGGGCGGCCCGCTTGAGCCAGCTCGGCTCGGCGAAGTACGGCGCCTTCCGGCTGAGGGCCCGCGACTCCTCGGGCGGCAGGCCGAAGGCCCGGGCGGTCTCGTAGAGCGCGGACCGGGCGCCGAAGTTCTTCAGGCTGCAGACGAAGGCCGCGCCCGTCCGGCCCCGCCCGTAGCGCTCGAGGACATAGGTCAGGACCTTGTCGCGGTAGCGCGAGTCGAAGTCGAGGTCGATGTCCGGCGGGTCGGCCCGGCCGGCGTTCAGGAAGCGCTCGAAATAGAGGTCGAAGGCGACGGGGTCGACGTGGGACAGGCCGAGCAGGTAGGCCAGGAAGGACGAGGCGCCCGAGCCCTTGAGGTTGTGGAGGATGCCGTTGCGCCGGGCGAACTCGACGATGTCGTGGACGATGAGGAAGTACGGGGCGAAGCCCGACTTCTCAATGACGGCCAGCTCGCGCTTGGCCCGCTGCCGCGCGTCCCAGCCGAGGTCCTTCCGGTCGCGGAGGCGGGACATCACCTCGTCGCGGAGCGTCACGGGAAAGACGTCGGCCGGGAGCGGCGGGACGACGCCGGCGAAGGCGAAAGCGCACTTCTCGGCCACCTCGAACGTCCGGCGGAAGGCCCCGGCCGCGCTGTCGCCGAACTTCCGGAGCGCGGCGGCCCCGCCGTCGGGGCCGAAGAGGGTCACCCGGCGCCGGAGCTTCTCCCACTCGGGCGGAAACGGGACCTTCTTTTCGAGGGCGTGGACGAGGACGAGCCGCTCGGGGCAGACAACGAACTTCAAGGGATTGGCCCAGACGAGAGGCAGCCCCCGGACCCGGGCGAGCGCGGCGGCCCGCGGAAAGTTGAAGACGTCGGCGCCGACGTAGAAGTCGCCCGCGGACGCGCCCTCGAGCGCGGCTTTGACTGCCCGGACCTCCTTCGGCTCGTCCTTCGGGGGGGGGAGGTAGATCGTCACCAGTCCGGCGGTGTCGCGGACCTCCCGGCGGTTGAGGATCACCATCAGGTTCCCGTAGCCTTCGAGGCTCTTGACCAGGAACAGGAACAGCTCCCCGCCGGCCTCGATCTCGCAGCCGTAGAGCGGCCGGAACCCGCCGGCCTTCGCCGCCCGGGTCCATTTCGCCCAGCCGTAGAGGTTGCCCATGTCCGAGAGGGCCAGGGCGGGGACCTTGGCCCGGGCGGCCCACCAGGCCAGCTCCTCGAGGGTCGCCCCTCCCTTGCCCCGGCTGTACACGGAATGGACGCGGAGCGGGACGTGCATCGCCCGCGTCCTACTTCGTGAGCGAGGCGGTCTTGAGGACGAAGCCGCGGTTCCGGTCGGCCGGATAGACGGCGTCGAGCATCTTCTCCCGGATCGTGAGCACCGCGCCGAAGCCGTACTTGTCCCGCACCCGGTCCACGGCCTCGCCCAACCGCTCGGACTTGTCGGAATATGGCTCGAAGAGCGACAGGGGCCGGGACCGGACGAGGTCCGAGGCCTTCACCCCGACCAGGCGCAGGGCGAGGCGCGATCCCCGCAGGAGCGGGAGGAAGAGCTCCTCGGCGATCCGGAAGATGTCGCCCATGTCCTGGCGGGGGGTGATCATGAGGCGGCGCCGGACCTCGGTCTTGAAGTCGGCGTAGCGGGCCTTGACCTCGACGACGTGGGCGTAATAGCAGCCCTGGCGCAGGGCGAGCGTCAGCCGGTCACAGAGGTAGGCCAGGTGGGCGAGGAGCAGGCGCTCGTCCCACAGGTCCTCCATGAACGTCGTCTCCCGCGAGACGGACTTGGGCCCGCCCTCGACCGCCAGGGGACGGCTGTCGATGCCGCGCGACTGGAGGTAGATATCCTCGCCGCCCAGGCCGAAGATCGAATGGAGCGTCGTCCGGGGCAGGCCCCACAGGTCGCCGAACTTCTGGATGTTGAGCATCCGGAGGATGACCTGGGACTTCGGACCGATGCCGGGCAGGGCGTCGATCGGGAGGTCGCGGAGGAACTCCTCCTCGCGGCCGGGCTCGACCTCGAAGTAGCCGGCCGGCTTGGCCCTTTTGGTGGCGAGCTTGGCCAGGATCTTGTTCGGCGCGGCGCCGACCGAGACCGTGAGCCCGGTCTCCCGCTCGACCCGGGCCTTCATCTCGCGGGCCGCCCGGGAGAACGACGGATAGAGGCGGCGGCAGCGGGTCAGGTCGAGGTAGGCCTCGTCGATCGACGCTTCCTCGACGTCGGGCGTGTACTCGTGGAGGATGCGGAAGACCCGGTCCGAGAAGGACTCGTAGACCTGGTAGTTGCCCCGGACAAAGACGCCCTGGGGGCAGAGCTTGTAGGCGTTGCGGAGGGCCATGCCCGAGTGGACGCCGAACTTGCGCGCCTCGTAGGAGCAGGTGGAGGCCACACCCCGCTCGTGGGGCAGGCCGCCGACGATGACCGGCTTGCCCTTGAGGGCGGGGTTGAGGAGGACCTCGACGGAGGCGAAGAAGGCGTCGATGTCGACGTGGACGATGAATCGGCCCACACTAATACTTCCTCATCACCCCGATGACCCGTCCCAGCACCCGGAGGTTTTCGACCTCGAACGGCTTGAAAAGAGGGTTCTCGGGCACGAGGAACGTCTTCCCGTCCTCCTCCCGCCGGAGCCTCTTCAGGGTCACCGAGCCGTCCTCGAGGAGCCCGACGATCATCTCGCCCGAGCTGGCCGAGTTCGTCCGCTCGAGGAGGACGGTGTCGCCGTCGTCGATGAAGGCGTCGATCATGCTCTTGCCCTCGACCCGGATGCAGAAGATGTTGCCCCGGCGGCGGCCGATCATCCAGTCGGGGACGTCCACGGCAGACTCGCCCGAGAAATCGAAGGCCTCCTTGGGCGTGCCGGCCGGTACGAGGCCGGCCAGGGGCACCTTGACCCGGTCCATCAGCGCCGCGGCGGGATGGCCCGCGAGCCGCAGCTCCCCGCCCTCGCGCGTCAGGTAGCCTTTCTTCTCGAGGCTCCCGAGGTGCTTGAAGACGGCCGAAGGGCTGGCGATGCGAAGGAGGAGGCCGACCTGGCGGACCGTCGGCGCATACCCGTGTTCGAGGACGAAGGCCTCGACGGCCTTCAGGATCCCCTCCTGCCTGAGAGTCAGTTCTTTTCGGATTGTGTTCACCATTTTGTTCACCACTACAAGATAGTCCGGGGAGAGGCGGTTGTCAAGGGGAAAAGAGAAAAAAATGTCGGCCCGAGCCCGATATGAAACTTTTGAAAGAACACTTGACTTAGCGTACGTTTTATCGTACGTTATCCAATGAGGAATAACCCATGACGACACTGACCGCGAGCGCCGCACGCGCCCGTCTTTACAAACTTCTCGATCAAACCAACGATCGCCATGAACCGATCCAGATTACGGGCAAACGATCGAACGCCATCCTCGTCTCGGAGGATGATTGGCGGGCGATCCAGGAAACGCTCCATCTCTTGGCGATTCCCGGAATGCGGGAATCCATCCGCAAAGGGCTCGAGACGCCGGTTGAAAAATGCGTCGACAAGATAAAGTGGTAAGTTGGCGTCTGGTTTTCACCCGGCAAGCCCAGAAAGACGCCGAAAAACTCGCCCGTTCAGGGCTCCGTCCCAATGCCGAGGTTCTCCTCGATATTCTCGCCAAGAATCCGTATCAGACTCCCCCACCCTTCGAAAAGCTCGTGGGCGATTTGTCAGGGGCCTTTTCCCGCCGGATCAATATCCAGCATCGCCTCGTGTATCAAGTCTTCGACGAAATCAAGACCGTCAAGGTCATCCGGATGTGGACGCATTACGAGTAGCAAACGTTTGAATCAAACGATCCGGATCGGCAGATGACGCCGGTATATATCGAAATCGCGGTCAGTCGTAAAGATCGGCCAAGCCTCCTTCGCCGCGACCGCGCAAATCGTACGCCGGATCTGGCGGCAAAACCCTGAGTCAACTATAATATTAATCAATGTCCGTATTCGGAGATCACCCAATGAAAACAAGTGAAATGGCCGAACTCATTAGAGGTCGACGTTCTATTCGTAGTTGGCTCAAAAAGCCTGTTAACGAGGACATGTTGCTCCAGGCCATAGAACTGGCGACCTGGGCGCCCAACGGAGGCAATCAACAAAACTGGCTCTTCTATGTCATCCTGAATAAAAACGTCATCAACTCGATCGCTGACGCGGTCCAAGCCCGAGCCAATTATTTTGCCTCTCTGCCCGAGGCGAGTCAGATCGGAGAAAATCTCACTCGCATGCTTAAGCGATCGGACTTCTTTCGAAATGCACCATCAATTATCGCGGTTGCCACCTCTCCGTACAAATCACCGCTGGATCAGATTTTGGCTGATCGAAAAAAGACAGACCCGAAGGTTCAAGAAATGAGCCGATGGAGGAGTGTGGCCAATACCCGAATCCAGTCTGTCTCATCTGCGATCGCCTATCTCCTTCTGATCCTGCATCAAATGGGCTTGGGAGCTGTCTGGATGACCGGCCCGATGCAAGCCAAGGGTGATATCGAAAAGATTGTGAACGTGCCGGAGGGAATGGATTTAGTGGCTCTTATTCCGGTGGGCTACCCGGCAGAAAATCCCGCTCCAAGGGAAAGAAAGCCGGTCAAGGATGTGACTCACGTCATAAGATAAGCAAACACCAAACACGTGGAAAGCTGACGCTACTTCTTCTTCGATGAAGATTTCTTGCGCGGCACTTTAGCGCCTGCCTTCCGAGCCTGTGACAGTCCAATCGCTATCGCCTGTTTCTTACTCGTTACTTTCTTGCCG
>JADGNV010000104.1 GCA_017883285.1 Candidatus Aminicenantota bacterium | reverse complement strand
GACCCGGCCTCCTTTTTATCCGCTCGGATCCTGGCTTTGACCGACGCCCACCATTCGATCCGCTTGCGGATGTCCTTTTCGAAGCCGGCCGCCCCGGGTTCGTAATAGGTCCGGCCCCGGAGCCGGTCGGGCAGCGTTTCCATGTCCGTGGTCCCGAAGTCGAAATCGTGGGCGTAGGCATAGTCCTTGCCGTAGCCGACGTCCTTCATCAGCTTGGTGACGGCGTTCCGGATCTGGAGCGGCACGGGCTCGTACGGACTCCGCTCGACCTCCTTCATCACCTTCTGGAACGCCGTGTAGGCCCGGTTGCTCTTGGGGGCCGACCCCAGGTAGATCACGGCCTCGGCCAGGGCCAGCTCCCCTTCCGGCGTCCCGAGGAAGTCGTACGCCTCCTTGGCGCGGAGGGTGATCGCCAGCGCCTGCGGATCGGCCAGCCCGACGTCCTCCGACGCGAACCGCACCAGCCGCCGGGCGATGTAGAGCGGGTCTTCGCCGGCGGCGAGCATCCGGGCGAGCCAGTAGAGGGCGGCGTCCACGTCGCTGTTGCGGAGACTCTTGTGGAGGGCGGAGATCAGGTTGAAGTGCTCCTCGCCGTTCTTGTCGTAGAGGAGCGTGCGCCTCTGGAGCGCCTCCTGCACCTCGCCCGGGCCGATCATTTCCGTCGAAATGAGATTGGCCGCGATCTCGAGGGTGTTCAGGGCGCGGCGGGCGTCGCCGTTGGCGAAATCGACGATCATCTTCCGGGCCGTGTCTTCGATCCGGAGGCCGCGGTCCCCAAGGCCGCGCTTCGTGTCGGCCAGGGCGGCTTCGAGGATCCGTCCCAGGGCCTCCTCGGACAGGGGATTCAGGACGAGGACCTTGGTCCGCGAGAGGAGGGGAGCGATCACTTCGAACGAGGGGTTCTCGGTCGTCGAGCCGAAGAGGAGGATATCGCCCTTTTCGACGTAGGGCAGGAAGGCCCCCTGTTGGGCTTTGTTGAAGCGGTGGATCTCGTCGATGAAGATGATCATCGGCTTGCCGTACATCTTCCGGTGGCTCTCGGCCCGAGCCATGACCTCCTTGACCTCTTTGATGCCGGAGAGCACCGCGCTGAAGGAGGAATAGGGCAGGTCGAAATGCCGGGCGAGCATCAGGGCCAAGGTCGTCTTGCCCGACCCCGGCGGGCCCCAGAAGATGATCGACACCAGGCGGTCGGCCTCGACGAGCTGGGACAGGATCTTGCCCTTGCCGAGCAGATGGTCCTGTCCGTAGAGCTCGTCGAAAGTCCGGGGCCGCATCCGCTCGGCCAGGGGAACGTGTTTTTCGCCAGGGTCCATGCGGAAATTATAACAGAAGGCCGCCGTCAAGTCCTCTCCCCTCCGGCAAGGGGCTCGGCCCCGGCCCTCAGGGGGAACCAGTCCCGTCGGTTCCCCCCCACGTCCTAAGCCCTGCGGGCTTAGGGTGGGGCCCCCCTTCCGCTATGAGGGCCTTGGGCCGACCCCCTCGCCGGATTGACCCCTGTTCGTCCGGCCACCCTCATTGTCTTGACGGAAAAAATCTGCTATTGTTAACCCGCCTTGAAAGGCGACGTCATGAACAATCCCAAAACCCAGAAGCTTTTCTTCAAGCTCGAGGAGGTCAGCCGCCTGACGAAGCTCGACAAGGAGACGATCGAGGGCTGGGAGAAGGAATTCCCGTTCCTGCAGCCGGGGCTGACCGGTGCCGGCCAGAAGATCTTCCGGGCCAAGGACGTCGAGATGATCAAGCGGATCAAGGAGCTCCTCGACCAGAAGATCGTCACTCTGGCCGGGGCCCGACGGAAGATCGAAGAGGAGTTCGGGCTCAAGCCCCCGCCGTCCGTCCACCCGGACAAGCTGATCAAGACCCTTTGGCAGGTCCGCGACGAGCTCCGGGACCTCGCCCGGTCGCTCAGGGAGCGGCCCAAAAAAACCTGAAACATTTTCCGGATTTCTGGTATAATGCGGGAGCCTTTTGCATCGGGACGTGGCGCAGCCTGGTAGCGCACATGCTTGGGGTGCATGGGGTCGGCGGTTCGAATCCGCCCGTCCCGACCATCTTCTCTCCCTCTCCCCACGACCCAGGAGACCGGCCATGAGAATCAGAACTTGCTGTCCCATCGCATTCGGTTACCGCCCCTACCTGGCGGGAAAGGCCTGACATGGACAACATCAAAACCGCCAAGAGCGCCGACGACCTCAAGGCCCGGGCCCTCGTCCTGGCCGACCTGGCCCAATACCAGCCCGGCGCCGTCGTCAGCCGCGAGATCCTCCGGAAGAAGACGGGCACGGTCAGTGTCTTCGCCTTCGACAAGGGCGAGGAGCTGAGCGAGCACACCGCCCCGTTCGACGCGCTCGCCTTCGCCCTCGACGGCCGGGTGGACATCACCATCTCCGGTAAAATCCACCGCCTCGAAGCGGGCGAGATGATCATCATGCCGGCCGGCGAGCCCCACGCCCTGAAGGCCGTGGGGCGGTTCAAGATGGCCCTGATCATGATCCGGACCTGACGGGGCCGGCAGCTGTCCCGACGTTTCCCCGAACGCCATGGCCAAACAACGCATATCCGCCGCCGCCGCGCCCCTGATCCTCCTGACGAACGACGACGGATTCTTCGCCGAGGGAATCCAGGCGCTCTGGCGCGGGCTGAAAGGCCTAGGGCAGACCGCCATCGTCGCCCCCGACCGGGAGAAGAGCGCGAGCTCGCTGGCCCTATCGCTCCACCGGCCGCTCCGAGTCCAGAAGATCAAGGCGTCGGTCTTCGCCGTGGACGGCACGCCGGCCGACTGTATCTACCTCGCCCTGAAGCAGCTCCTACCCCACGTCCCCGACCTCATCGTCTCCGGGATGAACCCCGGCCCAAACCTCGGCCAGCAGGACGTGGCATACTCCGGCACGGTCGCGGCGGCCATCCAGGGGACGTTCTTCGGCGTCCCGTCGGCCGCGTTCTCCCTCATCGCGGACGCCGACGGCGACTTCCATTACCGGGAGTCGGCGGAAGTCGTCCGCGAGATCACGAAGCGGCTGCTCCGCCGCGGACTCCCCGCAGGCGTCACGCTCAACGTCAACATCCCTCCACCGCCCGTCAAGGGTCTGCGGATCACGAACGTCGGCCTCAAAATCTACGAACCGGAGATCATCGAGAAGACGGACCCGCGCGAGAATTCCTATTATTGGCTGGGGCGCGGAAATCCCCGCGTCGCGGGCGATCGGAAAAGCGACGTCCGGGCGGTCCAGGAGGGATTCATCTCGGTGACGCCGCTCCAGCACGACCCGACCGACCGGCAGGCCATGCAGCTGCCTCTTCTCAAGGACCTGGCTGCGGCCCTGTCCCGGCCCTGATCCCGCGTCCGGCCGGCTGCTGTTCCCCTATTCGATTTTCGCCGCCTTCTTCTTCCTGTGCTTGAGGAATGCGTCGGCGATCGGAAGCAGGGAGATGAGGATGATGGCGATGATGACGAGCGAGAAATTCTTCTTGACGAACGGGATGTTGCCGAAGAAATAGCCGCCGAAGGTGAACAGCGCCACCCAGAGGACCCCGCCGATGACGTTATAGCTCAGGAACCTGGCATACGTCATCTTCCCGATCCCGGCCACGAACGGAGCGAACGTCCGGACGATCGGCACAAAGCGGGCGAGGATGATGGTCTCCGCGCCATATTTCTCGTAGAACCGGTGGGTCCGGTCGAGGTACTGCTTCTTGAAGATGCGCGAATTCTCTTTCTGGAAGACCTTGGGTCCGATGATCTTGCCAATCCAGTAATTCACCGTATCGCCCAGGACGGCGGCCGCGGCGAGCAGCAGGAACAGCCAGCCGATCTTGAGCGATCCGGCGGCGGCGAACGTGCCGGCGGCGAAGAGCAGGGAGTCACCGGGGAGGAACGGGGTCACGACCAGGCCGGTCTCGCAGAAAATCACGACGAAGAGGATCAAGTGGGTCCAGAATCCGGAGGCCTGGATCAGGGCGTTGAGATGGATGTCGAGATGCAGGACGAAGTCGACGATTTTCGAGATGAGATCCATGGCGGCTCCTTTGCCCGGGGGCGGAGCGATTATACTGACCGGACGTTTCTTGTCAACGGCGTCTGCGCATTCCGCCTGCTTTTTTGGTAAAATGGACCTGCCTCGCCATGCCGGACAAGATCTCGCGAATCGAACGGGCGCTCGAGGCCCTGGCGCCGCACGAGGCTTCCTGCTCGCTCTGCCCCCGGGACTGCCGCGTGGACCGGCGGACCAGCCCGACTGGGACCTGTCGGAGCGGCGTCTGGGCGGGCGTCTCGACCGGCCTCCTCCACTTCGGAGAGGAGCCCATCTTGAGCGGCGCGTCAGGCAAGTCCGCGGAAGGCCGTGGGCCCGGCCGGGGATCCGGGACGATCTTCTTCACCGGCTGCAATCTCAAGTGCCTGTTCTGCCAGAACTTCCAGATCAGCTGGGAAGGCCGAGGGCGGACCCTGACCGACGAGAAGCTGGCCGAGCTCATGCTCGACCTTCAGGCCCGGGGGGCGTACAACATCAACCTGGTCTCGCCGACGCACATCATCCTGCCCATCCTCCGGGCCCTACGGATCGCCGTCCCCGGAGGATTGAAAATCCCGATTGTCTACAATTCCAACGGCTACGATAAAATCGACGTTTTGGAGCACTTGGCCGGGATTATCGACATCTATCTCCCCGACCTGAAATACCATGCCCCCGCGATTTCGAAGAGGTATTCCGGCGCGGCGGATTATTTCGCCCACGCCTCGGTGGCCGTCCAGGAGATGTTCGTTCAGCGGCCCGATCTTGTCCTGGACGAGGACGACATCGCCCGGAAGGGCCTGATCATCCGCCATCTCATCCTGCCCGGACAGATCGAGGATTCGATGTCCATCCTGAATTGGATCGCCCGGACGCTCCCGTCGGGCACGGCGGTGAGCCTGATGAGCCAGTTCCACCCCTGCTACAAGGCGCCGGACGAGCTTCGCCGGCCCCTAGCGCCGGAGGAATATCGGACCGTCTTGGATAGGGCGCGCGGCCTGGGGTTGTCCAACCTGTTCGTCCAGCCCGAAGTCTTCCGGCCGGGCGAGCACCTCGTCCCCGATTTCGAGCGGCCGGAGCCCTTCCGCTGGCGTCCCGGCTCGTAGGGCGGCGGCCTACTTCTTCGGAGCGGACGAGGCGGCTTGGGGCTTGGGAAGCTGCGCGTCCGCAAACCCGAGGGCCAGCCCGATTTCCCGGAGCTTGACCTGGATCAGCTGCAGGTTCTCCGGACCCATCCGCAAGACGTGCTTCTGGGCGGCGCTCAATTCTTCGAGCTTGGGGTCGGTCATGGCGTAGGAGGAGATCTTCTTCTCGAGGGCGATAGGCTCCTCCACCACGGGCACCTTGAGGATCTCGACGATGGCTTTCTGCAGGGTCTGGTGAAAATCCTCCTTGGGATAGCCCAGCTCGCGGTAGGACGCCTGGAAGAGCGGCCGCAAGCCGGCATAGAGCCGGGCGCAGCCCGCCGTGCTGACCGAATCGAAGACGTCGGCGACGATGTTGTAGCGATCGTAGCTCGCCGGGTCGAGATAGGTCCGGTCGTTCTTGGACAGGGTCTTGAACGGACCGGCGAGAACGAAGAAGTCCATCTGGGGCCGGGAGCTCTGGCCGCCGGCGACCGCGTCCACGGCGGCCACGAATTTGCGGATGAGGTCCTTGCTCTTCAGCCACTGGCCGAAGGCGGGGTTGGACGAAAGCTCCGCAAGCAGGCCGCGGACCGCGTCGTCGCTTTTGTCGAGATCGGCGGCCAGGCCGGCCAGGTTCTTGGCATCCTTGGCCGCGACGTCGTCGGCCGCGGCCTTCGGGCCCGCCGCCGCCGGCTCCGCGGTCCCGGCCCCCTTGCCTTTGCCGCTGAAGAAGAAATACCACGTCGTCACGGCGACGATCAGGACGAAAATGACGATGACGCCGGTCCGGATGACTTTCGTGCTGTCGTCCATGAAGCCTCCTGTCAGCCCTGCCCCTTGGCCTTGAGCAGACGGATGTTGCCCTGGGGGGCGGAGAGCGTGAGGGCGGCGCCTTCGCCCGCCCCGATCCGGCCGTCGGCCTTGCGGGCCGGAAGTTCCCGGCCGAGGTTGAACTCGGATGTTATGGCGCCGCCGGCCGCGGCTTCGACCCGGACCGCGGCGTCGCCGGGGAGGAGGAGGGAGATGTCCCCGTTCCGGGCGACGATCTTCAGCACGTCGTCCGGCCGCACGTCAAGGACCTCGGCATCGACCGATCCACGGCCGATCGCGAGGTCGAGCGAGCCCGAAAAGTTCTCGACCTGGATCCGGCCGCGCTCGACCTCGACCCGGACCTTGCCGTAGATGTCGGCGATCGTGACGTCCCCCTCTTTGGCCCGGATCCCGTCGAGATTCACCGAGCGGGGGACGTTCAGAGAAAAGTGGAGGGACCGGATCTCCTGCTCGCGCTCAGGCAGGCGGGCCCGGATTTTCACGACCCGATCCACGGTCTCGACCTCGACATCCGGCGTCCCGATCCGGCGGCCGGGCACCCAGATCCGGCCCCGGAAGGGGATGCCCCAATCCTCTTCGGCCGTGATTTCCACTTCGGGCTTGTCCCATCCGCGGATCTCGATGTCGCCCAGGATGTTGTCGAGCTGGAGCGTACCGCCCGGCTCGAGGGCGACGATCCGGGTGAAGGCCCCGAACCGCCCGTCGGACGGTTCGGTATCCGGCCAGGAGATGGGAAAGATGCAGGCCCCGAGGGCCAGGACCGCCGCAGCCGCAACGCAACCGAGGGCCATCGTTTTTTTCATGCGATCACCTCATCCGGGAGTCCGCCGCCGGCCGAAACCGGCCGGCTCAGTCGTCTTGGGGCTTCGCCCCTCCGAGGGCGGAGGCTCCCACCGTGAAAAGCTGGATCCGCTGGTTGTTCCGGTCGGCGACATAGACAATCCCGGCTCCGTCCGCCGCGATTCCGGCCGGGAAATCGAACAGTCCGCTTTCCTTTCCGATCGAGCCCCAGGAGCAGATCCAGCGCCCCGCTCCATCGAATTTCTGGACCCGGTGGTTGCCCGAATCCGCGACGAACACGGAGTCGGCGGCGTCGACCAGGATGCCGGACGGAGTGCGGAACTCGCCGTCGGCGGAGCCCAGCCGGCCCCAGCCGGAGAGCCATTCGCCCCGGGGAGAGAACTTCTGCACCCGGCGGGAATCCAGGACGAAAATCTCCCCCTTGGCGTTCACCGTCACGGCCCGGGGCGCGACGAACTCCCCGTTCTCGGAGCCCGCCTTTCCCCATATCTCCACAACGTCGCCGGCCGGCGAATATTTCTTGATCCGGCTGTTGCCGGAATCGACGACATAGACATTGCCTTCGGCGTCCGCCGCCAGGCCGAGCGGCGTGTTGAGTCCCGCCGCGTCGGCGCCGAATTTCCCCCACTGGGCGAGGACGCGCCCGCCGGGATCCAGCTGGAAGAGGGCGTGGGACTCGGCGTCGGACACGTAAATCCTGCCGCGGGCGTCGACGGCGACGCCGGCCGGCTTGGCGAGCGCGGCCAAGCCCAGGGCGACCTGCCCCCCGCCGCCGATCACTTCGCCCAGGCGGTTGAAGATCTTCAGCTTCACCGGGCTTTCGTCCACGACGATGATCCGCTCCTCCTTGTC
>JADGNV010000103.1 GCA_017883285.1 Candidatus Aminicenantota bacterium | reverse complement strand
CGAGCTTGGCGCCGTCGGCGGCGTAGATGAAGTCGCAGGCGAGCGCGAGCTCGCAGCCGCCGCCCAGGGCGAAGCCGTTCACCGCGGCGATCACCGGGAAGGGCGCGCCCTCGATCAGGGCGCAGAGCGCGTGGCCGGCGTCGGAGAAGCGCTTGGCCTCGACGGTGCTCATCGCGGACATCTCGGCGATGTCGGCCCCGGCCACGAAGGCCTTCCCCTCGCCGGTGACGATCAGCACCCGGACGTCGTCCCGGGCCGCAAGCCCGGCGACGAAGTCGTCCATCTCCTGGAAGAAGCGGGTGTTCAGGGCGTTCAGGGCCTGGGGCCGCGAGATCGTCGCCGTGGCGATGCCGTCGGCGACCGCGATCTTGAGGATTTCGTAGGTCATGGGGGCCTCCTCAGTCCGAGAGCAGGGACCGGGCGATCACGATCCGCTGGATCTCGGACGTGCCTTCGTAGATCTCCGTGATCCGCTGGTCGCGGTAAAGCCGCTCGACCTTGTAGTCCTTCATGTAGCCGTAGCCGCCGTGGATCTGGAGGGCCTTGTGGCAGACGCGGTGCGACATCTCCGCGGCGAAGAGCTTGATCATCGCCGACTCCTTGGTGTGCTTCCGGCCCGCGTCCTTCATCGAGGCGACGCGGTAGAGCATGGTCTTGGCCACCTCGACGTCCACGGCCATGTCGGCCAGCATGAACTGGATCCCCTGGAACTCGGCCAGCTTCTGGCCGAACTGGATCCGCTGCTTGGCGTATTTCACCGACTCCTCGAGGGCGGCTTCCGCGATCCCGACCGCTTGGGCGGCGATCCCCACCCGGCCGCCGTCGAGGGTTGCAAGAGCTATGTTCAGGCCCTTGTTTTCCTTGCCCAGGAGGGATGAGGCCGGAACGCGGCAGTCGGTGAAGATGAGTTCGGTCGTGCTCGACGTCCGGATCCCGAGCTTGTTCTCGTGCTTGCCGACGGCGAAACCCGGCGCGTCGCTCCGGACGAGGAAGGCCGAGATCCCCTTCGCCCCCTTCTCCTTGTCGGTCTGGAAGAAGACGATGAGGACGTCGGCGAAGCTGCCGTTCGAGGTGAAGTTCTTGGTCCCGTTGAGGACGAATTGGTCCCCGTCCCGGACGGCCGAAGCGCGGAGCGATCCCGGGTCGCTCCCGGCGCCCGCCTCGGTCAGCGAAAAGCAGCCCAGCCATTCGCCCGTGGCGAGCTTGGGCAGGAACGCCTTCTTCTGCTCCTCGGTGCCGAACATGACGAGGGCGTCGTTGACGAGCGAGTTCTGGACGGACACGCCGACGGCCGCGCCGGCGTCGGCCTTGCTGAATTCGATCATGGCCCCGGCGTAAGCCACGACCCCGAGGCCCGTCCCCCCGTACTCCTCCGGCACGGTCATCCCCAGGTAGCCGAGCTCGCCGAGCTGTTTGAGAGCGGCGAGGTTCGTCTCCTGCTTCTCGTCGAGCTCCTCGACGGCCGGGGCGAGCGTTTTCTCGGCGAACTTCTTCGCCTCCTCGATCACCATCCGCTGTTCTTCGTTGAGTTCGAAATCCATGATTCCCGTTCCTCCTTGTTTATAAATCCGAAGCCGATTTTCGGACGCGGGCGGGCCGTCCGGTCATTTCGACCGGGCCGCGGCCCACGTCCGGATGTAATCCACGATCGTGCGGAGGTCGTCTCCGGGCCCGAAGAGGCGCCCGACGCCGAGCTTGTTGAGCGTTTCCTGGTCCTTGGTGGGGATGATGCCGCCCCCGGTCAGGAGCCGGTCGCCCAGCCCCTGCTCGTCCATGAGCTCCCGGACCCGGCGGAAGTGGGTCAGGTGCGCGCCCGACAGGATCGAGAGCCCGACGACGTCGGCGTCCTCCTCGAGCGCGGCGTTGACGATGGACTCCGGCGTCTGCCGCAGCCCAAGATAGACGACTTCCATGCCCGCCTCGACGAGCGCCCGGGCGACCACCTTGGCCCCCCGGTCGTGCCCGTCCAGGCCCGGCTTGGCGACGATGACTTTGATGGGTCGGTCGGTCATGGCTCTCTCTCCTCGGGGCCGCTCAGAAGAACGGCTGCTCCCGGTACTCCCCGAATACGCGGGTCAGCGACCGGCTGATCTCGCCCAGCGTGGCATAGAGGCGCGAGCATTCGAGCAGGGCGGGGATCAGGTTGCCCGGACCGGCAGCCGCCTTCTCGAGGTCGCGCAGCCGGTCGTGGACGGCGCCGTTGTCGCGCCGGGCCTTGACGGCGGCTAGGTCCCGAATTTGATCGCGCTCGACGGTCTCGTCGATTTCGATGAGCGGGATCTCGAGCGCTTCGCCCTCGTTGACGAAGTTGTTTACCCCGACGTGCGTCTTGCGCTTGCGCGACAGGGCCATCTGGTACTCATAGGCGGCCCGGGTGATTTCCTTTTGGGGGAAGCCCTGCTCGATCGCCCGGACGACGCCTCCCAGCTCCTCGATCCGGCGGAAATAGTGCTCGGCCTGGTTCTCGAGGTCCTTGGTCAGCGCCTCGACGTAATACGACCCGCCGAGCGGGTCGATGACGTTGGCCACCCCGCTCTCGAAGGCGATAATCTGCTGCGTGCGGAGCGCGATCTCGACCGCCTTCTCCGATGGCAGGGCCAGCGCTTCGTCCATGGAGTTCGTGTGCAGGCTCTGGCACCCGCCCAGAACGCCGGCCAGGGCTTCGAGCGCGGTCCGGACGATGTTGATCTCCGGCTGCTGGGCGGTCAGGCTGCATCCGGCCGTCTGGACATGGAAGCGGCACAGCCAGGAACGCGGGTTTTTAGCGCCGTAGCGCTCTTTCATGTGGCGCGCCCAGATCCGGCGGGCGGCCCGCATCTTGGCGATCTCCTCGAAAAAGTCCAGGTGGGCGTTGAAGAAAAATGACAAACGCGGGGCGAAGTCGTCGATCTTGAGCCCCGCCTTGAGGGCGCGCTCGACGTAGGTGAAGCCGTCGGCCAGGGTGAAGGCGAGCTCCTGGGCGGCGGTCGATCCCGCTTCGCGGATGTGGTAGCCGCTGATCGAGATCGTGTTCCACTGCGGGACGCGCTCCGCCGAGAAGGCCATGAGGTCGGTGATGAGGCGGAGGTGCGGCTCGGGCGGGAAAATCCACTCCTTCTGGGCGATGTATTCCTTCAGGATGTCGTTCTGGAGCGTGCCGCGGAGCTTGGCGAAGGGGATGCCCCGTTTTTCGGCGTTGGCCAGGAACATGGTGAAGATCCAAGCCGCCGGGGCGTTGATGGTCATCGAGGTCGAAACTTTGTCGAGCGGGATGCCGTCGAACAGCAGCTCCATGTCGGCCAGCGTGTCGACGGCGACGCCGGTCTTCCCGACCTCGCCCGCGGAGAGGGCGTGGTCCGAGTCCCACCCGTAGAGGGTCGGGTTGTCGAACGCGACCGAGAGTCCCGTCTGCCCTTTGGTCAGGAGGAATTTGTAGCGCTCGTTGGTTTGCCGCGGGGTCCCCATGCCGGCGAACTGGCGCATGGTCCACAGGCGGCCGCGGTACATCGACGGGTGGACGCCTCGGGTGTAGGGATATTCGCCGGGGGACCCGAGCTCCGCCTCGCCCTCGAGGGCCTGCGAGTCGGCCTTCGTGTAGAGCGGCTTGAGGGTATTCCCCGAAATCGAGGTGAAGTCCGCGTCCCGGAGCTCCGAGGCGCGGTAGAAGTCGTCCCACTTGTTCTTATCGCTCATGATCAGGCTCCGACTTTTGTTCCCGACGTTCCATTTTGACGCGCGCGGCGAGGCGCCGGATGAAGGGATACGGCGACTGCCCGTCCGCGACGAGGCCCTCGGCCGCGGCCCGGATCGCCTCCGGGGCGCCGGTGAGCGCCGCGAACTCGTCCCACACGCGATGGACGACGGCCTCCCGGATTTCATGTTCCAGGCGCGCGCGGACCTTCTCCCGGTGGCGGCCGGACCGGACGAAGTCCCCGATCAGGCGCTCGATCTCCGCCGCGGCCTCGGCCAGCCCCTTGTTGTTCAGGGCCGAGGCGGAGAGGACCGGCGGCTGCGGTTTGTCCTTCGGACGGGTGCTGATGTCGAACAGGAAGCGGAAGGAGTCGAGGAGGATGTCCGTGCCCGGGAGGTCGGACTTGTTGATCAGGATCAGGTCCGCCGCCTCGACGATCCCAGCCTTGAGCGTCTGGATCACGTCCCCGGTCCCCGGCTGGAGGACGAGGACGATGAGGTCGGCGGTGGTCATCACGTCGAGCTCGGCCTGGCCGACGCCGACGGTCTCGATGAAGATCCGGTCCATGCCGAAGGCATCGAAGATATCGGCCGCGTGGGGTGTCGCCGGCGATAGGCCGCCGTGGCCGTCGCGCGAGGCGAGCGAGCGGATGAAAAGGCGCGGCTCGCCGAGGACGTCCTGCATCCGGATGCGGTCGCCGAGGAATGCCCCGCCGGTGAAGGGGCTCGAGGGGTCGACGGCCAGGACCCCGACGCGGTGGCCCTCGTCCACGGCCCGGCGGGCCAGGGCCGAGGTAACGGTGCTCTTGCCGACGCCCGGCGGGCCGGTGATGCCGATCCGGATCGCGCCCCGGCGGCGGGGGATGAGACGATCGCGGATCTCGGGGATGAGCTCAGGTTCGTTTTCGACTTTTGTGATCAAACGGGCGCAGGCCCGACGGCTCCCCGCAAAAAATTCGTCCCAGAATTCCTGGCCGAGAGAGGGACCTTTGCTTTTATCTGATCGTGCCAATACACTTTTCCCGCGGGCCGGATGCCCGTCTGCTGGTGACGGAAAAAACTATATCGCGGGAGGGAGGTGAAGTCAAGGAAACAGGGGGGGGGCGAAATCATGGGGCGGAGCGGCATCCCACGGCCCTCCGGGGGAACCAGTCCCGTCGGTTCCCCCCATCGCTTTCGCGATAGGGCCCCCCCTCCGCTATGAGGGCCTTAGGGATGCCGCTCCGCCCCCGGAAAGAACCCGATAACTTCTCCGACGGCGAACCGCCCCTTTTCGTCCATCTTCACTCGGGCGGCGGGGATGTCGGGGTCGTGGACAAAGACGACGATCCAATTCCCCTGGACCGCCCTCCGTAGGAAGTCCTCTTTCTCCGCGAGGAGAGTCTCGGCGCAGATGTCGTAGCTCATGGTGTAGGCCAGGGGAATGTGGCGCGCAGTGGGGATCAAGTCCGAAGGAAAGACGACGGACTCGGCCCCGGCGCGGACTTCCAGCCATTGCAGCCCGCGAGTGTGGCCGTCGGAGCGGTGGACCCAGATGCTCGGATGGATCTCCTCGGAACCGTAGGTCAAACGGAGTTTCCCGCTTTCGAGCGGCAGGACATTTTCCTTCAAATAAGAGGCTTTTTCGCGGGCGTTGGGCGCTTTGGCGTTTTCGAAGTTCGCCGCCTGGACGTAGACGGTCGCCTTCGGATAGCACAGCTCCAGGTCCGGCGGCCCGGCCGGCGCAAAGCGCGTGGCTCCGCCGGCGTGGTCGAAGTGGAGATGGGTCAGGACGAGGTCGGTCACCGCCCCCGGATCGAAGCCGGACTCGGCGGGCGGCCTGTTTTGGATGTCGAAGATGGCCTTGAACTTGTCCGTTCCCTTGTCGCCGTTTCCTGCATCGGCCATGAACGTCCGCCCTCCGGTTTCGACGACGAGCGACCGCGTCGCGAGCTTGATGCGGTTCTCGGCGTCAGCCTGGATCTCCTTCGCCCAGAGCGCTTTGGGGACCGTGCCGAACATCGCCCCGCCGTCGAGGCGGTAGGAGCCGTGGTCATGGACGGAAACGCGAAACTCTCCGATGTTCATGGCGTCCGACGCGCCGTGCTCGTTGAAGAAGAGGGCTTTCATGCTGTGCCAAGACTATAGGGCGGCGATTTTAGGTTGTCAAGCGACCAGCGACCCGGTACGCCGGGTCGCTGATCGTCCCGAGGCCTTGCGAGGGATCTCCTCTTCCCTGACGACAACCTTTGGGTTCCATGCGGGGAGATCCCTCGCTCCGCTCGGGATGACACTTCTTGCATTTTCGTGGTCCTTTGGATATCTTCGTCTACCGAACTAATGAATTTCCTCGTCGTCCTCGGCATCGCGGTTGGCATGGCCATGGACACGTTCGCCGTGGCCATCGGGCTCAGCGTGTCGAAGCGCGGCCTCGACCGCCGGCAGAGCTTCCGCATCGCTTTTCACTTCGGCCTGTTCCAGTTCCTGATGCCGATCGTCGGCTGGGCGGCGGGCGAAGTCGCCCTGAAACGCATCCAGGCCTACGACCATTGGATCGCCTCCGGGCTGCTCGTCCTGGTGGGCGGGAAGATGCTCGTTGAGTTCATCAAGGGCGGGCAGGAATCCGGGCGGAAGGAGGGCGACGTCACACGCGGGGTCTCGCTCATGATCCTCTCGCTGGCCACGAGCATGGACGCCCTGGCCGTGGGGCTGAGCTTTGGCGCGCTCCGGACGCCGATCCTCTATCCCGCCGCGGTCATCGGCCTCGTGACGTTCGCCATCACGATGCTCGCGACGAAGATCGGGCCGGCGCTCGGAAAATGGGCTGGGCGATGGGCCGAGCTCGCGGGGAGTTTGGTGCTATTGGCGATCGCGATAAAGATCCTGATCGAACATTTGAAGTGAATCAGATCAATCCCAGCTTGATGCCCCCATAAACCGAGAACCGCGCGGTCCCGTAGCCGTATACCGTCTCGTATTTCGCGTTGAGGATGTTGTCGAGCCGGAGAAAAAGCCGTGTCTCCGCGCCGAGATGATAAGACAGCGACGCATCGAGGAGGACATAGGGGGCGAGGACCACGTCCCGCGCTTCCCAGCTCGAAAAATCCTTGTCGTGGCGCGCACCGGTGTAGGCGGCCGAAACGCCCGCCGATATGCGGCGCAGGAACGGGACGTCGATTCGGGCCGTGAGCCTTGTATTCGGCCGCCTCAGGAGCGCCGCCCCCTTATCCAAATCCTTGGCCTCAAGACTGGTGTATGAGACGCGGCCGAGGATGCCGTCCGCCGATTTGGCCTCGGCGAAGACCTCCACGCCGCGTGTCCGGGCCCGGCCGATGTTGATGTACCCCCGGCTGAAATCGAAGTCGATCAGGTTCCGGAAATCGTCCTGGAAATAGGTGGCCCCGGCCGTCAGGGCGCCGCCCAGGAACAGCTGATCCACGCCGGCGTCCCAGCCGCGGCTCTCCTCGGGCTTGAGCGCGGCGTTGCCGATCGGCCCCCAGAACGTCCCCGGCGCATAGAGCTGGTAGAGCGAGGGTGATTTGAATCCCGTGCCGAAGGTCGCTTTGAGCCGGGTCTGCGTCGCCTCGACGAAATACGCGGGCGCGAGGCGGTAAGTCAGCGCCGTCCCGGCGCGACTGTGGCGGTCGAGGCGCGCGCCGACCGTGGCGAAGAACCGGTCGGCGATCTTCAGCTGGTCTTGGACGTAGATCCCGGCCTGGTCGGCCGTCCGCCGTGGAAAGGGGCTGTCGTAGGGCCCATACGCGCTCCATGACGTGTATTGGGATTCGCCCTGCTCCCGACTGATGTCGGCCCCGAAGGTGAGGGTGTGCGACGGGGCGAGGAAGACGTTGTGCTGCCAGTCGATCACGGCCCGGTCGCTTTTATAAGTCCCCTTTTCCGCGTCGAAGGGATGAAGGCCATCGATGGGGTTGTCGTGGTCGCGCGCCGAGCGGACATAGGACAGCCCGAGCTTCTGTTCCCAGCGACCGCCGGCGAAGAGCGCTCGGGCCTGGCTGCGGAGGACGAGCGCGTCGTAGCGCTGCGTGTTGTTGGGGTCATCGCCACCGGGGCCGCCGAAGTTGTCGAGGTCCGTTTTGGCCGACACCGTCCGGACCACGAGGTCGGCCTCGAGGCCGTTCTTGAGGGCGAGGCCGACCCGGCCGGCAAGGCTGAGGTTCCTGTATCCGTCCTTCTCGGCGTTGCCGGGATAGGCGGAGGACGAGGCGGAGAATCCCCGGGTCGCAACCTGCGACAGGCCGAGGGAATAATGGAAGGCGCCCGTCGATCCGCCGAAGTCCAGGCCGTTGGACAGCGTCCCGTACGACCCGCTCTGCGCGGTGAGAGAGAGGCGCGGCCGGCCCTGTCCTCGGCGGGTCAGGATATTGATGACGCCCCCGAGCGCGTCCGATCCGTAGAGCGTGCTCTGCGGGCCTCGCAGCACTTCCACCCGCTCCACGTTGTCGAGGCCCAGGTGGGCGAAGTCGAAGGACCGGGAGGGATTCATGGGATCATTGAGCTCCACGCCGTCGAGCATGACGAGAATGTGCTCCGAGTTGGCGCCGCGGAGGAAGATCGAAGCGGCCGAGCCCGGACCGCCGTTGGCGATGGCCGCCAGGCCGGCGACGTCGCGCAGAGCCTCGAGGACGGTCGTGGCCTTCGTCCGGTCGAGGTCGGCCCCGGCGATCACGGTGACGGAGCTCGCGACCTCGCGGGCGGGCGTTTCGATCCGCGTGGCCGTGACGACGACCTGGTGCTGGGGGTTTGGCGGAACGGCCTGGGCTTTGGAGGCCGCAACGGTTGGAAAATAGGGGGCGGCGGCAGGGGCCGCGGCTAGGACGGCCGCAAGAGCTGCCGCGACGGTGAGTCCGATGAACGACGGTTTCCACATGGCGGATCGACCTCCTCATTCGAGGCCCCCGCCGTTTTCGGACAAAAAAAATCGCCCCGCTCTTCCCCACGAAGACGGGCAACGAGGTCCAACCAAGGTTTCCTGACTCTCGGATCGCTCTCCTCCCGGGCCTTCCCGCCCTCACCCTGTGAGGGCCGTGGCATCGTCCGGGATTCGTCCCCGATTACAGTAGCGGGGGCTGTGTCCGTATTTCACGGACTTCCCTTGTATCGTGACCTGAGGATTATTTATAGTCCAAGGCCGGGCGGATGTCAACGGCGGCAGGACAAAGAATATCGATAAAAAATTTTCGGTTTTTAGGGATTTTTCGCTTGGGGCGCTTACTAACTTATTAATATTATAACACAGGTTGACCAGCTCGCGCAACATTTATTTTGAAATATTTCATTTTTTCTTTTGGGGAGGCCTAATCCTCTCCTTTGCCGCCGAAAAGCAGGCCGAATCAGCGTTTTTTTATATCTAACGATCGAAAATCAGGGGGTCGGGCGGCTCTTTTTGACTCAAAACAGGGTCTGGACTAGAATAATCGGGGTCGATAGGGCGATTTTCGACCCCTATCGTAGAGGCTTCAAAAAAGGCCAAGCACCGTCGAACGTCATTCGCGGAGGAGAACCGGCATGGACAAAGATCTTTTCCGGCACCACGGCTACGAATTCGTCGATTGGCTGGCGGACTATTTCGAAAACGTCGGGACGCTCCCGGTGATGTCCCGGGTCAAGCCGGGCGAGATCCGGGCGCAAATCCCGTCCGCTCCTCCCGAACAGCCCGAACCCATGGACCGGATTTTCGAGGACTTCAAGACGGTCATCCTCCCCGGGATCACCCACTGGCAGCACCCGGGCTGGCACGCCTATTTCCCGGCCAACAACAGCCCCGAATCCGTCCTGGCCGAACTCTTGACCGCCGGCCTCGGCGTCCAGGGCATGATCTGGCAGACCTCGCCGGCCGCGGCCGAGCTCGAGGACGCCGTCCTCGAATGGCTGCGCCAATTGCTCGGTCTTCCCGCGGGCCTGACCGGCGTCATCCAGGACACCGCCTCGACCGCCACCCTCTGTGCCCTCCTCTCGGCCCGGGAGCGGGCGACGGATTTCGAGGCCAACGAAAAGGGGTTGAAGAGGCCCCTCGTCGTCTACGCTTCGCAAGAAGCGCACTCGAGCGTCGAAAAGGGGGTCAAGATCGCCGGTTTCGGCCGCGAAAACCTTCGGCTCATCCCCTCCGACGCCGAATTCGCCATGAGGCCCGAAAGACTCGAAGAAGCGATCCTCCGCGACAAGAGCCGCGGGCTCGAGCCCTGCTTCGTTGCGGCGACCCTCGGGACGACCTCCTCCGGGGCCGTGGACTCCCTCGCGGCCATCGGGCCGATCGCCCGCCGCCACGGCCTCTGGCTCCACGTGGACGCGGCCTACGCCGGGACGGCAGCCGTCCTCCCCGAGAAGCGCTGGATTCTCGACGGCGCGGAATCTATCGACTCCTTCGTCTTCAACCCCCACAAATGGATGCTGACCAACTTCGACTGCTCCGCGTATTTCGTCAGGGAGCCGAGCTGGCTCGTCCGGACCTTTGAAATCCACCCGGAATATCTGAAAACAGGCGCGGATCCCTACGTCAAGAACTACCGCGATTGGGGGATCCAGCTCGGCCGCCGCTTCCGGGCGCTCAAGCTGTGGTTCGTGCTGCGTTCTTACGGAGCGGAGGGGTTGCGGGCCTTCGTCCGGGAGCATATCCGGCTGGCGCAGCTCTTCAAGAGCTGGGTGGAGGCGGACCCGCGCTTCGAGCTCATGGCGCCCGCCCATTTCGGCTTGGTCTGTTTCCGGCTGAACGACAACCGGGACGAGGCGGCGCTCGCCTCGCTGAACAAGGCGCTCATGGACCGGCTGAACGCGACCGGGAAGATCTATCTCACCCACACCGCCCTGCACGGGAAGTTCACCCTGCGGATGGTCATCGGCCAGCGCACGACCGCGGAGCGCCACGTCCGCGCCGCGTGGGACTTGATCCGGGAAATATCCGCCGATCTGCTGAAATAGACGCGGTCCTATGTTTTCGCCTTGAACAGCCCCACGACCTTGGCCCCCATCAGGCCGGCCTTGACCAGGTCGGGGTCCGTGATCTGCAGGTCCCGGATCTGGGCCCGGGTCAGGACCGGGTAGTGCCGCGCTCGGTCCAGGGTGTCGCCGATGTCGCTCACGTCCTCTTCGGTCGTCATCCAGTTGTCGCCGTCGAACCGGGAGAGGTTGAACGGCACGGAGTACCCGCGCAGGGTCTTCTGGCCGATCGAATTGAAGTACACGTCGAAGTACGACATCATGAGCTCCCGGATCGAGCGGTAGACGGGGTCGCGGAAGCGGAGGACGGTGAAGTTCGACTTGGCGACGCAGCCCCACGCGTCGTTGCGGCGGAACACGGCCAGGACATGGTCGTCGTCGTTCCACGAACGTATGTTGACGACGAGCGGCGGGTGGCCGTGGAACCGCAGGGCGGCCGCGGCGAACAGGGCGCCTTCAAAGCAGTTGGCCTTCCGTTCGCGCATGACCCGCCGGGGCGAAGCCGTGCCCGGCTCGGAGTCGTAGGCGATGCCGTTGAGCCACTGTTGGAGTTTGGTGGGCGTTTCGAGTTTGGCGAGCGCCGTGCGTTCGCGCGGGGTCCAGAAGGATTTGGGGTTTTTCACTTTTTATCCGTCGTCCACCCGAATTTTCTATCCTATTTCCCCGGCAGCCCGACTTTCCGGAAGAAATCCGCGGCGGGCGCGATCTTAATCTTGTCCCCTCGGACGGCGAGAGGATACTTCTGGATGACCGTGTCCTCCTGAAGCACCTCGGGGGGCATGTTGGGGTTGGCATACTTGATCGGCGAGGGCGTGTTG